>CAZDHR010000625.1:0-3010 GCA_964505295.1 uncultured Planctomycetaceae bacterium
TTCAGAAAGACAACACAAGCCGACGCAAATAGGTGACTTCTGTCGGTGGTGTCTTCTAAAAACGGATGATGGAAATCACGATTTCCATCATCGGCCACGAATCCCCCAGCCTGCGTCCACCCGAGCATCGACAGCGTGCCGATCTTCGACGCCTGCTCCGGCTTTCCGCGCTACCCGCGTTCCCCCCTCTTGTGAGCTATTTTTCGGCTCGGGAGTAGCACCTGGGTAGCACGGCACTACCCCCTCTTCTGAGGCTCTCCCAAGAAACGCCACAACCCCTTGGTTCGCAAGGGGTTGCGGAGTGGAGGATAGGGGACTCGAACCCCTGGCCTTCTGAATGCCATTCAGACGCTCTCCCAACTGAGCTAATCCCCCATGTTGGGTGAGGCGAACGCGGCTGGCTCGCTCCAGGTCGGCATTATGGTTGACTTTACCAGTGCCCCTGCGGCCCGTCAAGGTGGGCAATGGGAACCGAAATTGGTCCCTCAGGGGGGAATGCTGAGGGCTGACGCGGCCTCGCGGGGGACGACCGGAGGGGCGATCCGGCGCGTTCCGGGCTCGGGCCGTTGGCGCGTCGGTCGCCGGCACGGCGGGCGTGATTTCTCAGCTTTACACGCGGGCAATGCTTGCGTTATCTTCCCCTGGGAGATAGGGCCAGAACTAAGCCTGTTCACCGGGGAGGGCAAGTGCAATGATGTTCCGACCTCAATCATGCCTTTTTGCCACGGCCATCTCGGCGACACTGGCGGCCAATCTCTGCGCCCCCGGTTTGGCGGCCGGCACGGAGGAGTTCCGGATTGAGAACAAGGTTTTCGTGGGTGGGGAAAAAGAGCCGCAAGTCCAGAGCACGACGATCTTCCAGGACGGCGTGGTCTACGACTATCTGGCCGACCCGGCCGAAGTCACGGTCTTCGACGTCCAACGCCGCCGCTTCGTGCTGTTGGATCTCGAGCGGCGGGTCAAGACGGAGCTGACGACCGACCGCGTGGCGGACTTCAGCGAGCGTCTGAAACAGTGGTCCCAGGAGCAGTCGGATCCGT
The DNA here is from genome assembly GCA_964505295.1 of uncultured Planctomycetaceae bacterium. Classification (GTDB taxonomy): domain Bacteria; phylum Planctomycetota; class Planctomycetia; order Pirellulales; family Thermoguttaceae; genus DATKZH01. The sequence continues at coordinate 1,041 of CAZDHR010000625.1, forward strand.
TTCTCAAGTTCCTGGGGGCCCCGAGCTTTGACGAGGTGCTGGACGAGAGCACGGGCGAGCTGACGTTCACCAGCCCTTGGATGTCGTATCGGCTCGCCACGTTCGACACCGAGAGCGAAGCCCTATCGCGGCAGTACCGCGAGTTTTCCGACTGGTACTGCCGGCTGAACACGGTGCTGAATCCCGGGGCCCGACCGCCGTTTGCGCGAATGATCGTCAACGCCGCCCTCGAAGACCGCCATCTGTTCGCCCGGGAGGTCCACCTGACGATGCAGCCCAAAGGAGGGCTTCTCTCCAAGAAGCTGACCATGCGGAGCGAGCACCTGTTGATTCGTCAACTGGTCGAGTCGGATCGTCGGCGGGTGGCCCAGACCGACCAGTTCCTGGCCATGTATGCTTCGGTCGCTTTCCCGGAGTACCAGCGGAAGCTGGGCGACTGAGGATCGACGCGAACGGTCGACCCACGCGGGTTCCAGGCTGCCCTCACGCGGTGTCCGCGATTTTCCGGGCTCCGGCATGCGATTGGCCGGGGGTCGAATCTCCTGCCGTGGGCCATCACCCGATGCTGAGCCGGTCGTCCCGCCGCGTGAAGGACACACCGATCCGATGATCTCGGCTCGGCATCCCCTCCAGCTATAGATGGGCGACCCCGCCACATGTCGGGAGGACCTCCAGCACGGCGCGCGTCGGGCCGCGGCTTTGCGCTTTACGCCTTACGGGAAGCTGGAACACGTGTTGCGTGGATACTATGATAGGGGGCGACCGAGTCTCCCCGGCGGCCGTGGAGCGTCGCACGGGGTCGTTGCGGGGACCAATCCGCCACCTTTCCTCCCACCCTTGGAGTTTCCTACGATGCACCGGCCAGTTGTCACGTTGATTTTGCTTGTCTTCGGTCTGATGGTGTTCGAGACAAGGATCGGTGCGGCGGAGGTCACGGCCGAGCGTTCCGAGCGAGGCGTGGTCGTCAAGATCGACGGCCAGTTTTTCACGGAGTACCTTGTCGACGCCGGGCTGGAACCGAAGCTCGGCCCGATCTTGTGGCCGATCATCGGCCCGACCGGCCAGCCCGTGACCCGAGCCCATCCGATGGCCGAGGGACCGAACGAGCGCAAGGACCACCCACACCATCGGTCGCTGTGGTTCAACCACGGCGACGTCAACGGGCTGAGCTTCTGGCACGAGCAGACGATCCGGCACCGCGAGTTCGTCAAGGTCGAGAGCGGCGAGCAGGCGGTGATCGTGACGCGGAACGACTGGGTTGCCCCGGACGGCAAGCGAGTCTGCGAGGATCTTCGCGAGCTGAGCTTCGGGACGGACGGACGGCGCCGCTGGATCGACTACGACGTCACGGTGACGGCGTGCGACGGGCCGGTGAAGTTCGGCGACACCAAGGAAGGGACGATGGGCATCCGCGTCGCGGGGACGATGAAGGTCGACGCCAAGCTGGGCGGCAAGATCGTCAACAGCGAAGGCCAAACCGATAAAGAGGCTTGGGGAAAGCGTGCCGCCTGGGTTGACTATCACGGCCCGGTGGACGGCCAGACGGTGGGCGTGGCCGTGCTCAATCATCCGAGCAGCTTCCGCTTTCCCACGTACTGGCACGTGCGGACGTACGGGCTGTTTGCGGCGAACCCGTTCGGCCTGCACAATTTCGAGGGGTCCGACAAGCTTGACGGATCGCACACGTTGGCTCCCGGCGAGTCGATGTGCCTCCGCTACCGATTCCTCATCCACCAAGGGGACGAGAAGGAAGGCCGCGTGGCGGAAGCGTTCTCGAAGTATTCCCGGCAGGCACGGTAGCCGGGAGACGTTCCGGCCAGCCTCGTTGGGCGGCGCGTGCGGAGGCTTTAGCCGAAAAAAGATTTCCGGCGGGCGGTCTGCGTGCCGGCTTCGCATCTGCTTGTCTGGCTTGGACTAGCGCCCGAAAACGCTTTTCCCAGGGTCCGCATTCCTCCCAGAATGCCGGATTC
>CAZDHR010000626.1:0-3003 GCA_964505295.1 uncultured Planctomycetaceae bacterium
CTCAACTCGCTAACTCCAGCACGGCCAAACTCAACGTTACGCTGAACCAATACAGCCGGCTGGTCGGTCCAGCAGAAATCGCCCATCCCGATCAATCTCGAGCACACCGGCCTTCTCATTCCGACGGGTGAAGGCTGGACGCAGAACCTGTTCACCTGCTTCGCCACGACCGCCGTGCGCGACGTTCGCTTCTCCTTCGAGCAGATGCGCCGCTGGTAGCGCGACTCGACGCCGCGGGGCCGCCACCTACTGCCTCATCGCCCCGCGCCCCGAGCAACTGGCCAGGCTCTCCATCGACCTGACCGCGCGACTGATCGAGGGGGCGAAGACACTCATCGAGCCGGAGGTTCCCGAGGCGGTGTGGCAGGAGCACTCGTTCGAGCTGGACGTGCCCCCGGGCAGGCCGGCCCTGCGCTTCCAGCCCGTGGTGCGCCAGTTCGGTCACGTGGCGCTCCCCGGCGATCTGGCGATGATCCGGTTTCAGATCGAAGCCGAGCAGTCGGGCAAGCGAAGGACGATTTGGGCGGAGGAAATCCCGCCCTTCGCGGCGCCGGGACGCGGCCCCGTGCCGACGTCGTTCGGCGGCATGCAGTGGTGGCGCGACCGCGTCATCTCCATCGCCGACCTCGCCAGCAAGCGGGGCCAGCTCCACCTCTCCGCGTCGCCCGTCGACGGCCGCCGGCATCCCCAACTGCAAATCGGCTACGATCGATTCACGGTGGTTGCTTTCCCCGGCTCCTGACCGGCGTCTCCCGACGTCGGCCGATCCAAGCGACAGGCGCCTCGGCCCTTCAAGCACCCTCGACCTCATCCCGCGGGAAATACCGGTCCACCGCCGCGACGAGCTCTTCCGGCGTAGTGACGCGGCTGACGTGGGCTCGGAACTCGCGGGCGCCGCGGCGGCCGTGCGCGTATTGGCAGGCGTACTTGCGCATCAGGATCGTCGCCTTCGGCCGGCCCAACTGGTCGACGAGCAGTTGGTAGTGGTCGAGGAGGAGTCGCCGCTGCTGGTCCAGCGTGGGATCGGGCGGCACGGGCTGGCCGGCCAAGGCGGCTTGGGCCTGGCGAAAGAGCCACGGCCGGCCCAGCGCTCCCCGGCCGATCATCACGCCGTCGACCTGGTACTGGCGGAACGCCTCGACGACAGCCCCGGGCGTCGTCAGGTCGCCGTTGCCGATCAGGGGGATGCGGCGGAGGTGCGGCTTGATTTGGGCGATTCGGTCCCAGTCGGCCCGGCCGCGGAGCATTTGCTGGGCGGTGCGGCCGTGGACGGTCACCGCCGCCCCGCCGGCCTCTTCGATCGCCCGGGCCACCTCGACGGCGCCCGTCGAGTCGGGCGCCATCCCCAAGCGGATTTTGGCCGTCACCGGCACCGGCTCACACGCCCGCGCCACCCGGCCCACGATCTCTCCGACGCGATCCGGCCACCGCAGCAGGTACGAGCCGCTTCGGGCCTTTTCCGTCACCCGCTTGACCGGGCAGCCGAAATTGACGTCGATCACGCTAACCCGGAACTCCCGGGCAAGCCGCGAGCCCACCGCGGCCAGCACGCCCGGATCGTTGTCCCAAATCTGCACGGCCAGCGGACGCGGCTCGTTTTCGACGCCCCGGAGCCGCTCCGGGAGCCTTGCGCTGCGGGCATCGATCTCCAGGAACCCCCGGGCGCTGACCATCTCGGTGGCCGGGAGGCCCACCCCGCCGAACCCGCGCACAATCTGCCGATACGCGTAATTGGTGAACCCGGCCATCGGCGCCTGCAACAAGGGCGGATCGACCACGACCGGCCCGATCTCGAGCGGCTGCGGCGGCCGGGGATCGCTCGGGTAGGCGAATCGGGGAGTGTCCATGCCGCCCAGTGTAGCCGGTTGTTGTGTTCTGCCTAGCAGACGGGCGCTTTTCAAGCGCGGGTTGCGAAGCTACCTTGGGCAATGTGACGAAATCGCTTCGCGGTCTGCCTGGCTGCGAAGCACGTTCCCGAAGGATCGAAGACGCGGAGCCCTCTCTTGATCACCAAAATCACCGGACAACTAGTTGCCCTGGCCGACGACGTATTGACGCTCCGCCTGGGCGGCATCGAGTACGAAGTGCTGATCCCCGAGTTCACCCGGCGCCAGTTGCAGGGCGAGGTAAGCCGGGAGATCAGCCTGCACACGATCGAGTACCTGGAAGGCAACCCGATGCAGGGCCGGATGACGCCCCGGCTGATCGGGTTTCTGACCGACGTCGAGCGGGAGTTCTTCGAGCTGATCTGCTCGGTCGACGGCGTGGGCGCGCGCAAGGCGCTTCGGGCGATGGTCCGCCCGGTCAAAGAAGTGGCCACGGCCATCGAAGAACAGGATGCGAAGTTCCTCTCGTCGCTGCCGGGCATCGGCCCCGCCATGGCCGACCGGATCATCGCCAAGCTCCGTCGCAAGGTGCCCAAGTTCGCCCTGATGGTCGCCCGGGAAGCCGAGTACGAAGCCGAGGTCCAGCCCGACGTGATCGCCGAGACGTTCGAGGTCCTCCGCACCCTGGGCCATTCGGAGAGCGACGCCCGGCGACTGATGGACGCCGCCCTATCGGCCAAGAAGAAGTACAAAGACGTGGAGAGCCTGCTCCAGGCGATCTACCAGATGAGCCATGGGAAGCAGGAATGAGCCAGATCAGCCGTTCCGAGCCGACGGTCGACGACGACGCTCCGGCGGTGCACGCCCAGGCGTGCGAGCGCTGCGGGGCGCCGGTCGAGCCGTCGGACAAGTTCTGCCCGGCCTGCGGCGCCGACCAGCCGGCCGCCGCGGTGGTGCACGAGCCGGAGGTCGAGCCGAAGCGCTTCCGCTGCAAGAACTGCGGGGCCGAGGTGGCCGTCGATCCCGACCAGCGGAGCTACACCTGCGCGTTCTGCGATTCGAGCTACGTGGTGGAGATCCCGCCCGAGGAGTCGGGCAGGCAAGCGCCGGAGTTCGTGATCGGTTTCTCCGTCACGCCGGAGGAAGCGATGGGGAAGTTCCTCGCGTGGCTCGGGCG
>CAZDHR010000627.1:0-3001 GCA_964505295.1 uncultured Planctomycetaceae bacterium
GCCCGTCGGTTCGTCCGAGTTGGCCCGCTGGATGTAATCGCTTTGCAAGAGCTCCTTGGCCGTCTGGGAAAGCTCCGGCGGCACCAGCAAGATTTTCGGCCGGATGTCCAGGTCGCGTCCCTCGCTGTCCCGTTGCGACATCATCTTCGTGATGCCGGCACCCAGGGCGGCAAGGCTCAACGCGGTATCCGCACCGGCGTCGTAGTTGCCGTTGCCGGCGGAGAAGAAACCGCCGCCATTGGCCAAGAGGATTGTGTAAACCAAATCGCTCACGGCCCGCATGGCGGCCCGGCCCAACGAACGGGCCGTGTCGTCGAACAGGCTCAAGTCATCGTTAATGATATCCCGCCGGTCGATACCCAGGTTCTTGCCGAACGTGTCGACTCGGTATTGGTAGGTCGATTCCTTGATCGAGCCATACTTCAACTCGCCGCCGGGGGCCACCTGCTCCAACTCGCCCGTTTGCGTGGGCCGGATGCCGGTGTGCTCCTTGAAATCGGCCGCCGACTTGATCGCGGCAAAGGCCCGCCAGGTGGCCGGGGATTCCGCGTAGGAATCGATCAACACCTTGTTGGCCGCGTCGCCCAGGGCAACGGGGAGCGAATAGGTAGACAAGGCTGCGCGGATCAACCCGTCGCGCCCGTGGGGCGTCTCGATGCCCTCGATCCGCAGGGCGGCCCGGCAAATGTCCACCAAGCTGGTCGCCCGCAGATCGCGGGCCCGCTGGGCGGCCTCTGCTCCCAATGCCTTCTCGGCCAGCGACTCGCAGCCCATGTGGGCCAGGACCGCCGCTTCAAGCACGTGGCCGTTGGACACCGGCTCGGTGGCCCGCATCACCGGCGCTTCAGGGCGCGAGGCTCGCAGCACTTCGAGCTTCGTCTGATCGATGTCCCAGTTCTCTTCGATAGCCTTCGCTTCAATCTGTCCATGCTGGCCGTTGCAGGCTTCGCGGATACCGTTGATCCGCTTGGTCTCGGCCAACGCTTCGTCGCGGACCTGTTCCGCCGTGCTTTCCGTCACTTCCGTGGTTATGTGCCTATTGCCTTTCTCTGAAGCCGCGATCGCAACCGACGTGTTCCGGTCGGCCGCGATGCTCACAATGGAAACCTCTCGCAGTTCACCCGACCGGACGAACGTCATGCCGGTGCGCGGCGCCGTGATCGTCCGGCCGTTGGCCACGACGGTGTCGCCGGGCCGGATGCGTTGATAATCCATGGGCGAGACGCCCACACTCGCCTGGAACCGAAAACCCGCTTTGGCCAGTTCGATGATTTGCCGGGCCACGTCGGTCGTCGGGGCGATGGTGCCGGCGACAATCAACTTGCCACCCTCAGTGCGAGCCTGCCCGTATCCGACGATCCCCTTGAGCGTCGAATCATGGTCGGCCAAGATGCCGACTTGCTGCGCGGCGTCGATGCCAGCCAATTCGATGGCCACCGGTCCCCAGCCCGGCACCGCCATCACGCCACCCGAGTAGGCCACGATCGTAACGGCCGGCGTCTTGCCTGCCGCCTGGATTTCGACCTCGGCGGTCGAAAACATCATTCCTTCCGTGGTTGTGGTCACTTCCCCTCCTCCATCGCGTCGAAGTCGAAATCGTCGGGCAGGAACCGGATGAAGGCGTACTCGTTCGGGTCTTTCGCCCGCTCGACGTAGAAGTTCCTGCCGAGCACGTCGAAGCCGCTCGACCATCCCCAGCCGTACCGGGCCGCCGCAAGCCGGTGCGCCTTGACGCACTGGGCGAAGCGGAGGTTGCAGAGCCAGCAGAAGTGCGTCCACGGGTTCCAACGCTCGTGCTCGTACAGCCACTCGGCCGCCTGGTCGATGTCCTCCTTGGACCATTCAAGCCAGTCTTCGCCGGTCCAGGTCATGGCGGAACGCGCCCCCTGGGGCGAGACGATCCCGTCCTTGGCCATCTGCCAGAGCTTCAGCCCATCGACTTCCAGGCCGCGAATCCGCAGTTCGCGGAAGGCCCCTTCGGTATTCTTGGGATAGTCGAACGACGAGCCCGAATTGGGGCGCGGCGTCGGGTCGGGCACGGCGTCTCCGGCGAACTTCATCAGTTCGTCGAAGTCCTCCCGCAACAGGTAGTGGCGTTTCTTCGCAGATCCCTCAACACTGGCGGACATAGTCCAACTCCTTCCTGATATCAGACAGTTCACGTTCGACGGTACTCAGGGAGATCCCCATCTCGTCGGCGATTTCCCGTTGGGTCAGCCCGGCACGGCGGAAGGCCACAATCTGGCGTTGCCGGTCGGTCAACCGCGCGAGGGCCTCGTTCCAAATGGCCCGTTCCACGGGATCGCTGGTATAGGCCCGCTTGGCCTCCAACACCGTGGGCTGGCCCTCCTCGGGCTCGGGCAGCGACGACTCGACCTTCGGTTCGTGCTCGCGTTCCGAATAGAAGTCCCTGAGTAGGTTGACCTTTCGGCTCGCCATCCGGTGCTTGGCCAGCCCTACCTCGCCGGTCTTCTGGTAGTCCTCCCACCCGGCGACGAACAGTTCGTGGACGGCGTCCTCGCGCCGGTGCTTGTCCCAACCGAGTCCGTGTTGGCGGATCAGCTGCCAGACGAGATTCTCGGCGTACTTGACCAGGTCCTTCGCAATTCGAGTTTGATCGTCCAATGTCGCCTCCGTACGGATTCATCTCCCTACTGTTGACAATCCACGTCACATGGCTGCAAACCGTCATGATTTCCACAAAATATCAAAAACGCTGGCGGAGGTCCCCTCTGCCAAGGGGCACATGTGGCAGCCAAATTCAGTGCGTAGCGTCTTGACGGGCACTTGCGGATAATCACAATAATGGGGTGGTGTTCGATTGGTCGTTGCTTGGGAGGTCGTGAATGCAACGTCACGGCCGCATCGGCAATCCGGATGGTACCCGACGGTTACGATATCCGCACGGTGCAGGAATTGCTGGGGCACAAGGACGTTCGCACGACGATGATCTACACGCACGTTTTGAACCGAGGCGGACGCGGAGTGCGCAGCCCGGCGG
>CAZDHR010000628.1:0-2975 GCA_964505295.1 uncultured Planctomycetaceae bacterium
CCTAAACGATTCCGAAATCTCCACAAAGCCCAGTTTTCAAAATGGACAGATACCCGCCCCGCTCAGTCTACCTCCAGCTCGAAGCCGGTCCGTTCCAGGAAGTCGGCGGTCTTGCGCAGGGCGATCAGGTTCTCGGCGTCCGACGAGGCGTATTCCGGCGGCAGCGGGCGCACGCGGTCGTTCGCGCCGAGGCGAAACATGGCCCATCCGCGGTCGCGCAGCCATCGCAGGAGGTCCGTCGAGCAGTAGTCGTACCGGGCGAAGTGCCGGTCCCACGACTCGAAGAAGACGCACTCCGTCCGCTCCAGCGTCTTCGCGGCCCCTTCGAGGACGAATCGCTCGTAGCCCTCCACGTCGATCTTCAGCAGGGAAATGCGGCTCCCGCCGGTGTCGAGCTGGTCGAGCCGCCGCTCGGGGACTTCGATCCCGGCCCCGGAGGAGTCGATGAAGTTGTGATCGTCGGAGCGCATGTTGGAGATGCGAACCGTGCCCTCGCGGTCGCCCAGGGCCACGTTCTCCGCGACGACGTTGCCCGCGCCGTTCAAAGCGAGGTTGTCCTCGAGATAGGCGAAGACCGTCGGATGCGGCTCGAAGGCGTACACCTTGCCCCGTTCGCCGACGGCCCGCGAGGCGACGAGCGTGGTCAGCCCGACGTTCGCCCCCACGTCGAGCACCACGTCGCCCGGCCGCAGATACCGCCGGAAGAAGACGGCTTCGGCCTGGTGGTCTTCGGGGTCGATCCAGAGCGCGGCCGAGAGCGACGAGGGGTGGAACCGTAGCACAAAGCCCGCCTGCCGGATCGTGAGCCAGCGCGAGATTCCCAGTCGCATCAGCACCCGGGAAAGCAGGAACTTGCAGGGCCGCCTCTGGGCGCGGAGGATTCGCCAGTAACGCTTCATTTCCGGTCCCGGAGGAACACGAGGAAGGCAACGGGTAGAAACACCATCCAGAGGAGCCTGGCCAGGCGATTGCTCAAGTCGCCGTATTGCCGGCGGAGGCTCGTGCCCGTGTGAAACGAGAAACGGGCGTAGTGTACGGCCGAACGGCAGAACTGCCCCGGCGCGTGGCGAAAGAAGTCGATCTCCTCGTTTAGCGCCGTGACGTGTTGAAGCCGCCCCCCGGCGGCGTTCCTGGCCGGCGACCCGCCGTGTACCATCGACTCGCGCCCGACGTGGTAGATCCGAAGCGGCTCGTTCACGAACCGGGTCTTGTACCGCCGGGCGATCTTCGACCAGACGACGCACTCGGGCACGTACTGCCCGACGAGCGTCTCCGGAAATGGGTGCTCGCGGAGCACGCGCGTCCGCTGGAATCCCCACTTCTCGCCGCGCACCTTGAACCGATAGCGGATCTCCAGCGGATCCGAGTCGATCACGTCCTGAGGATATCGGTCGCCCACCAAACGGCCCTCCTGGTCGACGCACAGGGCGGTGACCGAAGAAAACTCCTCTCGCTGCGGCTCGGGGATCGAGTCCCAATGAAACTGGAACCGCTCCAGGGCCGTCGGCACACAGCCGTCGTCCGAGTCGAGGTTCAAAAACAGGCGGCCGCGGGCCTCTCGCACGGCCCGATTGAACGCGATGTGCTTGCCGAGGTGATCCTGGGCGACGTAGCGGATGGGAAAATCGGCCTCGCGCTGCCATCGCTCGACGAGCTGCCGCGTCGGGTCGGTCGAGCCGTCGTCCACAACGAGCCATTCGAAGTCGCCGAGCGTCTGCGCCCGCAGGCTTTCGTAGACACGCGGCAAGGTGCCGGCCCGGTTGTACGTCGGCGTGAAGACCGTGAAGGCAAAGCGATCGTGCGATGGGGCGTCCGGCATCTTACTCGGCAAACGCTCTCTGCGCCGTCTTCCGATTACTTGTCGGTCGACCGCGCCTTGTCGAGTGCTTTCAGAATGGTCGCCGCCACCTGCTTGGCCAGGACGGCGGAGCCCTCGGGTGTGAAATGGACGTTGGCCGGGCGCTGGATCTTGTCGAGCTGCGGCAGCGCGAAGGCGTACAGGTCGTCGATCGCGATCCCCTCGGCGTCCATGATCTTCTTGGCCACGGCGTTATAGGCGACGGCGTCTTCGTCGGTGCGTGAGGGCGAGCAGCCTTCCGGCACCGGCGTGGTGCTGCACCAGACGAGCACCGCCCCGGTCTTCTTCATCCGCCCGACCAGCTCGCGCAGGTTCTTCTCGTACTCGTCGATCGGGACCTGGTGTTTTCCGTCGCTCTTCCTCAGATCGTGCAGTCCCCAGTTGAAATGGATCACGTCCCACCGCCCGTCGCCGAGCCACTTGTCGATCTGCTCCAGGCCGCGAATCGTGGGGCCGCAGTTGGTCGGGGCCCGATGCACGTTGGCCTTGCCGGCCAGGGCCTCGCGCGTGGCCAACGTGTAACCGATGGAGATCGAATCGCCGATCAACAGAACGCGGGGCAGCTTCGGGTCGTCCGCAATGGCGGAAAAGGCGGGGTTGGGCGGGCGCTTCTTCTTCGGAGCCTGCTTCGGCTGGGCCGCGGTCGCGACGACCGCACTGAAGATGACGACCAGACTGAGGATCGTTCGTCCCATGGTGCGCAACGACTTCATCAGAATCTCCCTTTACGCTTGAGTGGGTATTTCCAGTGTTTTCTACTTCCCGATGCAAAATCGACTGAACACCCGATCCAGGATGTCCTCAGTATAGACCGCGCCGACGACGCCAGCCAGCTTTTCCAGGGCGATACGGACCTCCGTGGCCACCAGCTCTTCGCCGAGGTCGTCACGCAGGGCGGCCCGCGCACGCTCCAGGCTCTCGGCCGCCAGGCGCAGCGACTCGCCGCAGCGGACCGCCGTGCTGGGCACCACGTCGCCGCCCGACGCCGAGAGCGCGAGCACGGCCTCGCGGAGCCGGCCTCGCAACGCCTCGATCCCCTCGCCGGTAAGACTGCTGGTGGCGATCGCCTGGAAAAAGGGGACAGGTCCAATTTGTGCGAAGCACCCTCCGGGCCGTC
>CAZDHR010000629.1:0-2966 GCA_964505295.1 uncultured Planctomycetaceae bacterium
CAAAACCACGGCGTGTTCGCCTGGGGCCCCACCCCCCGCGCCGCCCTGAAATCCGCCGTGATGACCGAAGACGTGGCCAAGACCGTCCACCTCGCCCTGCAAATTGGCAACCCCTGGGCGATCCCGCCCGAGGAAGCAAAAAAGTGGTACGACCGCTATCACCACGGGTATGGGCAGCGGTGAGGGGGTGAGGGGATGACGGGGTGACGGGGTGACAAGGTGACGGGGTGAACAGTGCGATCGTGTCACCCTGTCACCCTGGTGGACCGGAGGTCGGAGATGGCCTAAACCGAGGGAAGCGACGAGGGAGAATACCGATGGAGACCGACATGGGATGTGTCTTAACGCGAGTCGTCGTGGAGAACTTGGGGGATAATTGTCGAGGTCGAGCGCGGATCGCGCTTGCCCGGCGACGTCCGCCGAATGACGGCGGAGGATGCGCTCGTTGACACCGGTGCCACGACGATCGCCTTGCCGACTCGTCTGATCCGCGAGCTGGGGCTGAGAAAGGTCTACGAGAAGCAAGCGAAGTCAACACGGGGCGTAGGCCCGGTCTGCGTCTACGAGGCCGTCCGACTGACCATCGAAGGCCGCTTCTGTAGCGTGGACGTGATGGAAGTTCCCGACGACGTTCCGGTGCTGATCGGACAGATCCCGCTGGAGATGCTCGATCTGGTGGTCGACGTTCAAGGACGCCGGTTGATCGGCAACCCCGCCCACGGCGGCGAGCACGTGCTGGAGCTGTTCTGACGATCGCCGATGTGTTCCCGCGACAACGACGGGCGTGGCCGAGCCGGCCGGCAGCCCTCGATCGCCGTGGGTTCTTCCTGCCTGGGCCAGCGGCAAGAGGCTGGATTTTGCCCCTCGCTCGGCCTACACTGGCTGCGGTACTGATGGGGCGCCGTTTACGCGTGGCGCCCGCGTGCTTATTCCGCGAGCTAACCAACCGTTTGGAGGTCCCCCGATGAAATCAAGCATCGACCTGCTCACAGCCGCCGTGCTCCTGGCTCTTCTGGTAGCGCCGTCGAGCGCCAGTTGGGCCGCCCCGATGGAGGCCGGCGTGGCCGTCGCCGACATTACGCCGCCGCTCGACTACCGAATGTGCGGCTACTTCCACGAGCGACTCAGCACGGGAACGCACGACCCGCTCTTGGCCAAGGCGATCGTGCTCCGCCAGGGTGATCGCCAGGCGGCCATCGTGATTTGCGACCTGATCGGGCTGCCACGGGAGATGACCCTCCACGTTCGCCAGGTCGCCGAGCGGCAGACGGGCATCCCGGCCGCGAACATCCTCCTGGCCGCCACCCACACGCACACCGGCCCCCTCTTTGCCGGGGCGATGCGCAAGCACCTGCACGAGCTGGCGGTCGCGAAGCAAGGGCACGATCCGGCGGAGAAGGTCGACTACCCCGCCCAGCTCGTCGAGAAGCTGGTCAAGGTGATCGGCGATGCCCAGGGCGCCCTCGGGCCGGTCCAACTCGAACTGGTGACGGCGAAGCAGGAAGGGCTCTCCTTCAACCGGCGGTTCCACATGAAGGGGGGCGGCCCCGTGCGGTTCAATCCCGGCAAGATGAACCCCCAAATCCTCCGCCCCGCGGGACCCATCGATCCGCAGGTTCCCTTCCTGCTGTTCCGCACGGCCGCCGACGAGCGACCCTTGGCCTCACTCAGCGTGTTCGCCTTGCACTTGGACACCGTGGGAGGGCTGGAGTACAGCGCCGACTTCCCGTACTACTTGGAGCAGTCGCTTCGCCGGGATCTGGGCCCGGACTTCGTCTCCGTCTTCGCCAACGGCACCTGCGGCGACATCAACCACATCGACGTATCCCATAACCGCCGTCAGCAGGGCCACGAGGAGGCCCGACGCATCGGCGAGACCCTGGCCGCCACGCTTGAGGCCAGGCTGGGCGATCTGGACCCGGTCAAGGAACCGTCGTTCGACGTGCGGACCGAGGTCGTCGACGTGCCGTTGCAGCAATACAGCGAGGAGGAGGTCACCTGGGCCAAGGAGGCGATGAAGAAGGTTCACACAAGCGAGATGCCGTTCCTGGACCGAGTGAAGGCGTACAAGATCATGGCCCTCGAGCTGCTCGAAGGCGAGACGCTGCCGATGACCGTCCAGGTGTTCCGCATCGGGGAGGAGGTGGCCCTCGTCGCCCTGCCCGGCGAGGTGTTCGTCGACCTGGGCCTGGCCATCAAGAAGGCGTCGCCGTTCGCCACGACGCTGGTGCTCGAACTGGCGCACGACGCGCCCGGGTACGTGCCCACCAAGAAGGCGTTTGTCGAGGGAAGCTACGAGACGGTCAACAGCCGCATCCAGCCGGGCGGCGGCGAGATGCTCGTCGACACGGCGCTCAGGCTGCTGGGCGACTTGAAGTAGGGTCGGACTCGTTCCCATGCTTCGGTGTGGGAACAATGGAAACAACGATGGAACATGCCAGGCCTGCAACATGAAAGGGCCACACGATGATCGGCAACGATACGTGTGATCAACGAGAACCGCGGCCCGTGCTCAGCCGCCGCGGCTTCATCGCCGGGGCAACGGCAATGGGGCTGACCGCCCTAGAAGGGCGACTCGCGCGTGGCTCCGAGAGCGAAGCCGAGAAGTACCGCGTCGGCGTCATCGGGCACACCGGCCGCGGCAACTACGGACACGGACTGGACACGGTCTGGCGCGAGGTGCCGGGCATGGAGGTCGTCGCCGTGGCCGATGCCGACCCGCAGGGCCTGGCCGCCGCCGTCAAGCGGACCGGCGCGTCGAAGGGCTACGCCGACTACCGCAAGATGCTCGACGAGACGAAGCCCGACCTGGTGGCCGTTGGACCCCGGTGGATCGATCAGCATCGCGACATGGTCGTGGCCGCGGCCGAGAGCGGGGCGCGGGGGATCTACTTCGAGAAGCCGATGTGCCGCACGCTGGCCGAGGCCGACGAGATGATCGCCGCCTGCGAGAAGCACCGCGTCAA
>CAZDHR010000630.1:0-2947 GCA_964505295.1 uncultured Planctomycetaceae bacterium
CGGGCCGGCCGTCGTCAACCAGCCGCCGGGGGTGGTCGCGACCCTGTTTGCGCCCGACGCGGATCCGCTGGACGTCGGCCATCGCTTGGCAGGCCCATTCGGGGAGAATGTAGTGCGGGATGTGGGCCTTCTGGAGCAAGTGGATGCCGGCCACCACGTCCGTCGCCCCCATGAACGAGCAGGCGATCGGCTTGGTCGCCTTCTCGTGGATCCGGCAGACGCCCTCGGCGATGGCCTCGATGTCGGTCATCGACTGCGGGGTGAGGATCACCAGGGCCTGGTCGACGTCCGGGTCGTCGAGCACGGCCTCCATGGCGGCCATGTAGCGGTCGGCTCGGGCATCGCCGATCACGTCGACCGGGTTCTTCATGTTGGCCGCGGCCGGGAGCGACTTCTTGAGCCGGGCCTGGGTCGGCTCGTCCAGCCGCGGGACGCTCAGCCCGCAACGGACCGCCGCGTCGGTGGCCATCACGCCCGGCCCGCCCGCGTTGGTCACGATTGCCAGCCGATCTCCCGCGGGCAACGGCTGGTAGGCATACAGGATCGCGGAGTTGAACAGTTCCACAATGCTGGCGACCCGGATGATCCCGGCCTCGCGGAAGACGGCGTCACAGACCGCGTCTCGGGCGGCCAGGGAGCCGGTGTGGCTGGCGGCCGCGTCGGCCCCCTGGGGGGTCCGGCCGGCCTTGATGGCCAGGATGGGCTTCGGGTTGTCGCCTCGCGTGATGCGCCGGGCCGCCTCGACCAGGCCCCGGCCGTCGCGGAGCTCCTCCAGATAGAGGAGAATCACGTCGGTGGCGTCGTCCTGGTGGAGGTATTCCAGAAGCTCGATTTCGGTCACGCCCGCCTTGTTGCCGAAGCTGATGAACTTGGAGAAGCCGATTTCCTTCTCCCGGGCGTAGTCGAGCACGGCCGTGCACAGGGCGCCGGACTGGCTCAGGAAGGCGATCCGGCCCGCGTGCGGCATTTTTCGAGCGAACGAAGCGTTCAGCGCGACCTCCGGGTCGGTATTGATCACGCCGAGGCAGTTCGGCCCGATCATCGCGATCCCGTATTCCTCGCAGGTCTCCCGGAGCTGCTCCTCGCGGCGGACCCCGTCGGGCCCGACCTCGCGGAAACCGGCCGAGATGACGATCGCCGCGTGGATTCCCTTCTGGCCGCACTGTTTCAGGGCCCGTTGGACGACGCCGGCCGGGAAGACGATCACCGCCAGATCGACCGGGTCTTCGATGTCGAGCACGTAGCGGTAGGCGGGGACGTCGCAGACGTCTCGCTTGCCCGGAGCGACCGGATAGACCTCGCCCCGGTAGCCCGAGACGAGAATGTTGTGCAGGATGTCGTAGGGGACGGTTCCAGGCGTGGCGGTGACACCGACCACCGCCAGGCCCTTCGGACTGAAGATACTGTCCAAGGGGTGGGCTGCGCCGGACGGTTCCTCCCGCGACGGCGCGTCGACCGTGGTGGCCATCAAGCTGTTCCTTCCTTTCCTAACGCAAGCGTGATCCTCCGCTTGACCTCGAGTGGTGCGTTATCGAACCGATACTTCCGGCGCGTCAGGATAACATCATTATCGTGTAAGATACCCGATGCCGCGAATAAAAAGAAGACCCCATACGCACATTTTCGCGAAATCGATCGACGGGACGGGAAAACCTCGGCTTTCGCACTCTCTTCGCGCACTCCGCCTCGTTCCCAAGCTCCAGCTTGGGAACACAATTCAGGCAAGCTCCCGTCTCCCCACGGACGAAGCAGAGCTTCGTGGAACCGGGTTCCCAAGCGGGAGCTTGGGAACCAGAAGAGCTTGGGAGCCAGAGGAAAAGACTGCCGCCCCATCGGGCCAAGCCGCAACGAGCACGTCCGCTGGCGGCTTTATGCCTCGCCCGGGGCATGACGGCACGGGCGAATGGGGCATCAAGACGACAAGCGAATCGCTTTTCGCGCCAGCCCGCGAATGCGCTACGCGATCCGCATCGTCAGCCCGCCGTCGATGGTCACCGTCTCGCCGGTGATGTAGTCGTTGGTCACCAGCGCGGTGACGAGATCGGCCACCTGCTCGGGGGTTCCCTCCCGGTGGAGCGGGACGCGGTGGTCGAGATTGTGCTTTTTCTGCTCGGGCGTCATCTTGTCGTGGAAGCGGGTGCGGATGATGCCCGGCGCGACGCAGTTCACCCGGATGTTGTCGTCGGCGAACTCCCGGGCCAGCGCTCGGGTGAGCTGCGGCAGGGCGCCCTTGACCACCTGGTAGGCCAGATTCATGGGCACCCCGCGCAGGCCCGCCACCGACGAGATCAAGACGATGGAGCCCTCTTTCTTCTTGCGCATCAAGGGGATAGCCGCCCGGCAGAGGTAGTAGACCGCGTGTACGTGGACGTTGAACGCCTCGTGCCACGCCTCGGGACTGACCTCGAGCAGCCCCCCGATGACGTTCCCGCCCGCGCTGTGAACGAGCACGTCGACCGAGCCCAGCCGGTCGGCCACCTGGCTCACACAGCCTGTCGCTTCGTCGGGCCTGGCCAGATCGGCGGTCACCACGAGGCAGCTTCGCCCCCGATCCTCGACCATGGCCCTGGTCCGGGCGGTCTCTTCGTCGTCGTGGCGGCCCACAATGGCGATCTCCGCGCCGTGCCCGGCCAGCGATACGGCCGTGGCCGCGCCGATCCCCTTGGTGCCCCCCGTAATCAAGGCGACTTTTCGTTCCAGCTCCATGGCTCGCTCCTGTGCTGGTTGACTGCCCCAAGCGCAACCCACACATCTTGCACCTGAGCGCAGTTCATTATGGACACGGAGAGAAGCCTTGGCCAGCCGGGGGGCCTGGCGGACCGTCAACCGTTACCTGCCAGACGTCGCGGTCGACCTTCTCGGTCCGGATCGACACGTCCAGGAAGTGGCCCAGCGTCTCGATGTTCGTCGTCGTGTGGCTCGACGGGTCCAGGGTGCGGAACGCGCC
>CAZDHR010000631.1:0-2946 GCA_964505295.1 uncultured Planctomycetaceae bacterium
TGGTGTGTCGTCTCAAACGATACGCCAGTCAGCCGGAAAACCGTTTGGTGCTAGGACATGGCGATACCGCTACGGTTCCTTGTCTCTCGACCAATCTCATGCTCCAGCGCGGGGGCGGACAGCCGCTTGCGGGGGGAAGGTGGCCCCCTTCCCTTGAGGTGCGGCTTCGCTTATCCTGGTAGCATGTCACGGGGATTCGGCAGGCGTTGCCGGACGGAATTGGGAGGTCGTATCGAGTTGTACTCTGACAGCCAGGAGGAAGTTCCTTGACGAGGATCCACAGAACGAAGGCCGGGTGGTGTTGGTTGCTCTCGGGCGCGCTCTGCGTGCTGGGCGGGCGGGCGCTGGCCCAGGAGGAGAACGAGGCGTTGATTCAGATGGTCGTCGAGCTGGTGGGCGACGCCGACCGGGACATGCGGGCCCTGGGGCTCCAGCAGATTCGGGAGGAGGTGCCGGGCGAGGCGGCCACGAAGCGGTTCGCCGAGCTGGTGCCGACGCTCGAGCCGGAAGGGCAGGCCGCCCTGATCGAGGCCCTGGGCGACCGGGCCGACGCGGCCGCCCGACCCGTCGTCCTCGACATGCTCAAGGCCGAACAGGAGCCGGTCCGGGCGGCGGCCCTGCGTGCGCTGGGCCCGTTGGGGACCATGGAGGACGTGGCGGTCCTGATGGGCAAAGCGGCCGAGGGCTCGGACCTGGAGAAGGGGGCCGCCCGGCAGGCGCTGGTCCGGCTGCGCGGGGACGAGGTGAACAAGGCGATCGTCGCGGCGATGTCGGAAGGCAAGCCGGGCGCGAAGGTCGAGCTGCTCGGCGTGCTGGCCGCCCGAAACGCGCAGGAGGCGCTGCCGGCCGTGATGGAGAGCGTGGCGGACGCCGACGCCTCGGTGCGGCTGGCCGCGCTGGGCGCCCTGCGGTACCTGGCCGACGAAAGCAATACGGCGGGGATCGTCGGGCTTATCCAAGGGGCGAAGGACGACGCCGAGCGGAAGAAGGCCGAGCTGGCCCTGCTGATGGTCTGTACCCGCGGCGGCGAGTCGTGTGCCGAGGCGATCATCGCCGGGCTGGACGATGCGAACGTGCCGTCGCGGATCGCGCTATTGCACGCTTTGGCCCGAACCGGCGGCCCGAAGGCGCTGGAAGCCGTGGTCGCCCGGCTCGAAGATGACGACGAGGCGGTCGGCGACGAGGCCGTGCGCGTGCTTTCCGTCTGGCGCGACCCGGCGGTGAAGCCGCAGCTTCTGTCGATCGCCAAGGAGTCGAAGAGCGAGCGGCACCAGGTGTTGGCGATCCGGGGGCTGGTTCGCCTGGCGCGACCTCAGGGCGAGAAGCCGGCGGATCGGGAAGGACTGGTCGAGGCGATGAGCCTGGCCAAGCGGCCCGACGAGAAGCGGCTCGTGCTGGGCGCGTTGGGGGGCGTGGCGTCGCCGGAGTCGCTCGCCCTGGCCGCCGACGCGCTCGGCGACCGGGCGGTTGCCGAGGAGGCGGGCTTCGCCACGGTGATGATCGCCGAGAAGATGGAAGGCGGGGACAAGGACGAGGTACGGGCCGCCATGCAGAAGGTCCTCCGGTACGTGAAGAACGGCGACGTGCGCGCGAGGGCGGAGAAAGTGCTGGCGTCGCCCTGACGGCGCCGGCGGGAAACCGGCGGAGAAGCTTCCAGACATAAGGCAAGACCGAGAGTATTCGAGGAGAACGAAACGTGAAGTGTGCTCAAGGCAGACGTGGCGTTTACCTGTTTCTGATGGTGATGCTGACTTGTACGATGGTCGGCTGCCCGCCGCCGGTGGATCAGGCCCGCAGGCCGCTGCCCAGTCCGTCGATGACGGCTCCGCCCAGCGTGACGGTGCCGCCCTTGGTGACGCCCCCGCCGTCGGTGACGGCCGCGCCGGCGGTCGAGCCGGCGCCCATGGGCGGCGAGCCGGTGCAGGAGCCCGAGCCGGAGGCGGCCGCTGCTGAAGCGGCGCCGGCAGAGAAGACGCCGGCTCCCCAAGCGATGGCCAAGCTGGTGCCGATCCCGATCGAGCTTCCCGCGCCGGCCTTCCGCGGCACGCCCAAGCCGCTCGACGAGCCGAACGTGGAAAAGCCGCTGGGCAAGCCGCGTGCGCCGTTTCTGGCGCCGGAGGGGACGGTCAACCTGGCCGGGGGCAAGCCGGTCGTCTCGAGCGACCCGAGGCCGGCCGCCGGCGAGCTGGACTTCGTGACCGACGGCGACAAGGAGGCCTCGGACTTCGGCTACCTGGAGCTGCGGCCCGGCACCGAGTGGGTCCAGATCGACCTCGGCCGGAAGGCGACCATCTACGCCGTGCTCTTCTGGCACAACCACGCCGAGGCCCGAGTGTACCGCGACGTGATCGTCCAGGTGAGCGACGATCCCGACTTCCTCCAGGCCCAGACCGTATTCAACAACGACTACGACAACTCGTCCGGCTTGGGCATCGGCTCCGACCGGGGCTACGTGGAGACCTCGGAGGGCAAGCTGGTCGACGCCGCGGGCGTGGAAGGTCGCTACGTGCGTCTCTACAGCAACGGCAACCACATGGAGAACAAGAACCACTACACCGAGGTGGAGGTCTTCGGCAAGCCGGCGGGCTGAGAGGCGGGAGGCGTTGAGGGTTGAGGGTTGAGGGTTGAGGGTTGAGGGTTGAGGGACGAGCGTTGGGGGACGAGGGATGCTGGACGAGGGGTGAGGGATGAAGGATGGAAGGAAATCGCGGAGTGAACGCACGCCGATGATTCCTTCTTCATCCCTCAGCCCTCCCTCAACCCTCAACCTTGATCTCTCATCCATCCTTTGGGCCTTGTCTCTGATCGCGGTCCTTGCCGGCGCGGCCGCGCTGCGCCTGGCCGATCTGGCCAACCGGCCCATGCACTGCGACGAGGCGGTGCATGCGATCAAGTTCGGCCGGCTGTTGGAAGAGGGCGAGTACGTGTACAATCCGTGGGAATACC
>CAZDHR010000632.1:0-2924 GCA_964505295.1 uncultured Planctomycetaceae bacterium
GAAAGACCTTCAGATGCGGCCCGGCATGACCGCCAAGGTGTCCATCCGCGTTGAGCAGATCGACGACGTGCTGACGGTGCCCGTCCAGGCGGTGTTCGAACATGGCGGCAAGCACTATTGCGTGCTCCGCAAGGGGGAGGGCCTGGAAGCCCGGCAAGTGACCATCGGCTCGACCAACGACAAGGAAGTCGTGATCGAAAAAGGGCTCGATATGGGCGAACAGGTCGTGCTGGGGGCCGCGCTTCACCGCGACGAGCTCGATCTGCCCGAGCTGGCCCCGGAAGAGGAGACTTCTCTCGTCCCAGCCCCCGGCGATCGGCCCCGCCCCGCCCAGAAGTCCCAAGCCGAAGGGGATGGTTCCCAGCCTGCACGCGGAGGCGAGGAGGCACGTGGCGGCGCGCAAAGACCCGACGCCGGAGGAGCGGGAGGCCCTGGTGGGCGCGGCCGACCCAACCCGTCGGAGGCCTTCAAGAAATTGGATGCGGACGGCAACGGCCGGCTCGAAGGCGGAGAGATTGCCGGCCCGATGAAGGCAAACCTGTCGGCAACCGATACCAACGGCGACGGTGCGGTCGACCGCAGCGAGTTCAACGCGGCGATCCAGAAAATGATGCGAATGCGTGGCGGACAGGGCGGTCCGGGAGCCGGGGGAAGACTGGGAGGCGCCGGCGCTGGGGCCGGTGCCGGCAAACCGGCAGGCGCGGAAGGCCGTCCCCGAGGTGCCGGCCGTGCTCGTCCCGGAGGGGCCGGCGGCAGCCGTCCGGCAAGTGCCGGCAGTGGCCGGGGAGCCCGCCCATGATACTGGCCGCTTCCATCCAAGACCTCACCAAAGACTACGTCCTGGACGGGGAGGTCGTCCGTGCCCTGCGAGGCGTCACGTTCGACATCCCCGAGGGCGACTACGTCGCCGTGATGGGCGCCTCGGGATCGGGGAAGAGCACGTTGCTGAACCTCCTAGGATGCCTCGACCGTCCCACGTCGGGCAGGCTCTGCCTGGGCGAGGAGGACGTCAGCCTGCTCGACGACGACCAGCTCTCCGAAATCCGCGCCTCGCGAATCGGCTTCGTCTTCCAGTCGTACAACCTCATCCCCCAACTGACCGTTCTGGAGAACATCGAGGTCCCCCTGTTCTACCAGGGCCGACTCACCGGCAACGCTCGCCAAAGGATCGTCGAGCTGGCCCAGATGGTCGGGCTGGGCGACCGGCTCAAACACCGCCCCACGCAGCTCTCCGGCGGACAGCAGCAACGCGTGGCCATCGCCCGAAGCCTCGTCAACGACCCCTACTTCATCCTCGCCGACGAGCCCACCGGGAACCTCGACTCGGTCACCACCCAGGAGATTCTCGACCTGCTTGACGGGCTCAACGCCGCCGGTAAGACGATCATCATGGTCACCCACGAAGCGGACGTCGGTGCCCGAGCCAAACGGATCATTCGTCTCAGGGACGGCGAGATCCAGTCCGACCAGCGGAAAGAAGCGCACGAGGCCGTCGTCTGAGCCAAATACCCCCGTCCTCTGCAATTAACCCCCACCCATGACCTTCCTCTGGCTACGTACCTGGCAGTTAGGCGTCAAGAGCCTCCTGTTGCACCCGCTGCGCTCCCTGTTGACGGTGCTGGGGATCTTCATCGGGGTGTCGAGCGTGATCTGGCTTCTGGCCATCGGCGAGGGAATCAGCCAAAAAGCCCAGGAGCAGATCGCGAGCCTGGGGGCCAACAACATCATCGTCCGCTCGGTCAAGCCCCCCAGCGAAGCGACCAGCGGCTCCAGCGGCGACATCGCCTACGGCATTACCCGCGCCGATTACGAACGGCTCACCGAGACGATACCGACGATCGAGCGGGCGCTACCGATCCGGGAGATCCGCCGCCGCTTCAGCTATGCGGGGCGGAACGTCGACGGCCGGCTGGTCGGCTGCACGCCCGAGTACGCGGAAGTCACTCGCCTGGAGGTCGCCCGCGACGATGCGCACTTCATCACCGATGCCGAGTGCCGCGACAAGAAGAACCACTGCGTGCTGGCCGCGGAGGTTGCCGAACAGCTCTTCCCCTTCGAAGACCCGATCGGCCGCTCCATCCACGTGGAGCAGCACTACTACGTGGTCGTCGGCGTGATGAAGCCCAAGTCGCCCTCGGCCGGAATCGGCGGATCGTTCGCCGCCCAGGAGTTCTCCGGCGACGTCTACATTCCCATCACCACCCTCTGGAGCCGCATCGGCGACTTCATCATCACCGCCCGGACCGGCTCCTTCGAACGCGAGAAGGTCGAGCTCACCCAGGTGACGCTCCGCGTAGACGACGTCGACCACGTCATGGAAACGGCCGATCTGGTCGAAATGACGATGGCGAAGTTCCACCGCAAGGACACCAAAGACTACGGCGTCACGGTGCCGCTGGAACTCCTGGAACAGGCCAAAACCACGCGGATGATGTTCATCGTCTTCCTCGGGCTCATCGCCGCCATCTCCCTGGTCGTCGGCGGGATCGGGATCATGAACATCATGCTGGCCACGGTCACCGAGCGAACCCGCGAGATCGGCGTCCGCCGCGCGCTCGGCGCGAAGCGCAGCGACATCATCCGCCAGTTCCTCGTGGAGACGATTTCGCTCTCCGTGGTGGGCGGGATCACCGGGATCTTGGGCGGGCTGCTGTGCGGCCCGATCATCATCTTCATCCAGCGGCAGCTCGAGCGCTTCATGCCCCGCGTGATGGAGCAACTGCCCGACGTGGTCAAGAGCCTCGAACCGATCATCCTCCCCCAATCGATCCCGCTGGCCTTCGGCATCTCGGTGACCATCGGCGTCGTCTTCGGCATCTACCCCGCCATGCGCGCCGCCGCCATGGACCCCATCGAGGCGTTGCGACACGAGTGAGGAAGGATGAGGGATGAGGGATGAGGGATGAAGGATGAGGGATGAGGGA
>CAZDHR010000633.1:0-2891 GCA_964505295.1 uncultured Planctomycetaceae bacterium
GCTTCGCACAAAAGAGCTGCGTCCCCTTTTCTCCCTGGATGCGCTCCGAGATCGCGGAGGCCAGGACGGGCGCCAGCAGGTGATCGCCGGGGACCAGCGAGAACATCCAGGGCACGTTGGCCAGATTGCTGGTTTTGTCGGTGCTTACGGGGCTCACGAGTGGAAGCCGCGCCTTGGCCACCACCTGCTCCGCCAAGTGCGTGGAAGGCCCGTCGATGCCCCCGACGATCGCCCAGACCTTTTCGTCGTAGACCATCCGGACGACTTCCGCGACGCCGGTGCCCCAGGGGTTTTCCGACCATCGGGCGACGATGCGGAAGGGCTTACCCCGGTAGCCGCCCCGGCGGTTCGCCTCGTCGACGGCCATTCGAGCGGCGAGCCACAGGTCGCCGCCGTCGGGATGGGCGGGATCGCTGGGGCCGAAGTAGCCGAGGAGGACTTCGTCAATGTTCCGGGGCGGCGGCTCGTTTCGCCCTGGGCCGGCGTATTCCGCCTGGTGCTCGCGAAGCTGATAGAAGGGGGATCGCGGCGACGGTTGGGGAGCGTCTTCCCCCGCGCGGGCTGGGACGCAGGCACAGGCAACGGCGAGGCACGTGCCGAGGAGCCGGGCGGTCATGGTTTCGGAGCTTGGGTTATCGAGCACAAGACCGGCGGGTCACTCGGAGCCAGCCGTTTCCTGCGTCGGGTTGGTCCGATCGCGGGCAGGGGTGTAAACCCTGGGAAGGTCGAGATCCTCTCGTGAGTAGTATTTCCACGTGCCGTTCTCGCGCTTGGCCAGGTAAACCTCACCGAGGTCGTCGAGGCAGGCACTGAAGACGACGTCGCCGGTCGCGCCGGGCCAGGGCTGCGTGCGGTAGGCCAAAACGTCGCGGATCTTCGCCCGATTGAGCCCCGCCACCTGCACGGCCCAAATCAGAAGCGACATGCCGTCGTAGCCGTGGGCCGCGTAGGTCTCGGGCGGCTCGCCGAACCGCTTTTGGAACTTCTCACAAAAGGCGAGGTACGTCGGGTCCTTGCGGGTGGGGTTCCAGGGCGAGCCGCAGACGACGCCCTCGGCGTTCTTGCCGGCGATCTCGGCGAACTCGTCGGCCAGGCAGCGATCGCAGGCGAAGAAGGGTTGGTTCATGCCCATGTCGCGCATCTGGTTGAGGATCTTGGCCCCTTCGACGGCGTCGCCCCAGTGGACGATGGCGTCGACGCCGGCCTGCTTGAGGCGGCCCAGGTGGAGGGAGAAGTCGTCGAGCCCCAGCGCGTAGGCCATCTCGAGGACAACGGGGTGCCCCAGGCGCCGGCTGCCGTCGCGGACCTCGCGCACGCCAAAGCGCCCGTAGCGGTTGCTCGAGCGGATGATCCCCACGCGCTTCAGGCCCAGCTTGCGGTACATGTAGTCGACGAGGAAGTAGCTTTGCTGCCGGTCGTCGCCGATGCAGCGGAACACCCAGGGGATGTTGGTCTCGATGAAGGTGGGGTCGGTATCGCCGGAGTTCATCATGACGATCTCGGCCTTCAAGGCCACTCGGATGGCGATGTGGCTGTTGGCGCCGTCGATGGTGCCGAGGATGGCCCAGACGTGGTCCTTGTAGGCCATCTTGACGATCTCGTTACCCGAGGCCCCCCAGAGGCCGTTGTCGTTGGAGACAACCAACTCGAAGGGGACCTTTCGCTTGAGGTATCCGCCCCGGTCGTTGGCCTCTTCGATGGCCAGCCGGGCCCCCTGGAGCATCTTGATGCCCATCGGCTCCTCGTGGCTCTTTCCGCCGGTGGCCACCGAGACGGTCGACATGATCGGCCCGATGAAGCCGAGCTTGACCGAGTCGACGTGCTCGGGCTCAGGCTTGGCGCGGCCCGGGCCGGTGTACTCCATCTGAAGGAGGAAATGCTGCTTGTACGGCTCGACGTGCCGGAACGGCGACACCTCCTTCGACGTGTAGGCGTAGTTTTCGTCCAATCGCAAGCCCAGGTCGGGCACCTCGTACGCGCTGGCCGCGTTGATCTTGTCGAGCACCTCCTGCATGGCAGGATCGACCTCGACGGCCGGGCGCGCGTCGGGCGCCGGCTTCTCATTCGGCTCCGCGTCGGCCGGGACGGCCAAAACAAGAATCGCCAGTAACGAAAGGAGATGGTATTTCATGGCTTCGCTCGCTTATGCCTAGGGGACGATCGCCTGGTTACCGTGCTGCCGCCTTCGGTTGCGCCGTGTCGGCTTCGACGAGCCCAGGCGGGGCCTTCAGACCGGGGTAGTATCCGTCGCCCACGGCCCAGGCCAGACCTTTGGAAGTCCCTACCCAAGCGTCATCGCCGTCGAATTCGGTCCAGAGAGCGTAATTATGCGGCAGGCTCCGCGGCATTTCAACGGTTTTCAGGACCTCCGTGCCGCGGCGGATCACCGCCCGGCCCTTGTGAGTTTTCGGATCCATGGTGTAGGTGACCCAGGTGTCGGTGGCGAAATCGGTGACGACGCCGAGGCCCTTGTCGGTAGCGAACCAGGCTTCGTCGGCGCTTCGGCCCTTGACGGCGTTCCCGAAGTCGCTAGGGAGCCCGGTCTCGTGGGCGTAGTAGCCGCGCCAATGGCGCCCGTCGTAGCGGCACATGCCGAAGTAGGAGGATACCCAGAGGATCCGGTCGACGTAGCTGACCCCGGTGGTGATGACGTGGACGACGCCGTCGTCGCGGTAGAGGTCGATTTCCATCTCGCCGTCGGGGTCGAGGTAGTCCTTCCACCGCTCGGTGGCGACGTCGAACTCCAGCACGCCGCTTCCCCAGATGCCCAGGTAGACCTTGCCGTCGGCGTACGAGACGCCGTAGTTCCAGATCTCCTCCATCGGGGCGTTCTTCTCAGTGTAAATATTCCACTCGCCCGTGACCGTGTTGTAGCGGCTGGCCCCCGCGGT
>CAZDHR010000634.1:0-2889 GCA_964505295.1 uncultured Planctomycetaceae bacterium
CGGCGTGGCTCAGGTCACCGTGGGTTCCACGGTGGCGGACGCAGGCGGCGTGGAGGGCGAGTTCGTGGCGCATATCACGCTGGTTGAAGATCAAAACGACATCGATATCGTCGCGCGCGACACGTTCGGCAACATCCGCCAGGCCGGTTACACCATTTACCTCGACAGCCAGCCGCCCGAGGTCACGATCACGACGATCGACAAGGGCTCGGGCGACGAGCCCTACGTGGAAGAGATGTACGTCGCCGTCCCGCCCGATTCGGTGCCGATCACCATCAAGGGCACCGCGACCGATACGTCCGAGATCACGGAGATAAAGCTCCAGGCACCCGGGACCGTGACGGACATCTTCGCCACGACGAGCGACGGTTACGCCAACTGGGAAGCGGCGAACGTGCCGCTCATGGAAGGCCTGAACGAGATCGACATATTCGCCAAGGACGAACACGATCCGGACATCAACGGTCATTCCGGGCGCGTCGCCTCCGCGAAGATCAAGCTCGACTCGCAGGCTCCGCTTGCCACGATCAGCTGGCCGTACGAAGGGGCGCTGCTGACGACCCAGGAGATCACGGTAATCGGCACGGCCGTGGACCCGGGTGTCGTGGAGCCCGCGAGCGTCATTACCGACGTGACGGTAAACGGCGTCGCCGCGACTGACACCTCGCAGGCGGGCCAGAGGGCCTACACGAGCTGGTCGGCCGACATCACGTTGGCCGAGGGTGCGAACACGATTACAGTCGCAACGGCTGACGCCTTCCACACGGACCCGGCCGCCGCCGTCGTCAACGTGAACGTCGACAGCGAAGGTCCGCAGATTACCGCGATCACCCAGATCGTCGACGGCTCCGTCACCATCGCACCGGTCGCGCTGCCCCCGGCTAAAAACTACGTCGTGAACAGCACCGTGATCGTGAAGGGCACCGCCACGGACAGTCATCCGATCGAGTCAGTCACGGTCGGCGGCGTGGCCGCGGTGCCCGACGGCGGACCGGACCTGACGAACTGGCTGGCCGTGATTACGTTGCCGGCCGGCGATAACAACGTTGTCGTCCGCACCGAGGACAACCTGGGCAACGTCGTCGAAAACGCCGCGGAAGTAATCATCACGGTAGACCCGAACGCGGACACGGACGGCGACGGAATGCCCGACTGGTGGGAAGACGAAAACGGCCTCGACCGCTTCAACAACGACGCGGCCGGCGACCCGGACGGCGACGGGATTTCCAACCTCGATGAATACAACAACGGCACGGATCCGAACAACGCGGATACGACGGTCCCCACCGTGTCCAACGTGACCGTGAACCCCAACCAGATCCGCGAGGGCGTGGACCTGACAACCGAATTGACCGCGGACCTGGCCGACGCCGGCGCCGGCGTCCCGGGCGTCGCCGGTGCGGAATACTTCGTCGACGTCGACCCGGGCGAGGGTAACGGCGTCGCGCTGGCTGCGCCGGTTGACGGCACGTGGGGCGGCGTCAGCGAGCAGATCGCCGTCGACGTGGACACGTCCGCTTGGCTCATCGCCAACTCGCCTTACTCCGTTTTCGTGCGTGCGCGCGATCTCGCGGGTAATTGGAGCGCGGCCGTGCAATTGGTGCCGGACATCGACGTGGTCGACGGCACCCCCCCCGGCGCCGTGCAGAACCTTGCCGTGGGGTCGCTCGGGGCCGGGGCCGAAGGGCCGGCTCCCGTGGCCGACGTCCAGGCCGATTCGGATGACGGCGTGAACCTCGCCCCGAACCTTGTCGACGGAAACGATTTGACGTATTGGTCCAGCGCGGGCACCGCCTCCGAGGACGAACAGTGCACCGTGACCTTCGACCTCGGCGAGTTGCTGCCGCTGGGACGCATCATCATAAAGGCGGCCGATCCGCTGCTTTTCCCCGTCGTCTTCCGCATCCGCGTGACGGCCGACGAGGTCGTCGGTCCGGGGACGGACTGGCAGACGGTCGTCATCGAAAGCGAACAACTGACACGGGACGGCGCGGGCGACACGTTCATCATGGCGGTGACGCCCGTGCTTGTGCGCCATGTCCAGATAGTGGTCGAGAAGAAGGCGATGAACGCCGGCGACGGGCTCTATTACGCGCAGTTGCAGGAGGTGGAGTTCCGAAGCATGACGGACGCCTCGAACGCGCTGAGGCTCGTCTGGAGCGCGACCGGCGACGACGGCGACGTCGGGCTCGCTACCGCTTACGATATCCGCTACAGCCTGAACCCGATAAACGACGGCAATTGGGACGCCGCGACGACCTGCGATGGCGAACCAGTGCCCGAGGCCCCGGGGACAAGCCAGAACTTCATCATCGAGAAGCTTGCGTCCGACACGCTCTATTACATCGGCGTGAAGGTGCTCGACGACGTGGCGAACATCGGGCCGCTGGCGACCGTGTCGGGCCGCACGGCTCCGCCCACGACGACCGACCGCATCGACATCCTCGAACCCGCGGACGAATCGATCATACGCATCACCCATCCGCCCACTTACAGGTGGCAGGGCTTTGCGTACAACAACTTTACGCTGCAGTTTTCAGGCACGCCCGATTTCGCCCGTACGACCCGGATTTCCGTGGGTAACGCGACCGAGTACACGCCCAGCGCGGCCACATGGAAGGCGATCAAGAAACTCGCTTCCGGCTTCGGCGGCACGCTCTACTGGCGCGTTTACGGCACGGGCGCGCGCATCAGGGGCTTTTCGCCGACCTATCGGCAGTTCGGTATCGACGCCGGCGCGATCGATCCGACCAATCCGGCGGATGGGGCCGACGTGCCGTTCAACAACCCGCAAAGCGTAAACTTTACGTGGAACTATACCGAGCCGCCCGGCATCGTGGCGCCTTTGCCCGGCATCACGATGTTCCAAGTGGAAATCGGCGTTTCGGC
>CAZDHR010000635.1:0-2858 GCA_964505295.1 uncultured Planctomycetaceae bacterium
GCGACCGGCGGGCCACTGCTTCGCAGGAGCACTGCTCCTGCGAAGCAGTGGCACACGGCCTAATGCCCTCTCACTCGCCCGCTACGTTTAGATCGAGTTCGAGGCTCGCCTGGGTGTTTCCGTCGCGGGTTCCCACGTCGAGCTTCAACGTGCCAAGATATTCGGCCACCGTCAGGAGGAGGTCGATTTGGGTTTCGGCTTGCTCTTGGGTGTTGCCGTCCTCGACCATGTTATGTCGGACCAGGTGCGCCCGATTGGCCTCCAGGATCGAGGCCAGTTGTCGACCGTCGATCTGGACCGAGCTGTGGACCGCGGCCAACGGCTCGACCGTCGCGGCGATCTCCTGCTTGGCCGCGTCGATCAGGTCCCGAGTCAGCCCTGCCGCGGAGCCCAGGATCAGGTAGTCGTCAAGCATGGCCAGGGACGGGCGGAAGTTGAATCGCGTGTCGAGGTTCTCCTTGTCGTCTTCTGCCGAGGTCGCGAAATAGGCGATCGAGTACTTCGTATCGCCGTGCGTCAGCTTGTCGATAATCAGCCCGGGCAGCGCCTGCTGGCCCCGGGTGAAGTTGATCAGGCCGAGGGCCTTCTGCCACGCTTCCTCGACCACCACGCCGAACTTGTCGGGGTTCCGGAGCCGCAGGACCAGCGCGAACGCGGGGATCTTGACGCCGGGCGTCCCCACCGCCGGGTCGTACTCCTGCTCGGCGATCACCACGCGGACCTCGGGCCCGGTCTCGGCCAGCACCTCCTCGGTCAGGTCCCGCCCGGCGAAGAAGATCCCCATCATGTTCTCGAAGAAGATCAGCCCGGAACCACGCTCGGGGAACAGCTCATCCTTGGCCGCGTAGAACCCGTGCAGGTCGCGGTAGAAGCTCATGCCGGCGATGAGGCCGGGCACGGAGAAGTGGGGCAGCGCGCCTCCTTCCCCTTCGGCGGGCTGGGCGAACGCGGCCGCCCCGGTCGGGTCCGTTACCTTGCCGTCGACGGCGGCCTCGAGCTTGAGCGTCTTCCCTTCCACGTGCAGGCCCATCGCCAACCAACTCGACTCCCGCACCGCCTGGGTCACTCCGGCAAAGAGCAGGGCGGCGAGCGGGTTCGTCTGGTCGTTCAGGGCCTTCTGGATCCCGGGAACTTGTTTGAGTATCTCCAGGTTGACGTACGTCGTGGCCACGGCATCGGGCCCGGCCGCCTTTTTCGCGGCCTGGTAGGCGGGCACGTCGGCCAGAGTCTCCGCGTCTGCGTTCTCGCGGAGATCGATCACGGCTTTCAGCGCGTCGGGCTTGTTGGAGAAGAGGAGGCGGTTCCCGATGATCGCATGCACCTGGTCCGGATTGAGCGTCCACCCGGTCACGCCCCGATACTCGGCCGAAGTGACCCGGCCCGGGTTGCCCTCTTTCTCGGCATCCTGCCGGGCGAAGCCGAGGACGATCTCGTGCAGCTTGTTGAGCATCTTGGCGTCTTTGGCATCGACCATCAAGATGACGCTTTCGTTGGGCCCCGCGGCAAACGTGACCCCGCCGCCCACCAGCTTGCGAAGGCCCGTGCGCCAATCCGTTTTCAACTGGAACTCCAGGTAGTCGATCACGCCCATGAACTGCCGGAAGCCGGGCTGCGCGGCTTGCCTTTGGAAGGCGGGTAAAGAGGTGATCGTGTCGGCCACCTCAGGATCGAGGACCAGATCGAGGAAGGCGTCGGGCCTGGACAGCTCCAAGACGAGCGGGGTACTCGCCGGGAGCCACTGGCTGGCCGGGGGCATGGGCTCGTCGGCCACGCCGGGCTGAACCAAGAGTCCGGGTAACGCCAAAACCACCGCCGCGATCGATTTCCGCAACATGAGCGTTCTCCCTCTACCATGACAGAACAAAGAGGAATCGTACTGATAACACGTTCCGACACTCGCCGCCGCCCTCAAAAGCGGAATTGGACCCGCGGGGACGACGCCTGCTCTGCGGTCTCCTCGCGGACCATCCGGGCTATCGGGACGCTCTGACCTTGATTTGCTCCTCTATTCGTTTTGACCGGCCGGATCTTGGCCCTGAGGGAACGAAATTTTTGAAAAAGCGGGAAAGCGGCTCTCCGTTGGCGTTCAGAGATCGCGCCGGCAGAACCAGACGGTGGCCAAAACCACGGCCAGCACCGTGAGACCGCTGTACGCGAGCGCGACGCGAGTCAGAGAGAAGTCCTCGAATTCCTCGCGGTCAAAGAAGGGGGCCTCGGCCTGGGCCGGTTTCGGCGGCTGCCCCCCCCCGAGGACGCTCAGAAACTGCTGCGCCTGGCGGGCCAACGCCTCCATGTCCTCGTCGGTGATCTCTTCCGGCACGTCCTTTTCGGCCTCGCTCCACGGCTGCCGGAGCAACGTGGGGATCGCCTGACTCAGGGAGAGCGGCGAAAACTCCTCCAACTGGAAACCGTTCAGAATCCCGTTGACCGGGTACCAGAGGAACAGAAGCACGACCATCGTCACGACCGGCTTTCGCAACATGGTCCCCAGCAGAAACGCCAGCGACACCTGGAACGTCAACACCAGCCCCACCACGCCCAAGGCACCGCACATGCCGTAAAGGGTCACCGAATCGTCGGGCACGGGCCGCTCCAACCGGCTCAAGAGCCAAATCGCCGGAACCAGGACGACCAGGTAGACGCCCAACACCACCAGCACCCTCGCCGACCAGGTCGCCAGCAGATACTCGTAGCGGGTCACCGGGCGGCTGAGGATCCCGTCGGCCAACCCTTCCGCCCGCGTTCCCGACACCGGACTGATCCCCAGCACCATCACCACGAGAAACCAGGGAAAGACCAGGTAGGGAAACAAGAGCGAGGCGATCATCGGCGCCGTCTGGAATCGCTCCCAGTTGCTC
>CAZDHR010000636.1:0-2854 GCA_964505295.1 uncultured Planctomycetaceae bacterium
ACTCGCCCAACGAGAAGCTCAACCTCGCCGGAATCGGCGTGGGCGGACGGGGAGGCGCCGACGTGAACGGCTGCGCGAGCGAGAACTTCGTGGCCTTGTGCGACGTGGACGATCGCCGGGCCGCAGGCACGTTCGAGAAATACCCGAAGGCGAAGAAGTACCGCGATTTCCGCAAGATGCTCGACGAAATCGAGGGTCAAATCGACGCGGTGGTCATCGGCACGCCCGACCACACACACGCCCCGCCCGCCGCCATGGCTATGCGCATGGGCAAGCACTGCTACTGCGAGAAGCCGCTCACGCACAACGTCTACGAAACCCGCGTGCTCACCAAGCTGGCCGCAAAGCACAAGCTGGCCACGCAACTGGGCACGCAGATCCACGCGGGCGACAACTACCGCCGGGTGGTCGAGCTGGTGCAGTCGGGCGCGATCGGGCCCGTCCGGCAAGTGGAGGTCTGGTTCCCCGGCGCCCGGGGCGGCAAGGATCGACCCGAGGAGACGCCGCCCGTACCCGAAGGGCTCGACTGGGACCTCTGGCTCGGCCCGGCCCCGCATCGCCCCTACCATCCGTGTTACGTGCCGGGCAACTGGCGTGACTGGTGGGACTTTGCCAACGGCACGCTGGGCGATTTCGGCTGCCACTACATGGACCTGCCCTTCTGGGCGCTCAAGCTGAAGTACCCGACCGCGGTCGAAGCAACGGCGCCGGTGCCGCCGCATCCGGAGACAACCGCTCCGAAGTTGACCGTCCACTACGAGTTCCCGGCCCGGGGCGAGCTGCCGCCGGTGGCCATGACCTGGCGGAACGGCGCGGAGAACCGGCCGGCCATCTTCAAGGAGAAGAGTCTGCCCGACTGGAGATCCGCCGTCTTGTTCGTCGGCGAGAAGGGGATGATCCAGGCCGACTACGGCCGGCACGTATTGCTGCCCGAGTCAGAGTTCGCCGACTTCCAGCGGCCCGACCCGACGATCCCCAAGTCGATCGGCCACCACCAGGAGTGGATCCAAGCCTGCAAGACCGGCGAGCCGAGCACGTGCAGCTTCGACTACTCCGGTCCGTTGACCGAGACGGTCCTGTTGGGCAACGTCTCCTACCGCGTCGGCAGCAGGCTCGAGTGGGACGCCGAGAATCTGAAGGCCACGAACTGCCCGGCGGCCGACAAGCTGATCCGGCGCGCGTACCGCGAGGGGTGGACGTTGTGAAGGATGAATGATGAATTCGGAATGATGAATGGGCGAGGCGCGGAGCTGGCTGTGAACGCTTGCCGCGAGTAGACGCTGACGGTTGCTCGTCATCGAGGTACCGAAGCCCACGGGCTGCGGCCCGTGGGATAAACCGGGATGGTACTTCCAATCGCGCAAGAAAACCGATTCCTCTTATCGGGAGACCGATGCCATGTCGAACCGGCTGAGTCGTCGAGAGTTGTTGCGGAATAGCGCCCTGGCGGGCGTGGGGCTTTGGCTGTCGGGCAGTGGGACGGGGGCCCGGGGGCAGTCGCCCAACGAGAAGCTGAACCTCGCCATCGTGGGCGCGGGCGGACGCGGGGGCGAGAACCTCCGCTCCCTGCCGCCCACCGAAAACATCGTCGCCCTGTGCGACGTCGACTGGCGTCTCGAAGTCCCAACGTACCATCGCAAGTTGGCCGGAACGACCTTCCAGAAGTATCCCGACGCCAGGAAGTTCCGCGACTACCGCAAGATGCTCGACGAGATGGACCGCCAGATCGACGCCGTCGTCGTCAGCGCGCCCAATCACATTCACGCCCCGGCCAGCGTGACGGCCATGCGCATGGGCAAGCACGTCTATTGCGAGAAGCCGCTCTCCCACTCGGTGGTCGAGTCCCGCGTGGCGGCCCAGGTCGCCGCAGAGAAGAAGCTCGCGACCCAAATGGGCACCCAAATTCACGCCACGGCCAACTTCCGCCGGATCGTCGAGCTGGTCCAGTCCGGGGCGATCGGGCCGGTGCGGAGCTGTCACCTCTGGCTCCGCGGCGGAGGCTGCGCCGGCGACCGTCCCACCGAGACGCCGCCCGTGCCCGAGGGGCTCGACTGGAACCTCTTCGTCGGGCCGGCGCCCTTCCGGCCCTATCATCCCTGCTACGTGCCGCACGACTGGCACTACTGGTGGGACTTCGGCGGCGGGGCGTACGGAAACATGGGCTGCCACTACGTCGACCTGGCGTTCTGGGCGCTCAAGCTGCGCCACCCCACGACGATCGAATCCAAGGGGTCCCCGGTCCATGCGGACAGCACGCCCTGCGAGCTGCACGCCCGCTACGAGTTCCCCGCCCGGGGCGACATGCCCCCGGTCACCCTCACCTGGAACCACGGCAAGGACAACCCGCCCGCCATCTTTACCGAACAGAAGCTCCCCAGTTGGGCGTGGGGCGTTTTTGTGGGCGACGAGGGGATGCTCCTGGTCAGCTATCCGAAGCGGATGCTCTGGCCCGAGTCGAGATTCGCCGACTTCCAGGCGCCCGAGCCCACCATCCCCGATTCCGTCGGCCACCACCAGGAATGGATCAACGCCTGCAAGACGGGCAGCCCCACCACCTGCAACTTCGATTACTCCGGCGCGGTGACCGAGACCGTCCTCCTCGGCAACATCGCCTATCGCGTCGGCAGGAAGCTCGAGTGGGACGCAGCGAATATGAAGTTCCCCAACTATCCCGAGGCGGAAGCGCTCCTCAATCGCGAGTACCGCGAGGGGTGGACGTTGTAAGCGGGAAGTATGGAGTCGAGGGCGGGGGGGCAGAGTCGCACGTGGCTGCGTCCATGACGCTCGCCAGTGGATCCCGATCGGGTCTGATCCCAGGTCGTGGCAGCAATGCTAGCAGTTTGGCTGGTGGTTT
>CAZDHR010000637.1:0-2848 GCA_964505295.1 uncultured Planctomycetaceae bacterium
ACCGCGTTCGCCACGTACGCCTATGAATTCAGCGCACGCCAGTTCGGGAATCCCGGGATCGCAGCTCGTTTGTCAACTCCTCCGGGCTTATCGCAGACTTCCACGCCCTTCAACGCCTCCTGACGCCAAGACATCCCCCATACGCCCTTAGTAGCTTGGCCGCATGAATCCAACGCTCCATCTCCCAACGCGCCCCCTCGCTTAGGAAAGGAACCGCGAAATGAGCTGAAGCCGTTTCACACGTTGCTACCACGGACCGACACGCACGCCCCGCACGCATTCGCGCTGACGCAACGAATCGGCCCGAGTAACGATTGCTCCGTCCTCCAGCCGACGCAAGGGAGTCCCCTCGGCCGACCTTCGGTCCGGTTAGCGCTCTTCGGTGCCGAGTCCGGTCCTGCAAGCAGAAACCGTCTCGACCCCTTCGTGAGATGCCACTCTTGCCACAACCAAATTGTCAAAGACCAACTGCCACACGATTCCCCGGGAGGAATCGCGGATCAGTACTGCCAGATGGGCAGGGGACAGATTCGGGCCGCCCGTCTCCGACGACCAAACCGAACCCGTCCCCTGGCTATCTGCCGAGACACCAACCCCTCGCCCCCGAGAAGACTCTCACTATACGGCTACCGCCCCGAGTTGTCAAACGCCACCTGGTGGCGAAAAAGCGTTTTCTCTCGAAAATCGGCCGCCCCCTCGACGGAGCGGGCCTCTCACGCGACACAATGGCATTATATCGGTCTGCCGTCGGTGTGCAAGTCAGACCAACTCGGAAAACCTCGGGTGATCGCCACCTGCCCCACACGGGGGGCACACGAGCCACGCCCCTACCACCTCGGCCCCCGAACCCCCGATCGCCGTGCCTACCCGGGCGAGCCACCCTCTGGAATAGCCACTTTGGCTGGCGAGGTGCCCCGCTATTCGTGGCGGTACGTCTTGTCGTACGCCCGGAGCCAATCGTAAACCTGTACGATCTTCGGGCCGCGGCGGTTCATCTGGGACACGATTGCCCCATCGCAGGTTCGGCTCCCTCTCGTTCAACCGCAAACCGCAGGCGTGCGCGGGATCACCAACCCAACCTCCCCGCATGTGCACGCCCGCGGCTTGCGGGAAATTCTGGGAGAATTCTCCTCGGGGTGCTTGTCAAGCCGGCGAGAATCGGTAAACTCTCGGGCGTGGGATGGCTGCCCATTCTTGGGCCGGGGGTGCCCGATGGGATGGGGAATCGTGCCATTCTGCCGGAAACGGAGCGGATCGAAGACGTTGGAGAATGGAGTCGACGGCCCGATGTGCCTCCCACCGGAACTGGCCCGACATGCCCGACTCCCGAAAGCTGTTGCTCGGCGAGTACCGTCGCACGATCGACGAGCGGCACCGGGTGCTGATCCCCAAGCCGCTCGCCGACCTTCTGGGGGCCGAGTCGGCCGACTGCATCCTGGCCAAGGAGCGCCCGGGCTGCATCAGCCTCTGGCCCGCCCGGGCCTGGCAGGCGAAGCTCGACGAAGGCGTGCGCTGGATCGAGGAGAAGCTGGGCCACCAGAAGCTGGAGGGCCAGATCGGGCGCGTGCAGATGTTCGGGCGCCTGTTCTCGACGCGGCACACGCCGGTGCAGCTTGCCGGGCGCGGACGCCTGGTGATCCCCGAGGGCTTTCGCGAGTTTCTGGGGGTCGACCCGCGGGAAGGCCAAGGCGACGTGATGATCGTGGGGGCCGCCGTGTGCGTGGAGATCTGGAACCCGGCCGACTGGCTCGAGTACCTGAAGCGACAGATGCCCAAGTTCCGTCGCTTGTTCGAGCACCTCACCGAGTAGGAATCTGAACCGAAGCGATCATCCAGAAACACCATGCCTGGCCCGGTGGAGATGGAGCACCTTCCGGATTGTGTCACCCGGTTGGAACGCAAGTCACCAGGGCTTGGCCCTCGAGGGCCACGGACCCGCCTGGCTCTTTGCCCCGGGCCGGGCATGGATGGATGCTCAACCGTCGGCTTGCCGCCGTTGAACCGCGACGTAGGCCATGCGCAGCTCGTGCAGCAGGTTGCTGAGCATGGCGGTTTCTTCGGCCGTGCGGTTCCCCTCGGTCTTCTCTTCCAGCATGGCGATCGTATCGACGAAGTGCTTGGCCTGATCCAGGTGGACCTCGGGCTTGCCGCCTTCGGGAACGCGCATCAGGCCCATGGCGATCATCGCCTGCATGGCCAGCGAGCCGGCCAGGACTTCCAACGAGGCGGGCGGCAGGGGAACGTCGGCCTCCTGCTGCTCGGCTTGCGCGGCCGAGGCAGGCTCCTCCGGCGGAGTCTCCTGATCCTTCTGGCGTTGGAGCGCTTCCTTCTCCGCCTGGACGCGGCTCTTCCAGTCCTCGTCGACGATGATCTTCTTTTCCGGCTCGTCGCCGGGCGGGTCAGTCATGGATCGCACCCCTCGTCAGACTACCAGACGTACTTGCTTCAGTCGCTCGCCGTCGCCTCCCGGGTATCGGCCGATTGCGGCTCGGGGCGGCTCGTATGCCGCTTGACCGCGGCCGCGACGAAACCGTCGAACAGCGGCTGCGGACGCGTCGGCTGCGACTTGAACTCCGGATGAAACTGCACGGCCACGAACCAAGGATGGCCGGGGATCTCCACGCTCTCCACCAACGCGCCGTCCGGGCTCGTACCGACCACCTGCATCCCATGGGCGGCGAACTGCTGCCGGTAGACGTTGTTGAACTCGTAGCGATGACGGTGCCGCTCCGAGATCTCCAGCGTGCCGTAGCACTCCGCCGCGTGGGTGCCGGGCACCAGCCGGGCGGGCTGCGCCCCCAGACGCATCGTGCCTCCCTTGTCGGTGATCGTCTTCTGCTCGTCCAGC
>CAZDHR010000638.1:0-2835 GCA_964505295.1 uncultured Planctomycetaceae bacterium
CAGGGACTTGCGTTGAAAAACGCTTTCCCGTGGAGTGGACACAAATCATAGGAGATAGACCATGAGTAAATCGCATTGCCGCGGATTCACGTTGGTGGAGTTGTTGGTGGTGATCGCGATCATCGGGATTCTGATCGCCCTGTTGTTGCCGGCGGTCCAGGCGGCCCGGGAGGCCGCCCGGCGCATCCAGTGCACCAACAACCTGGCACAACTGGGCCTGGCGCTTCAGAACTACGACGCGGCGCACGAGGCCTTGCCGCCGGGGGTCGTCAACGCGGACGGCCCCATCCGCAGCACGCCTCAGGGCTATCACATGAGTTGGCTCGTCCAGTTACTCCCCTACATCGAAGAGCAGGTGACGTTCAAACACGTCGACTTCGCCGTGGGAGCGTACGACAAGAAGAACGATCCGGTCCTCAAGACCGAGGTCCACGTTTTCGCCTGTCCTTCCGACGCGAGGCGCTACTCGGCCGCAGAGCGATGGGCGAGCAATTACGCCGGATGCCATCACGACGTGGAAGCGCCGATCGACGCCGACAATCACGGCGTCTTCTTCCTCAACAGCCACGTCCGCTCCCGTGATATCTCCGACGGCGCGATCCATACCCTCTTCGTCGGCGAGAAGATCGTCGACGGGGACGACCTGGGTTGGATGTCGGGCACCCGGGCGACGCTCCGCAACACGGGCACGATGATCAACGCGACGCCCGTCAGGGATGCGTCGGGCGAGTACGAGGAAGTGCGCGGGGCCGACCCGACGTTGCCGCAGGGTATCGAGCCCGATCTGTTCGTCGGAGGGTTCGGCTCCTGGCACCCGGGCGGGGCGAATTTCAGCTTGGGCGACGGAAGCGTCCGGTTCATGTCGGAGACCCTCGATCCGGGCATTTTCCAGCAACTTGGGCACCGCGCCGACGGCAAGCTCCTTCAACAGCGGCCGTGAGCGGTGAGGGGGTGACAGGGTGAGGGGGTGACAAGGTGACGGACGTCAGAGGGGGGTCAATCGCGATGGAGGGATCCACCTGACGTGGGCCACGTTTCCAACGTGCCCCACAACCTACGCTCGCGGCGTGCACCTGCTACAGAGGAAGACGGCGATTTCAGAGTGGCGGCGGGTCCATCCCTCCGCGTTCCCCTCACCTTGTCACCCCGTCACCCCCTCACCCTCTCTTCCTCGTGTCGGAGAACGCCGCCTCGCCCGGCCGCGAACCGCCCTCCCAACAGACCCGGCTTGCCATTATCATAGAGGGTTTCAGCGTGATGAGCCGTTCCGGTCTTCCCTCGCGGGCTGCGGATGATATTGCTGCACGTCGCCGGTGTGAGAAAGCACTTCGGTCCCGAGCCGGTCCTGGACGGGGTCACGTTCCAGGTGCGCGCCGGCGAGCGAATCGGGCTGGTCGGACCCAACGGGAGCGGCAAGACCACCTTGCTGAGAATCCTGGCCGGCCGCGATGAGGCCGATGCCGGCACGTGCCGACTCCATCCTTCTGTCGCGGTCGGGTATCTGGAACAACGCCCCCTCGTCGAGCCCGGCCGGACGCTCTGGGACGAAGCCCGAACCGCCCTGGCGAGCCTGATCGCGCTCTCCGAGGAGATGGTCGAGGTCGCCCGGGCAATCTCGCACACCGCCGACGAGACGGAACACCGGCGTCTGACCGCCCGATACGACCAGCTCCAGCAGGAGCTCGACCGTCGCGGCGGGTACCACGTGGACCACCGGATCGAGCGGGTGTTGGAGGGGGTCGGGTTTCGTCAAGAGACGTATGGGCAGCCGATCGAGTCGCTCAGCGGCGGCGAGCAAAACCGGTTGATGCTGGCGAAGCTGCTCCTGGCCGAGCCCGACCTGATGATCCTCGACGAGCCCTCCAACCACCTGGACATCGAGGCCACCGAGTGGCTCGAAGGGTTCCTGGCGGAAAGCCGGGCGGCGATGATCCTGGTCAGCCACGACCGCTATTTCCTCGACCGCGTCACCAACCGCACGCTCGAGCTGTTTCACGGCACGGTCGATAGCTACGCCGGCAACTACTCCGCCTACGGCCGGCAGAAGGCCGAGCGGCTCCTCGTCCAACGCCGAGCGTACGAGAAGCAGCAAGTCGAGATCGAGAAGGCCAAGGAGTTCATCCGGCGGAACGCCTACGGGCAGAAGCACGCGCAGGCGGAGGACCGTCGCAAGAAGCTGGCGCGGATCGAGCCGGTCGACCCGCCCCGAGAAATCGGCGCCCCCGTGATGGGCTTTCCCCCGGCGGCCCGAAGCGGGGACATCGTGCTCCGCGTGGAGCACTTGTCCAAGGCGTACGACCGGCCGCTCTTCGCAGACGTCTCGTTCGACGTGACGCGGGGCCAGCGTTGGGGGGTGCTCGGGCCCAACGGGTCGGGCAAGACGACCCTGCTTCGATGCCTGATCGGGCAGATCGAGCCCGACGCCGGGCGCGTGATCGTCGGCCAGGGGGTCCAGGTCGGCTACTTCGACCAGCTTTTGACGATCCTGGCCGACCACGTCGACGTCGTCGATGCCATCCGCCCGGATCGAAAGGACTTCAACGAGCAGAAACGCCGCGATCTGCTGGCCCGATTCGGACT
Organism: uncultured Planctomycetaceae bacterium; assembly: GCA_964505295.1. Classification (GTDB taxonomy): domain Bacteria; phylum Planctomycetota; class Planctomycetia; order Pirellulales; family Thermoguttaceae; genus DATKZH01. The sequence continues at coordinate 2,581 of CAZDHR010000638.1, forward strand.
CACCGGCGACACGGCCTTCCAGGGCGCCGCCAGCCTCAGCGGAGGGGAGCGATGCCGCGCCGGGTTGGCGCTGCTCTGTGCCGCCGAAGCGAACCTGCTGGTGCTCGACGAGCCGACCAACCACCTCGACCTTTGGGCGCGCCAGGCCCTGGAGCGGGCCCTGGACGCCTGCGACGGGACCGGACGGTGCGGCAGCCACGATCGCTACTTCGTCGATCGGGGCGCCGAGGACGGGCTTGTGAGCGACCCGCCCGG
>CAZDHR010000639.1:0-2823 GCA_964505295.1 uncultured Planctomycetaceae bacterium
CAAATTAGACCTGTCCCCTTTTCCGAGAGCCGCCACCCCGACGCGCTGGTCTATCTGAGCGACGTCTACTTCGGCGACGGCCTGAAAGGAATCCCCCGGGGCACGGTCGAGAAGCTGCGGTTGTTCTCGTACCACTTCAGCTACCGGGGGATGGGCGGGCTGTTGGGGTCGATCGGGATGGACGGGCCGTGGGACATCAAGCGGGTGCTGGGCACCGTGCCGGTCGAGTCGGACGGCTCGGCCCTGTTCCGCGTGCCCGCCTACACGCCCATCGCCGTCCAGCCGCTTGACGAGAACGGCCAGGCGCTGCAGATCATGCGGAGCTGGTTCACGGCGATGCCGGGCGAGGTGCTCTCGTGCGTGGGCTGCCACGAGAAGCAGAACACGGGCACGCCCAACCAGCGGACGCTCGCCGCCCGGGGCCAGCCCTCGGAGATCGTCCCCTGGTACGGGCCGGCTCGCGGTTTCAACTTCGCCCGGGAGGTGCAGCCGGTCCTGGACAAGCACTGCGTCGCTTGCCACGACGGCCAACCGGAAAAGGGGACGCAGCTCTTTTCTGCGGAGCACCCTCCGGGCCCTTCGGGGAAAAGAGCTGCGTCCCCTTTTCCCGACCTGCGAGGCACCGAAATGATCGCCGACTGGAACTCGGGGATCGCCGGGCACGTCAATCCCAAGTTCGGCGGCAAGTTCTCCGCGTCGTACGCCGAGCTGCACCGCTACGTGCGTCGGCCGGGCATCGAAAGCAACATCCGGCTGCAAACGCCCATGGAGTTCCACGTGAGCACCACGGAGCTAGGGCAAATGCTCAACAAGGGGCACTACGGCGTCAAGCTCGACCGCGAGGCGTGGGACCGACTCTCCACCTGGATTGACCTGAACGCCCCCTACCACGGCACGTGGACCGAGATCGCGGGCAAGGAGACGGTCGCGCCGGTGGCCGCGCGAGCCCGGGAGCTGAAGAAGCGATACACCGGCGTGGACGAGGACCCCGAGGCGATCCCCGCGCCGGCCAAGTACGACACGCGGCCGGTAATGCCGCAGCCCGCGGCCGAGCCCCCGGCAGCGTTCGTCGCGTGTCGGGGCTGGCCGTTCGACGTCCAAGAGGCCCGGCGGCGCCAGGCCGAGGCAGGGCCGGTCGACGAGACGATCGACCTCGGCGAGGGCGTCACGCTCGCGCTGGTCCGCGTCCCCGCCGGCCAGTTCGTGATGGGCGATCCCCGCGGGCACCCGGACGAGCGCCCGCCGTGCGCCGTGAAGATCGAACGCCCCTTCTGGATGGGCCGGTTCGAGGTGACCAACGCCGAGTTCGCCCGGTTCGATCCCCGGCACGACAGCGGCGTCGAGCCGATGCACGGCTACCAGTTCGGGATCCACGGGTATCCGATGAACGGGCCCAAGCAGCCGGCCGTTCGGGTGTCGTGGGACGAGGCGATGGCCTTCTGCGATTGGCTGAGCGAGAAGTCGGGCCGGCGCTTCACGCTCCCGACCGAGGCGCAATGGGAGTACGCCTGCCGCGCCGGTACCGCTACGCCCATGTGGTACGGCGGGCTCGACACCGACTTCTCCAGCTTCGCCAACCTGGGCGACGCCAAGCTGCGGGAGTTCGCCCTGGACACCTACGTCCGCGTCCACCTGGTCCCCAATCCCAACAAGTACGACGACTGGGTGCCCAAGGACGACCGGTTCAACGACGGCGGGTTCGTTTCGGCCAACGTCGGCAGCTACCAGCCCAATCCGTGGGGCCTGTGCGACGTGCACGGCAACGTGTGGGAATGGACGCGATCCGCCCTGTGCCCCTACCCCTACCGCGACGACGACGGCCGCAACGACCCGGCCGCGCCGGGCAAGCGGGTCGTGCGCGGCGGCTCCTGGTACGACCGCCCCAAGCGGTGCCGCTCCGCGTTCCGCCTGGCGTACGAGCCGTACCAGCGCGTGTTCAACGTGGGGTTCCGGGTGGTGATGGAAGAAGCCGAGGTGGAGCCGACGCGCGTGCAGTAGCATCGTGGCGACGCTTGCCTTCCCCTCTCAGGTCGGGTAGAATTAAATTCACGGCTGCGTTCTTCCTGCATACGCCGTGACCTGATTGGAGACAAGGTAGTGAATCCAAAGACACGCGCCTCCGATCTTGTCGCCCTGGTCGTCATCCTCCTCGTATGCCCGATTCCCGTGGCTCTGCTGTACTGGCTCTTCGGTTCGCAGAACTACTTCGAGCTGAAAAAGGGTATTGGAACGTAGCAGTGAAAGGCGGGGGGCCGATTGCAGCCTACATCTGTCTGGTCGGGTTTTCGGTATGGTGCTATTGCAAACTGAGAGGAGACCAACTCCTCCCAGAGCGTCAAACGCGGCCGCTGGAGACGCGGAGCGTGCCGGACGTATCGGGCACGTGGAACGGCACGTGGAGTTGGACGGATTCCGAAGGCGGGACGGAGACCTTGACCACCGAGAGAGTCAGCGTCACGGAGCAGAATGGGCGGAGTATCTCGGGCACGATTACCGACCAGGAGGGACTGCACGCGGACTTTCGGGGAGAGATCTACAACCGGGTTGTCACGATGTACTACGTCTCTACCAAGGAGCAGCGGCTCTCGTGCGGGAGTCTGACAGTTGAGCTCAGCGGCGACGGCCGTTCGATGGACGGCACTCAGGTGTTCTATACCATTGATCTGAAGCGATTGGTCACCACGCCTTATCGCCTTGAGAGGTAAGGATGACTCGCACTCCCGTTACCAGCGACGCAGCATTCGGTTGGGATGAGATAGCCCCGCGATATTGTTTTGCGCCAGGACGACGTTGAGCTTTGGCTATGTGCTAGAGTTTAGCACA
>CAZDHR010000640.1:0-2821 GCA_964505295.1 uncultured Planctomycetaceae bacterium
CCACGATGGTGAAGGTCACGTCCTGTCCCACAGGGACCTCCTGCTGCGGACCCACCACTTGGACTTCGACGGACGGCGCCGACACGGTCGTGGTCGCGCAGTCCCTCGCCTGAAGCCCTCCCGAGGCGGCGGCCTCGGCGCAGTTGGTCACGCTCCCTTGCCGTCGGGCGAGGAAGTCGATCTCCACCGAGCGGGTCTCTTGGGCAGCCAAGGTTCCCAGGCGCCAGCGAACCGAGCTGCCCTGGAGCTCTCCGACCGGATTGCTGCGGAGATAGGTGAGCCCGTTGGGTACGGCGTCGGCCAGCGTGACCTCGTCGGCCGGCAGGTCGCCCGGGTTCGACACGTCGATCCGATACGTCAGCGTGGCCCCGACGCTCCCGACGGCCGGGCCGGTCTTTCGTACGGCGATGTCGGCGGCCGACCAGGTCTTCAACGTCGCGCCGCTTCCGATGACGAGGCGTCGGCCCCCGCCCAGCTCGGCCGGGCGGATGACCTGGATCCCGACCCGATTGGTTCCCGCCGCCGGCTGCTGCTGGAAGATCTCGGCGCTGGCTTGTCCCAGGTCGTCGGTGGCGACCTCGATGGCCGCCGCGCCGTCGGGCGCAAAGCCGGCCGCCGGGCCGTCGAGAATCTCGTACCGCACGCTCCAGCCTGCACACGGGGAGCCGTCCGACTGTCGTGTGACCGTGGTGGTGAAGACGTGTCGGGTACCTGCTGGGTTGATCGATGGGGGTGGGAATGACCACTGAGCATCGACCCAGTGGATCGTGGCCGTCTGTCTTCGGCACTGCCAGTCGCCGACGTTGGGCGCATACGCCGTGACCCGGCTGGTGCCCTCCCAGGGCGACGTGACCGTGATCCAGGCCTGACCCCGTTGGACCAGCACGTCATCCGCCTGCGAGGGCGTCCCGCGCGTGAGACGGAGGTAGCGCCGCGACGTGCTCCCCACCGCGAAGGTGTTGTCGATCTTGCGGGGGCGCGTGAAATCCCAGACCAAAAGGTCCATCAGGGTCCCCTTGCCGAGGTCGACGAACTCCCCCACGCCCCCCGGCTCGACCATCCACTCCACGCGCTCGTTGGTCCTCAGGTAGTTGTCCGCCCCGAGTACCCCGGCCAACACGACCACTTCGCTTGCCACCGGGGCCACCGTCTCGCTGGGACAGACCACGACGCTCACGCGGTCCGAAGCGGAAAACGGTCCCGGCACCTCCCGATAGTCCCGATCGGTGCCGGCAGTCGGCCCCGCGCCCACGACCGGCCCCGCGCCCACGACCGGCGGCGCACCCACCACCGGCCCGGCGCTAATGAGCGGCTCGGCGAAGATCCGTTCCCCGGTCGGGTCGATCCTGGGCGGGTTGACGTCAAATTGAGCGCACCCGCCGACGACCAGGGCGCAGACCATCATCGCCAATGCGGCTTGTCGGTCTCCGGTCCTCGAACACCTCACGGCCATCCTCCGGCCTTACGGGCGCACAGTGGGCTCCCTTGCGCAACGCGAACTCCAACGCGTGCGCACTGTCCCAACAATGAAAGGCTAGCACGCGTTTTGGCAACATGGGGACTTTTTTCCACCTTGGACGTTGCCAAACGTCAACGTCCCCATGCGCTTCGGCCGCACATCCTGCGCAACCGGACCGGGGACGAGAGAACCTGAAGGTCGGCGCGTCAAGAGGACGTCTCACAGACTTGCCGCGATGGCCTCCCTGCCGCCGGCGAGACCGCGCGTTCGCGTACGCTTGCCGATGGACCGCCGGTGAATCGTGGAAACGGAAACCGCCCTCAGGTGGGCCCCCCGGGCTTCGAGGCGGTCTGAGTCAAGGAAGGCGATCCGCGACCGAAGATGCCGGTGGCATACCAGACGCCGTTCGTGCCCCGTTTCATGTCGTACCCGTAGACGGGGTGTCGGCTGCGAACGGAGCTCCAGTGACCGGAAGAAAGACGCCAACAGCGCACGCATTCGATTGCCGCTTCCACAAGCCTCTCGCCGGGCCAACTCTCCGCGCAGACCTCGCAGGCCAACAGGCCCCTGGGCAGCTTGGTGTTGATCCGGTGGAACCGACTCTCCCAGTTGTGGTGCCCCTGCCGGCGGATCCGCGCCTGATGCTGCGAATGTTGGCGGGCCTGCTCCGCCAAGTAGGGGTTCAGTTCGCCGTCGGTGCTGGCCGGAGCGTCGGGATGGGTGCGGACCGCGTAGATCAGCGTCCGCTGGGTCAGCGTGCCGGGCGGCAGGTCGAGAATCACCGCCGTCTCGCGTGGAGTGTAGGGTCGGCCGTTGAGAAACGGGAAGGTGCTGACCACGTACCCATAATAGGGGGCGTCCCGGTGGGCGAAATCAATGATCGCCACGCCCGGACGACCCAACATCTCCGCGAAGCCTGAGTGCTCCAGTAAGGTATTCTCGCCGTCCTTCCCAGAGATCGTTGTGTTGACCGGCAGCCTCGCCCTGACATAATGCTTCAGTCTCTCGGCCACGCCGGGATCGGCGAGTGCCTGGCGGGCGAACCGGTCGCAGAGCTCGCTCCCGCCGGGCTGGTGAAAGCAAATGAGCAGCATCTTTCCCTCCCGCATGGCGACCTCGACGGCTTTGGCGTAACTTGTATGCCACCCAAGCTTCGCCGCCTCATCGATCGCCTCAGCAGGCTGGTCAGCCCAGAGCGCGGGAGGGGAAACCAACCAAACGAGCACAATTCCACAAAACACGCGCAGAAACGGGGACACGGGCGCTCTCCTCGCAAAACGTTAGGCCGGAGAAAAAAGGTGACAGGCACCTTTTGTGCGAAGCACCCGAAGGGCCTTTTCAGGAAAAAGGTGCCTGTCACCT
>CAZDHR010000641.1:0-2814 GCA_964505295.1 uncultured Planctomycetaceae bacterium
GCCCGTGCCCACGCGCAGGTAGCAGGCGTTTTCGCAGGTGCATCCGCCCTGCATCGCCGTAGAGACCATCACCGCGGGAAAGGCGACGGCCGGCCGGGGGGCGACCGCCGAGAGGATGAAGGTCTGCGTGCCCCCGCCGCTTGCCCCGGTCACGGCGATCCGTTTGGCGTCCACCTCGGGCAGCTCGCCGAACCAGTCCAGCACGCGGATGGAGTTGTACGTCTGCAGTCCCATCATGTTCTGGAGCCGAGCCTCGGCCTGCGGGCTGAAGTACCCCCAGTTCTCCGGCGTGTTCATGGCCTCGCGCAAGCCCGGCCGGTGCGAAAGCTGCACGCTGTCGGCGTAGCCGACCATGTCGTAGTGGAACACGGTGCAGCCCATGCGGGCGAGCTTGGCGCAGCGGGCTTGGAGTGGGAATCGCCCGCTGGGGTCGAACTTCTCGGCCCCGGCCTTCAACTGCCGCTCGAACGTCTTGTCGTTGGCCCGGTAGAACCGCCCGTTCTGCCAGTGCCCGTGCGGACACAGCACGCCCGGCCCCGGCCCGCTACGTCCCTTGGGGCGATAGAGGTTGCCGGTCACAAAATGGCCGGGGAAGCTTTGCAGGAAGACCTTTTCGACGGTGTACTCCCCGCGGTCGATCTTGCCGTGGACGACGGCGCCCGCCGGGGTCTTGGTCGGCATAGGCCAGAGCCCCAGGGCGAGGAGTATCTGCCGATGCACGCGCTGGGATCGCTTGGCCCAGGCGTCCGGCGTCGCCGGCACGGCGAACGGGAAGTAGCCGTCGAGCGTGACCAGGTCGCCCAGCCGCTTGTCCTTCGGCAGCTTGCCCGGCTCCAGCACGCGGGGCGTCTCGGCCAGGGCGACGGCGGCCAGTCCGGCCAAGACTAAAAGCACAGTGCCTGCACGGATCGAGAATCGGTCGTGGCGGTGAAACCGGGTCATGGCATCTCTCCCTGGGTTCGATCGTTGATGCACGATGGGGCTCGACGTGCGTCCTTTATACTCGGGCGCAGGCCGCTTGCCAATCATTCGGCCGGCGGCCGTGCCGGGGGGCAATTCGGTTTCGACGTTTCCGGCTTGCCGCGACGACCGATCCCCGTAAGATAGCGGGGGGGTTGCCTTCCGGTGCTCGGTCTTGTCCCGGTCCTGGATGCAGCCGATCGATTCGCGCGGGCCCCCATTCACCTGCACCGGAGAGAATCGAGATGGACGAGCGAACCGACGAGCACGCAGACGACCACTTGATCGTCGTGTACACGGCGGCGACGGAGCCGGTGGCCTACCAGTTGAAGAACGTGCTTACCGAGGCGGGGATCGACGCGACCGTGACCGAGACGGGCATTTCCGGCGTGACGGCGACTTCCGGGGCAGACTGGGCGGCGGAGATCGTGGTCCGCCAAGAGGACGCGGAGACCGCTCGGCGAATCGCCAGGGAGTTCGACGCGCGGACCTCCCCGCCGTCGGAAGCACCGCAAGAGACGCCGGTCGAAGCGCAATCGCCGGCCGAGGCGGGCGGCGCGTGGCCGCGGTGCCCGCAGTGTGGCGTCTTGCGGGTGACACGATGTCCGGCCTGTGGAACGACGGGCACTCACTTCGCCCAGGCCGATCCGGAGTTTGCCGGTCCCCTCGTCGTCGACCGAGATGCCCGGCCCATCACGTGCAGTTGCCACGGGGGAGGGTGCTCGCCGCAGGCGGTGTCGGGTGTGGACGAAGCCGACGAGGCGGGGCCGGGAGAAGACGAAGCGGCCGTTCCGTCGGGGCCGGCTCCGGCGACGCTCGTCTGCCCCGAGTGCGACGAGCCCTTCGTGCCCGAGTATGCCCGCCGCTGCCCGTCGTGCGATCACCGGTTTCGCGACGGCTACGACGTGGAGTCCGAGCACGCGGCGGGCGACCGAATGGGCGCCCGGACGATTGCGGTGATCTTGGGGCTCGTGGTCTTGTTGATCGCCGTGTTCGTCTACTTCGCCTCGCTCTTCTGAACCGCGGCGACGGGCCGGCGGGTCAGCTTCCGAACTCGGGTCGGCGCCGGGCGAGCTGGCCTTGGAGGCGTTGGACGATCGAGCTGTGCATCTGGCTGACGCGGCTCTCGGAGAGGTCCAAGGTGGCGCCGATCTCCTTCATCGTCAGCTCTTCGTAGTAGTAGAGGATGATGATCAGCCGCTCGTTGCGATTGAGCCCCTTGGTCACCAGGCGCATGAGGTCGTTCTTCTGGATGCGCCGTGTAGGGTCTTCACCCTTTTTGTCCTCGAGGATGTCGATCTCGCGGACGTCCTTGTAGCTGTCGGTTTCGTACCACTTCTTGTTGAGGCTGATGAGGTTGACGGCGTTGGCGTCGAGCATCATCTTTTCCAGCTCGGCCACCGTGATGCCCAGCTCGGCGGCCAGCTCGTTTTCCGAGGGGTGCCGGCCCAGCCTCGCCTCCAGGTTTTTGACCGCCTCGTTGAGCTTGCTGGCCTTGGAGCGGACCAGGCGGGGGACCCAGTCCATGGTCCGCAGCTCGTCGAGCATGGCCCCGCGGATGCGGGGCACGCAGTAGGTCTCGAACTTGACGCCGCGCGACAGGTCGAAGGCGTCGATGGCGTCCATCAGGCCGAAGACGCCGGCCGAGATGAGGTCGTCCAGCTCCACGCCCTCGGGCAAGCGCGACCAGATCCGCTCGCCGTTGTATTTGACCAGCGGAAGGTAGATCTCCACCAGCCGGTTGCGCAGCGTCCTGTTCGACGTGTCCCGCTTGAACTCAATCCAAAGCTGCTCCACGTCCTCAGGAGCGACAGTGGTTGCCATGGACTCCTCCGTGATGGTGCTTCAGTGCAC
>CAZDHR010000642.1:0-2812 GCA_964505295.1 uncultured Planctomycetaceae bacterium
CGGGTACACACATCAGTCTGCATAAAAGCCGAACATCATATTATACGAGCACCCTATGTCTTTCGGCGGGCTGCTTCTTGCGAGTCACATCGGGCCGCATGGTCGCCGTTTCCTGCTGGAATACGAAGGTCTTTCGACGTCGCTGCGAACCCCGAACCGAATGCTTGACGGCGGCCTGGCAAACGACTCGAATTTGACTCGGTGTCGGTGCGTGCGGCGCCGACGCAAACGTCTACTCCGTCTGCCCGTTTGGCTGGTGATCCTGGTCGGTAGACTTTGTTGACCTCTGCATTGCCAATGATCGCCCGACATGGACCGGATTCTTCTGTCCCCGGCTCCCGGCGGAAGCCCTCCGTTCATGCGCTGTGCAAGGCTCAATGGGGAGCGAAAAACGTGCGATACTACCTCATGTCGCTGTCGATCTGCCGGATTTTCAATGGCTGCGGCTCGAACGATGAAGAGACCGCTTCGGGCGCTCGCGTCACGCACGCGCAGCCAGAGGGCGATTTCGCCGACACTGATGAACAGACCTGAAGACCCATCAGCGCGCCAGCGGCCGCTGGTTCACGCGATCCATGTGGAAGGACCGCCGCCACTACATCACCCACGCCGGCACCGCCTACGCCATCCTCGCCCTGGCGGCATGTGGCGAGATCGAGCCGCACGAGGAGATCGAGCCGCACGAGGAGACCGAGCCGCCCCGGTAGGGTCGAGCGGGGCTCCCGCAGATCCCGACTCCCGCCGTGCGCGGGTGTCGTTGGGACTGGCTCAAAACGGTATCTCCGTACGGCAAGTCTCGCCGTCGGGTTCTGCCTGAGTCTGATCATCGGGTTCCGTCCCGGTCGGCTCACTGGTTTCTGTCCGGGTCTCGTCAAGCTCTGCCTCGGCTTGCATGAACCTACGCGTCGTACGGTCCTCTTCCAGCATTTCTTCCGCCACGGCACGGATTCGGGGGTCGTCGTGGTGCAAGAATCGCTCAAAGGACTTGCGACGTTTACGCGGGATGATTCCCTCCCGCGTCATGCATCGCTCCAGATTGAGCAGAGCCTGCCGGTAAGCAAGCTCTTCGGCGCCGAGTTTCGCACATTCGCGGCAGAGATGTCGAGCATGACCGCGACCCGAGAACTTCTCGTTCGGTCGTCGTCGGCCACAGGCCCAGCAGTAATGACCGGGCAGCGTGCGTTTCCGCTTCTTCTTTCGCGACATGGGTACCTCCATGATTTCCTATATCGTACCAGTCAGTCACTGACGCGTCATCGGCCAAGTGTCAGTAATTCGAGGTCACCCCCGGCGGGGGTGGCCGCGACGGAGGGGATCGGTCAGGTCTCCGAAGTGCCGGTAATTGAAGGTCGGGTATTGTGGTGTGAAACGGATTCGTTCCAGGAGCTTGTCATGGCGGCCCACCGAATGCGAACCGTCGGCCGAGGCATCTTGGCCCGGCTTTTCGAGCCCGTGAATCCCTGCGGTCGGTTGGCGCGGCTCCAGGAGGGCTTACAATGAGCGTCAAAGCGGCAGACGGCTGGACAGCCCGCCGACAGAACGTGACTTGGTCGATCCGCAGAAACCGGAAGCTAAGGAGCCTATGATGCGCATGATGTTGCTTGTGACGTTTCCCACGGCGCGGTTCAACGAGTTGTGGCGGAAGGGGGAGATCGGGGCGAAGGTCCGGCAGATCATCGAGGACACGAAGCCCGAGGCGATCTACTTCGGCAAGGGCGCCGACGGGCAGCGCGGGGCGGTCGTGATCGTCGACGTCCCCACGGCGTTGGACCTCCCGCGCGTCACCGAGCCCTGGTATTTGACGCTCGACGCCGCGGTCGAAACCTCCGTGTGCATGACGGCCGAAGATATCGCCAAGGTCGACTACGAGGGCGTGGCCAAGAAGTACGCTTGAGTGTACGGGGACAGAAAGGGGCGGTCCCGACCTGAGCACGATCGGCTGAGCACGGCACGGTCCGCCGTCGCTTTGACCCGAATGGTCTGCCGGGCCTGACGCGCAATAGTCGCTTTTCGCTCCGCGAAAAGACGCTTGTTCGCTCCAGCGAACAACGACACTCATTGAAGTATCGGTGCCTAGCTTCGTGCTGCTGCTTCTAGCTTTGAATGGCGGCCTGAGCGCGTTTGGCCGACTCCCGGGCTTCTTCGGTCGAGAGCATGGGAATGATCTCGCATTCCAGGAAGGGCCATAGGGGCAATTGCGTGAGCAGCGCCTGGAGCTCCGCCAGGCCGAACACGTCCACCTCGCGCCAGGTCCAAGGGGAACAGCGGACGAGCGTAGCGCGGCCAAGAGCGATGGTCAACCAGAGTGTCTTGCGGCGCGCCGTGTTTTCGTCGAAGCTGGGTTTTGACACAACGGAGGGGATCGCCGTATTGCCCCTGCTGGGGGGCCATTCGTCTTTTCGGAACCAGACGGTGGGCTGACTCGCCGCTGCGACACGCCGCGGGCGTGACAAGTTGACTTTCGCCCGACCCGCTGTGAAACTAGAGGGATGCCCGCTGCCTGGAGCAGGGCGGCGGACGCCATTCGGGGGGGATACCGGGTCGGGTCTCGGGATACGTGCAGGAGCCCCCGTACGGGCAGAATAGAACCGTCTCAACGCGAAATGGAGAGGTAATCAGCAAATGGCACGCAAAACCGACCGTCGGTGTTTTTTGGCTCGGGGCGTCATGGGCGCGGCCGGGGTGGGCGCGGCGTACACGAGCATCGAGGAGAAGACGCTTCTGGCCGCGGTGGCAGACGGCTCTGCCCGGCCCGGCGAGGGGAGCGCGGAGAAACCCAAGACCGACATCCCCCCCGGCAGCCTGCCGTGCG
>CAZDHR010000643.1:0-2810 GCA_964505295.1 uncultured Planctomycetaceae bacterium
TCACACCTTCGACTTCCTTGGGTTTACCCACTTCTGCGGCACCAGCCGCCGGGGTAAGTTCATCGTGGGCCGGAGGACGAGCCGGAAGAAGTTCCGCAAGAAGTGCAAAGAGCTGAACGCGTGGCTCAAGCGCGTGCGGAACTTCCTGCCGGCGAAGGAGTGGTGGCCGATCCTGGCGGCGAAGCTGCGAGGGCACTACCAGTACTACGGGGTCAGCGGCAACATGCCGTCGCTCCAGCGCTTCCCTCGCGTGGCGCTGCGTCTGGCCCTGAAGTGGCTCAACCGCCGCAGCCAGCGACGCTCGTTCAACTGGGCAGGCTTCAACCAATACTGGAAGCACTACCCGCTGCCGCAGCCCCGCATCGTTCACAACCTGTACACGCTGTCGCCCGTGCAGTGAGTTTTCCTGAAGAGCCGGATGTGGGAAATCCACAAGTCCGGTTCTGTGAGGGACATTGAAGTTTTCTCACATGGTTGAATATTGTGACACTCTTCATACCGAAAGGGAAGAGCAAACGGGGAATACAAAGCATACCTAACTGAGGAGACCATACTATGTCTACTCGACGTAAGGCTGGCAAGATCACACGAGTTGCGATTGCCGTGGCAGCGATTGCGGTGGGGGGCCTTCTGGTCGCCGCGCCGGCCCAGGCCCAACAGGCCCGATACCAGATCGTGAACCCGAACCCGTACATTGCTCCCCCCCAACAGTACCGTTTGGGCCTCTACGGCCACATGGAGTATGGCCGGGGCATGGTGGTCGACCATGTCCCGTGGGGCACGCCCGCCAGCCGGACCGGCCTGGAGCCGGGCGACGCGATCGTGCGGATCAATGGCCGGTGGATCCAAAATGACCACGACTACTTCCAGGCCCTCCGCTACGGCGGAGGCGTGTGCCATCTGCTGGTCCAGGACGTCCGCGGCCGAGGGCTGATCCCGGTCACCGTCTACCTCCACGGCGGCAGCGGCCCGATCCTTTATCGCAGCCAGAGACCGTAAGCGCAGAGCCTTCCTGAACGCAGGTTTTCGGGCCCCAGGCCGCTGAGGACGTCCTCGGCGGCCTTCGCTATTTGGCACGCCGACCGCACGCCGCACCCACGCTGCTATAATACCCAGGGAAATCCGCAGAGCCGGGGCACGATCCTCCCTCTGTGAAAGCCGAGTAGCGACACTCGAACTCCCAACCTGGAACGTGGACGAGCAGAGCAAGACGACCGAGCGCGTCGCCATCATCGGCGGCGGCATTTCCGGACTGGCGGCGGCCCACCGGCTGGTGGAGCTGGCGCCGGACGTCGAGATTGTGCTCTTCGAGCGGGAGGGCCGTTTGGGCGGAGTGCTGGAGACGGTCCACGACGACGGCTTCCAGGTGGAGACCAGCGCCGACAACTTCATCACCACGGTCCCCTGGGGCGTCGACCTGTGCAAGCGCCTGGGCCTGGCCGACGACCTGATCCAGACCAACCCGGCCCATCGACGCACGTTCGTGGTCCGCCGCGGGCGGCTTCACAAGCTGCCCGACGGATTTCTGATGATGGCCCCCACGCGCATGTGGCCCCTGGCCGTCACGCCGATTCTCAGCCCGTTGGGAAAGCTCCGGGCCGGCCTGGAGTACTTCATCCCGGCGCGCAAGGAGGACGGCGACGAGAGCATGGCTGGCTTTGTCCGCCGCCGGCTGGGGCGCGAGGTCTTCGAGCGGCTCGTCGAGCCGCTCGTGAGCGCCGTCTACGCGGCCGACATGGAGAAGCTCAGCGTGCTGGCCACGCTTCCCCGCTTCCGCGACATGGAGCGCGACGACGGCAGCCTGATCCGGGCGATGCGGCGCCAGATGCACTCGCGGCGGAGATCGCGGTCGGAAAGCGGCGCCCGGTACAGCATGTTCGTCACGCTTCGGCAGGGGCTCTCCAGCCTGGTCGACGCGATCCGCGACCGGCTTCCCCAAGAAGCAGTCCGGCTTCAGACCGCGGTCGAGAGGATCGAGCGCTGCGCCCAGGGCTGGAGGCTCACCACCGCGGACGGAGCCACGGAGGAGGTCGACGCGGTGATCGTGGCCACGCCCGCCCTCGCGGCCGCCCGACTGATCGAGCCGATCGACGCCGAGCTGGCCGGCCGGCTGGCGAGCATCCAGTACGAGGGAACGGCGATCGTCTCGGCGGCGTACGAGCGAGAGCAGATCGCGCATCGGTTGGACGGGATGGGCGTCGTGGTCCCGTCGATCGAGCGAAGCCCGATCCTGGCCCTCAGCTTCTCCAGCCAGAAGTACGCCCATCGGGCGCCGGACGGGAAGGTGCTCTTGCGAGCGTTCGTCGGCGGGGCCCGGTGCCCGGAGATGGCCGAGATGGACAACGACCGGCTCGTGCCCCTGGTCCTCGGCGAGCTGGCCGAGCTGTTGGGCATCCAGGGCGATCCCATCTACCGCATCACCAGCCACTGGCCCCGCACCATGCCCCAGTACCACGTGGGCCATACCGGGCTGGTCGAGCGGATCGAAAGCGCCGTGGCCCAGCTCGACGGCCTCGAGCTGGCCGGCAACGCCTACCACGGCGTGGGCATCCCCAACTGCATCCACACGGGCGAACAGGCGGCCGAGCGCGTGCTAGAGGTCTTGTCGTAGGGTGCGTGAAACGCACCAGTCTGGATAGCCCACCGGCTCTTTGCTCTCCAACGTCAATTCCGGGGACACGAACCGATAATGGAAGACTAGGTAATGATGTGTGTTTCCCAGTCGCCTACAATCGGTTCGTGTCCCCGGAATTCCGTCGGTCGTTTCGACACGGATAGATACGCCGCCGAAAGTGTCCAGACAAGCTCTG
>CAZDHR010000644.1:0-2804 GCA_964505295.1 uncultured Planctomycetaceae bacterium
TCGGAGGCCCAGTGGTACAGCTATGGCGTGAACAAGGCGCATGGGCTGCGGAGGAAGCCGGAGGATAAGGAGCGGGCGGTCAAGGCCGCTCTGAGACACCCAAACGGCGAGAAAAGGAGCGATCGCCAGGTCGCCGAGCATGTTGGTGTCGACCACAAGACAGTCGCAAAGTACCGCGCAGAACTGCACTCACGTGGGGAAATTCCCCACGTGGCAAGCCGGGTCGGTCGTGACGGCAAGAACTATCCCTCAGGGAGGGCAAGGGTTGGCGGCGCGAATCGTCAACCAGCAACTGGCCGGCAACGCACGAAGCACAGCCGAACCAGACTGACGATCCACAACCCTACCCGCGCCCCCAATCCCGTCGAGAAGATGACGGCCCTCTCCATGCCCCATAACCCTGTCATGGGGGCCAGGACTCTCATCGAGTTGTTCGATGCCGACTACCTCCGCGCGCTGGTCCAGAAAATCTCCAGCTACCTGAAAGGGCTCGAAACATGAGCTTGGTCGCAGTCCTCTGAATGCGACCGTGGTGGCTACCGTCCCAACGTGCCCCGAATACGATTAACCCCCCTACCGAAAGGACCTGACCGATGATTGAGAGATTCTTCCAACGCAACGACCCGTACAGTGTGGTGATGGACGTGTCGCCCGAGATCGCCGCTGCCTGGCTGACCGAGTGCAATACGCACAACCGCAAGGTGGTCGATGCTCACGTGGACCGGTTGGCCCGGGAGATGAAGGCCGGCCGATGGCGACTGACCCATCAGGGCATCGCCTTCAGCACGAATCGCGTCCTGCTCGACGGCCAGCACCGGCTGTGGGCCGTGATCATGTCCGAAGCGACGGTGCCGATGCGGGTGTTCTTCAACGAGCCGGCCGAGTCGCTCGCGGCGATCGATTCGATTCGCCCTCGCACGAACGACGAGATCATCTCCCTGGCCGGTACGATCGGGACCGTGAGCAAGTCGGAGTTGGCGACCTTACGGGCGATGCTCGTCGGACTGGGCTCTTACATCCGGATGACGCCCGGCGAGGAGGCCGAGGTCCTTGCCCGTGACCGTAGGGCCGTGCACTTCGCCAACGAGATTCTCCCGACCGCCCGGTTTCGCGGCGTGGCCACGGCGGTGACGCGCGGCGTGCTGGCGCGGGCGTACTACTCGGCCGATCCTCGCAAGCTGCGGCACTTCGCAGACGTGCTTCAGTCGGGCATCGCCACCGGCGAGGACGATCAGCCGATCACGCTGCTTTTCAAGTTCCTGATCGAAGCGGCACACACTCGGCGCGGCCGGCCGGAGGTACGGGAGCGATACGGCAAGACGGAGCGAGCACTGTCGGCCTATCTCGAGGGGAAGCAACTCGGCAAGCTCTACGCCGCGACGACCGAGCTGTTCCCGCTTCCGGAGGATCGAGCGACCACGGCCGCGGCGTGACTATGGGCCTGGGTGCGGCCCATCCGGCGGCATAGTGCGGGCTCGGGCTCATAACCCGAGCCATCGGGCGCAAGTCCCGACGCCGGATCTTTCGGACATGCCTCTCATCACACGGCAACCCGATGATCCAGCTCCGTCCCTACCAGCACGACGCGGTCCAGGCCGTCTATGACTACCTGCGCCACCATGACGACAACCCGTGCGTCGTCATCCCAACCGCAGGGGGCAAGACCCCCGTCATGGCCACGATCTGCAAGGATGCGGTCACCAAGTGGCAAGGGCGCGTGCTGATCCTCGCCCACGTCAAGGAGCTTCTCGAGCAGGCGGCCGACAAGCTCAGGGCCATCTGCCCGGAGGTGAGGTTCGGCGTCTACTCGGCGGGGCTGAAGCGTCGCGATACGGAGCATTCGGTGATCATCGCCGGCATCCAGAGCGTCTACAAGCGGGCCTGCGAACTCGATGCGTTTGACTTGGTAATTGTGGATGAGTGTTTTGTCGCGGGCACCCGCATATCGACGCCGTCTGGTGACATCTCCATCGAGCAAGTGCAGCCGGGAATGTTCGTATGTCATGCGACAGGCGTTAGCCAGGTGATCGCGGTATCGGCAAGAACCGTCGATGAACTCGTAACCTTGGAGTATTCCGATGGAACATCGGTCACATGCACGCCCAACCATCCAATCCTCACCGAGTGTGGATGGCGAAAAGCAGGCTCCTTGGAACTCGGTTCGTTGGCAATCGGCCTCAAAGGCCTGCGAGTGCTGCGGGAGAATCTTTCGGCCATGGACCAAGCAGCTGACGGACGGCCGTCTGAGAGTCCAGAGAGAGAAATTGTGGCTCAGGCAGCGATTCTGTTCGATATCCTGCTCGAAAATCCACAGCAATTGCATGCGATCAGCAGAGGTCCGCAAGAAAGTAAGCGCGACGCTGAAAGCTCAAGGGCACGCACCGAGGATTCGTGGGGGCAACGGCCAGTTAACCAAGCCGCAGACGGCGTTGTTGGAGCGATTGGGGCAAGGGTGGATTGCGGAGCATGTTGTTCCCGTGCCGAACTACAAGAGCAGAGCCTTGCCCAAGAATCTCAAGATCGACGTGGCCAATCCTCACCGAATGATTGCGATCGAACTGGACGGGCAAAGTCATCAGTCGCCAAAACGCAGGATGCAAGATTCACGAAAGACGCTCTTCCTGGCTCAAAACGGCTGGTTCGTCTTACGCATCACAAACCAGCGGGCAAACGAGTTGTCTTTAACTTGCACGTCTCCGGACACCCTTCTTACTTCGCTAACGGCACCCTTGTCCATAACTGCCACTTGATACCCCCCGAAGGCGAGGGCCGGTATCGACAGTTCCTCACCGAGGCGAAGGTGG
>CAZDHR010000645.1:0-2804 GCA_964505295.1 uncultured Planctomycetaceae bacterium
TCATCCCTGGCTCCCTGAGGTACCCAACTTAACAGACAATCGCCTCCCCCCACCAGAAGACCGCCCTTGACGTATCCCACTCCCACAAACTTCCCGCAAACCCCGACTTGCACCTCCTGTCGTCCTGTCGCGTAGCAATTGTGTTGCGCTTGTCGCGCGGCGGAAAAAACCGTACGATAGACGCGGCCGGCGCTCGACGACCGGCATGCGGTTTGCAGGACAGGAAAGCACACGAACGACGGAGACCGGCAGCAGGCTGCCCGAGGCGGGATGAAGCCACTCAGGTTTACCGATCGGTTCAAGACGCTGTACAACGTCGCCATCCGTTTGTCGGAAGCATCGGAGGCGGATGCGGTGTTGCTCCTTCTTGAGGGGGTCGCCGACTGGCCGCGTTTGAAGAAGCTTTCCGGCGAGGGGAAGCTGCTGGTGGCCGTCGACACGACCGAGCAGCTCGAAGGCGCGCGAGCGGCGGGACTGGAGGCGGTGGCTCTCGACATGCCCGACAGCCCGGTTCACGACCGGATCACCCAGGCCCTGCTGGAGGCCGTGGCCGACGACATCCTCCAGCCCGGCTCCGTGGTCGTGGCCCTGTACAGCGGCTTTGAAGCCGAGATGATGGACTCGATCAGCGTCATCGGCCTGGGCGACCACCTGGATCGGCTCACCGGCCGCGATCTGCGGCAGTTGGAGACCCGGGTGCCGCTCGACACGCTGAAGCTGGTGGTCGACCTGGCCGTGGAGATCGGCCGGGAGGGGCGCGAAGCCAAGCCCGTTGGCACCATGTTCGTGGTCGGCGATAGCCGCAACGTGCTGGCCGCCAGCCGCCCGGCCGGCTTTGACCCCGTCCGGGGCTACAACCGCAAGGAGCGGAATCTGGACGACCGCCGAGTTCGCGAGGGGATCAAAGAGATCGCCCAGTTGGACGGGGCGTTCGTGGTGTCGGCCGACGGCACGATCGAGGCTTCCTGTCGCTACCTCGATGCCTCCGTCGGCACGATCACGTTGTCCAAGGGCCTGGGCGCCCGGCATTGGGCCGCCGCGGCCATCAGCCGCGCCACCAAGGCCGTGGCCGTCACGGTGAGCGAGTCGAACGGGACGGTCCGCATCTTCCAGAACGGCGAAGTGATGCTTCGCATCGAGCCCATCCACCGGCGACCCATGGTCTGGAAGGAGTTCGAGTACGAGCCCCCCACCCTGGAAAGCCGGGCCAAGGCCAAGCCGGACGCCGGGAAAGCGGCCAAGGAGTGAGCGTCTGCCGAACCGGGTGATTCATGGAAAGGCCGAAGTGACGTCGGTCATGCGGTCGATGGCCGTTTCCACTCGTACGAGCTGGGTGAAATCGAGCGGCCCTCAGCCTCCCCCTCTTCAGACGCGATGGGTCGCATCACAGCCGGGGTCTGTTCCACTTGCCCTTCAACGCTTCTCCGGTCGCTCGATGACCAGGGCGACCTCGAACCGCCGATGCGGAACGCTCGCCTCGACCACCGGGGCCGGGCGAATCCACAGGAAGCTCGTCGCCCGTCCGTCCGGGCCCGGAATCTCGTACAAGAACACGCTGGCGTCGTTGATCCTTCGGCGGGCCAGCCCGAAGCGGGAGGTGACGTGGCTGACCAGTCTGCCGGCGTTGCCGGTCGTCCCCTGGAAGGTGATCCGCTGGAGTTGCTGCCGGGGATTGAAGTAGTAGGTGAGCGCCCCGGCCACGTCGTCTTCGGCGGTCCCGGTAACGAGCGGCACGCGGTATCCCTGGAGCTCGAGGTAGCCCAACCCGGCCGACACGCGCGGCCAGCGAGCCACCACCCAGTCGGGGCTCAGGTCGAAGCGGAACACGTCGGCCAGGTCGTACGTGGGGACGTCTTCGAGCGAGCCCCCAGCCGCTGAGGTTGCCGACGCGGCGGTGCCGCCGGAGGAGGAGCCCGACAAAAGTGCCGACAGTCCGCCCTGCTTCTGCGTCGACGAGGACGGGGACACGGAGGCCGTAACCTGGGACCACCACCCGGCCGCCGAGAACAGGGCGATCGGGCCGGCCGCCGCCAGCAACGGGACAAGAACAAGGAAGCCCTTCTTGAGCATGGCTCTGGTGCCTCGCAGTCCACGTGTCGCACGACGGGTGTCCGCAGCACGGCGCTACGAACGAACCCGCGCTGTTACTAAAGAATCGGCAAGCCCACCCTTCCGGCTTGCCGGCGGCTGCCGGAGGCCACGTAGACTGCCCAGAGAGAAGAAGGCGACGTGGGACGAAGGACCGGTGCCGGTCGCTACCGCGTGAAAAACCGCGCCAGCCGACACAAGTCGCAACGACGGGCGAGGACGCGTGGGGGACGGGGCGGTCAGTTCCCCGGCTCGCGCGCCTGGACCTTCCAGACCTTGAAGTGCGTGTAGCCGGCCCGATGGGTGTGGCCCATTTGGCGAAGCCCGATCGCGCCGCTTCCCCCAACGGGGCCGTACGTGGAGCCGTCGTCGTCGAAGGCGGCGGCGATCCGTCCCCGCGTTTCGACGCGGAGCTTCCCGCCGACCTTGAGCACCCGGACGCGGTGCGGGCCCGGCCCTTCTCCGGCAATGCGGTCGATGCCGCAGCTCACCAGATAGAACCCGTGGTTCTTGCGGACGTTGGCGGTCCGCCTCGGGATCCCGCTTTGCGCAGTGGCCGAACAGGCCCAGTACGAGACGTGGTACGAGTTGAGTGCGCCGGAGTGATAGTTTTTGAAAACCCCGCCGCGGTGGGGCAGGTCAAGGTCGAAGATGCCTCCTCCTTCTCGGGACGTGGCACCAAGGAAGACGATATTCAGCCCGTTTTCGGAGTCCTT
>CAZDHR010000646.1:0-2757 GCA_964505295.1 uncultured Planctomycetaceae bacterium
GCCTCCGTGCTATAGGTCTGTTGTCCAAACCTAACTTAGCAGAAGGCTGTGACTTACGCCTATTTCAACGGTATTGGGGCTACGCCCGCTGGAAGGCCGAACAATGGTGGCAGGCCCGCTTCATCACGCAGATCGCCCACGGCGACCGGACGGCCGTCAGCACGCTCCGGCCCGTGCTCAGCGATGGCGAGCAGTTCGTGCCGGAGTCGGTTCGGTGTGGCGGGTGCGGACGGAGGATCTACGTGTTGCCGTGTCGGGCGTGTCGGGCCCTAATCCAAAAACATCTGCAAAAAGCCTCTTCACGCATGTGAGCCTTTCTGGTGTGCTCACGTGAAGCATGGAAGAGGCACGCGTTTCCTATCCGCTGGCTCGCTCGAAGATCCGCGACGGGGATCTGCTGTTGTTCCGTCCCCGGCGCGGACACGCTTCCGATGACACGGATGTCGAAATGGTCGTCGATGCCTCCCTTCAAGGAAGGTGTCTGAAAGTCGTTGAATCTGGAAAACGCGTCCAGGTTTTGACAGGAGGGGGCCTGAGAGCTACATTCAAAAGCCTCACGGGTATTGAAATCATGATCGCCGAGACTTGAGGAACCGGACCTTGGCGACCGGCCCTGGTGATCTTCACTTCGGACAACGGTCCCTGGTTCGCTGGCAGCACGGGGGATTGCAGAGAATGAAGGGAAGAAAGATCTGGGAAGGCGGCATCCGCATGCCGATGATCGCCCGATCGCCGGGCAGGATCCTGGGCGACGGCCACGGGATCGCGGTTCCACAAGCGGGCTGTGCACGGGTGCTGCTGGCGATCCTCTTGGCCGTTACGATGCTCTCGTGGGGGTCCGGTGTCCGCGGTGCGGAGGCCAATTCACCCTATGCCGTGGTTGCTCACATCTCGCGGGGCGAGGAGCATGAGGTTGCCAAACGAGAGTTCCGCTTGATGCGAGAGGCGGGCATCGGCTGGGTGCGGACCGATTTCGACTGGTCGGGCGTGGAGCCGCAACGCGGCGTCTGGACCTTCGACCACCTCGATGAGACCCTCGACTGGGCCGAGGCCGAAGGCGTGCGGATTCTGCCGATCCTCGACTACGACGTCCCTTGGGCGCGGCCGGCGCACGAACACCTGGACCAGTGGCTGGATTACGTCCGCCGTGTGGTCACGCGATACAAGGACCGGCTGCGATACTGGGAGGTCTGGAACGAGCCGAACCTAGAGGCGGCCTGGCACGACACGCCCAGTCCGGAGAACTACGTCAAGCTCCTGAATCCAACCTATGAAGAGATCAAGCGGATCGACCCCGGCCTTGTGGTGCTCTTGGGAGGGACTTCGAGCATACCGTGGCCCTACCTCGAAGGCATCTACAAGGCCGGTGGGCAAGCATACTTCGACGTGATGAATGTGCATCCCTACTGTTATCCGCGTCCGCCGGAAGCACACCCGGGCTTTGACGAGCTGATACGGCTCCGCCACCTGATGACCGAGCATGACGACGTCCACAAGCCCATCTGGATCACCGAAATCGGCTGGCCCACGCATCGAGGCCCCCGCGGCGTCAGTCCCCAGGTTCAGGCCCAGATGCTCGCCCGGGCGTATCTGCTCGCCCTGCAGGTGGGCGTGCGGGTGACGTTTTGGTACGAGTTCCAGGCCCCTGAGGAAAAGCCGGACCACAACGAGCATCATTTCGGCATCGTGCACCGCGACCTGTCGCCCAAGCCGGCCTACGCAGCCCTGAAGACGCTCGCCCGTGTCCGCCCGGCCGGCTCGGAAAACCTCGAAGGCCCCTGGCAGACCGGCAATCTGTACTATCCGCACTGGCGGCGTCCGGACGGGCATGTCGCCTGGGCGTTGTGGCGGGTAGGCAACGACGAGACCCTTCAGCTACGCGTCCAGGGGACGCTCCTGAAGACGTTCGACCATCTCGGCGAATCGCTGGATTTGAACGTCGAGGGTCATCGAGTCCGGTTGACGGTGGGGCCGTCGCCGATCTATCTCATCGGCCCAACGCAATTGGGCCATTGAGAATCGCGTCTCATAGGGGTCGGCCGCTCCGGCGAGGGAGCTGACAGGTTCGGTAAAGCACTCTGGTGGAACGGGTCGCCGCGGGTGACGTAGGGATCATGCTGGTCCGGCCGTGCAGCGTTTCTTGATGATCCCAACAAACGGCGACTGTACCAACGTTACTGGGGGGCGTCACACACTGGAGTTGAGTGCACACCTGCTTTTCGGTGTCTTTCAGTGCTCATCCTCTCTTCGGCTTCCGCGGGCAACAGTCGGCGACGCCCCCGCAATTGTCTTCTCGGAGCACAGCGCGGCGGAGCCGCAGCCAAAGGAGGAGGGTTCAGGGTTCAGGATTCGGGGTTCAGGACTCTGAGGACACGTTTACCCCGAAATCCTGAACCCTGAACCCTGAACCCTGAACCCTAAACCACTTGCAAGCAACGTGTTGCGATTGATTGACCAGTAATCTTTGTGAAGAACTTGACGATGTTTGAGGTTAGTAGTACAAAGCGGCGTTCGACGGCCGCAACGCGGAAACCCCTAGTGCTTTGTCAAGCCTAAGAATGGGGGTCGCCCGGCGTGATAGTCGTGGTTCGCTCCGCGAACCAAACGCCATGATCGCGGAGCGATCAGCGACTATCCCACGCGCGAGCATTTTACGCCCCAACCCAAAAACTAAGCCTTGACAGAGCACTAGTGCTCTGTCAAGGCTTAGGAATTGGGGTTGCCTAGAATTGGGAAATCGTCGAATCTTCCGTGACT
>CAZDHR010000647.1:0-2745 GCA_964505295.1 uncultured Planctomycetaceae bacterium
GCGTCGAGCCGCCGCCGTCGTCCATAGCCTCGGCCGGGGCCCCGATCGGAGCCCGCGCCCTCGTCGCTCCAAGGGGGACCCGTGGTCACCGGAGACAACTCGAGCCGTTCGACGCGGGTGAACCCGTCCTCCCGCCAATAGTCGCCCGCCACCTGGGGCAGATTCGCGAGCAGTTCCGTGTTGCCGACCGTGAGGAGCATGCCGCCATCCGCGCTGGCAACGGTCACGGCCAGCACGTCTTCCGATTTGACCAGCTCGTCGAGCATGCCCTGCAACTGATCCTGGAAAAAACGCCCCAGCCGGCGGTGGGATCGGATTCCGCCGACCAGGGCGTTCATCACCGATTGCGACTGGCGATGCAGGATCTCCTGCGCGAGCTGTCGCTCGTGCCGGTAGCCACGATACTGCCAGGCGGCAAAAGCGAGCCAAGCCAAAAGCAGCACGCCGTAGATAAGCGGATGTCGCCAACGCATGATGTGGGTACGTCCAGCGATCGTAAGCTGCCACCGTGCCGAAGCACGCCGGTTGTTATTCTACACTACCCTCATCGTGCGAAAATGACCGAGCCGCCGTTCGGTTATCTCTCTCCTCGGATCTTCTCGTAATTGTCGCGGACGCCGTCGGCATCCTGGTCGAGGAAGGCCCGGCCACGGCCCCAACCGACACCGCGTCCTGCCGCCTGACCAGGCCCCCAGCCGGCACCGCCGGCCGGCCCCCATCCGGCGCCACGCCCGTACCCGGCACCTCGCCCGTAGCCAGCACCTCGGCCGTACCCGGCACCTCGCCCGTAGCCTGCCCCGCGGCCGTAGCCTGCCCCGCGTCCCCATCCGGGCGCTTGGCCGTAGCCCGGGCCGCGTCCCTGTCCGGCTCCCCAGCCATAGCGTGGGCGAGCAGACCATGCCGGAGGCACTGCGTACCCAGGAGGGCCGACGCGAGGCGGCGCCGCACCTGGCTGCGCTGGGCCACCGGCGCGATTCACCGAACCCGCGGGACCTTGCAGCCAGAAGGGACGGAAGACGTCATCGCGGAGCCGGATCGTCTTGCCGTCGAGCGTGAGCGATTTGGCCACGTGGTGGTTCTCCGGCATTTTGTCCGTGCGGAAGGCCTCCACCGTCACCTTTGCGCCGGCACGCAACTGGTCGGCAATGAAGCCCACCGCGGGCGCCGGCCCGAGGTGGACGTTCAACGTGTCTCCCTTCTGCGTCTTCAGCAGGAAGTGGGTGCCGACGCTTGATCGCCCCGTCGACATCTCGCAGGGTCCGGTCTCGACCTCCACGACCTTCCCGGAAAGCGAAACCACCTTCGGCTTGGTGGCCTCGCGTGCCACTCCCGCCGGGTCCCCCATCCCTCTCTGAGCCGAAGCGGTTGATGCCAATGTACCCCAGAACAACCCGAAGCTCGCCATAAGAATCGTCGCGTTTCGCATTTTCGTCCTCCTAACTCAATTCGACCTCGACTGGCCGGTCGTTGTCGGTCAGCCATATCAAACTGCCCCCTCACAAGAGGTGGCACCGTGCAAGATTTTCGCGCGTCTTGTCGACGCAGTGAGACACTTTTGCAGCCCGGATCGGCCGGGCGTCCGGCTCGACGCGTCTTCCCGATCGCCGTCCTCGAGAACCGGCGCGGAAGATGGTCGCGTAGGACATCTTGTTGGACGTCGCGGCATGCCTCAAGTCCAACTCGCATGGGCAAGGCCGTGACTTCCGGCCTCGTCCGCTAGATTGCCGTGCAAATCGGATGCCAAACGGCCAACGAGGGAGGCAAGCGGCGAGTCCGCCCGGCTGTTTCACCAGGCACCGATCCCATGGCCCAGGCCATCATCCGTACTTCCGCCGCTTGGGATCGGCCTGGGGTTTTGCAGCCTGGAACAAGCCCAGGTTCGTTTCCGTCAATCCCCCCCGAAGTAACACCATCGACCGGAGAGCCTGATGCGGGAGATCCGCCCGTCCGGTTCGGAAGGAGGGGAGACCGGGCAACCGGTCTTTCCTACCCCTCTCGGAAGTCGGGAAGCTGTTTTTCGGCCGCCCGTCAGTCCGCTTGCGTTGTCACACTTGACGGCCGTGGCCCGGCGCCCCCGTTGTCGGGCGATGCCCCACCGCGTATCCTGGGTCCGTGCGGTAGTCTCGGTCATTGCCGCGTCAGGTGCGACGGGCTGTAATCCGGTTCCATCCAAGGGCAGAGATTTGGCGCGTGCTCTCCACGGCGCCGCAACGAACCGAAGGAGGTGCACCATGAGACGACGTGACTTCTTGGGCGCGGCGGTGGCTGCGTTGGCCTCGGGGCCTTCGGCGCCGGCCGGCCCTCCCTCCCGATCCGACGCGGCGTCGCGATCACGTCCCCGCGCCGCGGTGAAATCGACTTTTCGCCCCTGTGCTTTCCCCACGCTCCCCGACACCATCGCCGGGATGAGCCTCCGGGAGCTTCGCGACGACTACCGCCGCCGCCTGTTTGACGATTTCCTCCCCTTCTGGGACCGCGGCGGCATCGACCGCGAGCTCGGCGGGATCATGTGCGAGCTGAACGACGACGGGTCCGTCTCCAGCGACGAGAAATACATCTGGTATCAGGGACGCGCGATTTGGGTCTACTCTTTCCTATACCGCCATTTCGGCCGGGACCCGAAGTTCCTCGAAATCGCTCGGCGCACCAAGGAGTTCATGCAACGGCACATGGACGCCGGGGGCGGCCGGTGGCGCGAGAAGGTCCGCCGCGACGGCGCGGTCCTCGAAGGCCCCGGCCAGAACG
>CAZDHR010000648.1:0-2731 GCA_964505295.1 uncultured Planctomycetaceae bacterium
CGCGATGATCAGGTCGGGCTCGAAACGGCGCATCGCTTCGGCGCCCTTTTCGATCGTCTCGACGGTGGGGTCCGACTGGACGTCGGAGAAGACCGACGTGGCGATGCCCGCCTCTCGAAGGTAGGTCTCCACGCGCTGGGTCGTTCCCAGCTTCAGCGCGGAGCCGGAGCAGACGATCAGTGCCCGGTGGGCGCCCATCTCCTTGATCTCGTGCTTGAAGAACTCGTCGAGCGAGCCGGGCTCGAAGTAGATTCTCGACGGCACGCGGAACCATCGCATGTCGACCATTCTTCTGGATACCCGCTTCAGGTTGAGTAGATGGGAAACGGTCACGTTGTCGGTGGTGATGTTTTGCCCGCCAGCGCCGCAGCCGAGCGTCAACGAGGGATGGTTTCGGTTGTAGAGCCCGCCGATCGCTCCCTGGGAGGAAGGCGAGTTGACGATAAGCCGCCCGGCGTTGATCGTCTCGCCGAACTGGCGAATCGCCTCGGGGTCCTGCGAGAAGATCACCGCCGTATGGCCCAGGCCCCCGAAGTGCATCAGGTCGGTGCAGAGGTTGACGCCTTCCTCCAGTGTGCGCACCGTGTAGAAGCCAAGGATCGGGCAGAGCTTCTCCCGGGAGAGCGGATGCTCTTCTCCGACGCCTTTCAGGCGCGCGATCAACGCCCGGGTGTCTTCCGGCACGGTGATCCCGGCCAGCTCGGCGATGCGCCGGGCACTTTGGCCCACGACCTTCGGGGACATGCTCTTCTTCTGCGGATCGATGGCGATCGCCTCGACCCGGGCGATCTGGTCGGGTTCGAGGAAATAGGCCCCCTGCGACCGGAATCGCCGGGCGACGGCGTCCTGGATCCTCTCGTCGACGACCACGGCCTGCTCGGAGGCGCAGATCATGCCGTTGTCGAACGTCTTGCTCATCAGCACGTCGTTCACCGCCGTGTTGACGTCGGCGCTCACGTCGATGTAGACCGGCACGTTGCCCGGGCCGACGCCGATGGCGGGCGTGCCGGACGAATAGGCCGCCTGGACCAATCCCATTCCGCCGGTGGCCAGGATGAGGGAGACGTCGGGGTGCATCATCAGGGCGCGGGTCAGCTCGCGGGACGGCTCTTCGACCCAGCGGATGACGTAGTCGGGCGCCCCGGCCCGCAGCGCGGCGTCGTACATCGTCTTGGCCGCCTCGACCGTGCACCGAAGCGCGTTGCGCGACGCGCTGACGATCACGGCGTTCCGCGTCTTGAGCGAGATCAGCGACTTGAACATGGTCGTCGAGGTCGGATTGGTGACCGGGATCACCGCCAGCACCACGCCCAACGGCTCGGCGAACTCCATCACCCCGGTCTCAGGGCAATCGCGCACCAACCCCACGGTCTTCACGTCGCGGATGTCGTCGTAGACGTATTCGGTGGCGAACAGGTTCTTGATCACCTTGTCCTCGAACACGCCCATCCCGGTTTCTTCGACGGCCATCCGGGCGAGCTCGATGCGTCGGGCGGCGCCAGCCTTGGCGGCCGCGTCGACGATGCGGTCGACTTCGTCCTGGCGGTACTGGGTGAAGATCGCGGCGGCCTCGCGGGTCTGCGAAACCAACCGATCGGCCAACTCGGCGGCGGAAGCCGTGCGTGCGTCGGACTGAGCGCACACTGCGTCTTCGGTTGCCATCAATCACTCCCTTTGCGAATCGAGGCGAGGGTGCGGGACGGAAGTCCGGTTCAAGAACGTCGAAATTGTTTTGCGTCGGTTTCTGCGTCGGGAGAAGGACCGTCGCTTCGGCCCCCGTCCCCGCGAACGGACCGGGGCTCCTTCTGGAATCGCGAAACGCGGTCAACACTCACTGCCAAAGCGTCTGGATCGCTTGGGCCTCGTCGTCGAAGAAGCGGAACATCGCGTCCAGCGCCGAGACCTTGAAGATCTTGTAGACCGACGGCTGCGCCCGGACCAGCGCCATCGGCTTGCCGGCCTCCTGGGCACTCTGGAAACCGGCGATGAGCATGCGAAGCCCCGAGCTGCTAATGAACTCGACGGCTTCCAGGTCGATGATCACCCCGGCGGGGCTTTGCTCGAGCGCTTGCTGAAGCGCCGGAGTATCCGCGTCGGCCGCCTCCATGTCCAAGCGTCCGGACAACTGCACGACCCGAACGTCGGCGTTCAGCTCGCTGGCCTTGACGTCGACAGCCATCGCCCTCTCTCCTTACTTGCGTTTGATGAGCGTGAACCGGTTGCCTTCCCGCGGGTCCCGGCAGTAGCGGACTGCGTCGGTCAATCGATCGATCAAGAGCAGCCCCCTTCCACCCGAAGCCGGATTGCGCGACCGTTTCTCGCGCGCGACCCCGGCCCCCTCCGCAGGGTTAAATGGCACCCCCTGGTCTTGAACGGTGACCTCCAGCCCGTCGCCGACAGGGCGAAAGACGACCGTCATTTCCCCGTCGGCCTCGTCCGGAAAGGCGTGCCGAACGACGTTCGTGCAGGCCTCGTCGACGGCCACCTCCAGTTCCTGGCTTTGCTCCTCGCTCAAGCCCGCCCGATGGCCGAACCACCGGACCACCGTACCGACCAGCCCGAGGTACGACGAGCGAGCAGGCACGCGCAGCGTGCCGAATGAATGGGAATCACAACCGGGCTGAGCCGTTTCGCCCCGCGCCAGGTCGTTGTCCGACTCGCTCATGCTCAGCTCACCTGTCGCGCGCAAATGTCCCCTCGTTCCCAGGCTCCGCCTGGGAACGCACTACCG
>CAZDHR010000649.1:0-2729 GCA_964505295.1 uncultured Planctomycetaceae bacterium
TCGGCCTGCTCTGCCGGATGTACCTGGGCTGGAAGAAAGACAACCCGGCGCTGGAGCGCGGCGCCAAGTGGATCAGTGACCAGGGCCCTTCTCAGAGCATGTACTACAACTACTACGCCACCCAGGTCATGCGTCACATGGAAGGCCCGATGTGGAAGAAGTGGAACACCGCGATGCGCGACCAGTTGGTCAAGGCCCAGGCCCAAAAGGGCCACGAGACCGGAAGCTGGTACATCCAGGGCGACGGCCACGGCAAGCGCGGCGGCCGCCTCTACTCCACGGCCATGTGCACCATGGTCCTCGAAGTCTACTACCGCCACCTGCCCATCTACCGCAAGCAGAGCACCGAGGAAGACTTCGCGCTGGACTGAGCGAGAAAATGGGACTCCACTCCTTGTCATATAGGCCGCTCGTCCGCGAAAGGCCTTGCTTCCGCCATTTTCCACCAATCAGCACTTTGGCGGCAGGCAACGCCAACGGATACTTCGTCACTTGACGCCATACGGTGCACGGTGCCATCGGGACCGCACCGGGGCGACTAGAGTAGAATATCCCATTTTGCCGCCCCAGGCCCTGCGCCTACGGCTTGGAGCGAAACAGCGAGGGGTAGTCTCGGTGGCCTTCAAATACCCGAAGCACGTCAATGCCGTCCTCGATAGGTCGGTAGACGATTACGTAGTTGCCAAAGGAGAAGAGTCGGACGCCTTCGCCGAGGTCGGGATGGAGTTGGCCCATCTCGGGCTGCGTCGCGTAGATGTCGAGCTTCTGGTGGAGGTTGTCCAGAAAGCGGCGGGCGGCGTCCGGGCTATCGCTCCTCTGGCCGATGTACTCGGCGATCTCAACCAAATCGGCATCAGCCAAGCGATCTCGGGTGACTCGGGCCATCAGTCGGTGATGCCTTGATCGGCGAGTCTCTTGGTTACGCGTGCCTTGAGGTCGTCGACGTCGAGTGGCTCAGATTCTCCCCGCAGGCTTCGTTCGAGCGCGGGGCGGACCTCTTCTTGGAGACGTTTCAGGTCGCGCTGGTACGCGCGGAACGCTTGAACGCTCTCTTCCGGCGACAGGTCGGCTCCGTGGTCTTCGAGCTGCTCGCTCAAGAACTGATGGAACAAATCGAGTTCGCTTTGCGGTTCGGCGGCCATCGGCTCTCCTCTTCAGACGTGCCTTCTCTCATGATACCACAGATTCCGCACAAAGGTCAAAGCCCGGAGGAAAGCAGAAGGTTCCCTTTCTGTCTACACCAAGCCATCGAAAAACGCGACCAGCGCCTCGTAGTATTCCCGCGGGGGGAAATCGTTGTGATCGCCGCCGGGGATAGGGAAGAACTGCTTGGGGTCGTTGGCGGCGTCGAACAGGCGGCGGCCCAACGGGTAGGGGACGATCGTGTCGGCGTCGCCGTGGCTTTCGAGTAGCGGGCCGTGGTAGTTGGAGATCTTGGAGAGGGAGTCGAAGCGGGTGCGCAGCAGGCGGCGCACGGGTAGCCAAGGGTAATGGTGAGCGGCAAGGTCGGGGACGGACGTGAACGTGCTTTCGAGCACGAGGGCCCGGGCGCCGTCCTTGGCGGCCAGGTCGACGGCCACGGCACCGCCCACCGAACGGCCCATCACGACCACGTCTCGTTCGGCGACGCCCGCCCGCTCGGCGAGCCAGGCCCGGGCGGCCCGGGCGTCGGCCAGGATTCCCTCTTCGTCGGGCTTTCCCTCGCTCCGCCCGTAGCCGCGGTAGTCGAAGATCAAGACCGACGCGCCCACCAGCTCGTTCAAAGTGTAGAGCGTTTCGGCCCGGTGGGTGACGTTGCCCGCGTTGCCGTGGCAGAAAAGCACGACCGCGCGCGGGTCGTCGCGCCCGGCGTACCAGCCGTGCAGGCGCAGGCCGTCGGGCGAGGTGAACCAGGCGTCTTCAAAGGAGAGCCCGTCGGGCTGCCAGTCGCCTTCGGGGTAATGCAACGGGAAGAAAATGAACGTTTCCTCGAAGAGCATCAGGACCCCCACGCAGAACAGCAAGGCGACCGGAAGGGCGAGCAGGTACGGCCAGCCGCCACGGCGCCACCGCCGCGGTCGGCGTCGGGCGGTTGTTGGAGGGGGCGAAGCACGCGGTTCGGGCTCGGTCTGCATCCGAGACTCCGGACGATCTGCGGCGACAGCGGACGGCGTGTCCTCGAAAAAACAAAGCGACCTCGCCCCGTCATTGTAGGCGGCGCGAGGTCGTTGGGGCAACTTGCCGGTTGAGTCGGCGC
Source organism: uncultured Planctomycetaceae bacterium (assembly GCA_964505295.1). Lineage (GTDB taxonomy): Bacteria > Planctomycetota > Planctomycetia > Pirellulales > Thermoguttaceae > DATKZH01. The sequence continues at coordinate 2,237 of CAZDHR010000649.1, forward strand.
TTACCCAGTCCCGACGACTAGAACCGGTACTGGGGGTTGCGGACGTCGAAATCGGCGTCGGTGAAGCCGTTGTTCAGCTTCAGGTTCAGATAGGTGTACTGTTCCATCAACGGGGGCGCCTCGCCTTGTTTGCTGGGCCAGTCGTACGCCTCGTAGCGGATGGGGACGTTCAGCTCGTCGTCGATGAAGATCCGAGCCACGTGGAAGCGAAAGTTCCGCCGCGGCACGGGATGCATCACCTGGATGCAGGTGCAGACACGATCGTTGATCTTGGCGCCCGGAAAGAACTTCACCTCGCACTCGCCGTACTGGGCATCTTGCTGGGCCACCTCGAGGAGCCGCTCGACCAGGTTCAACAGCCCGATCTCGGTGATCGGATAGCGGTTGCCGTCCATGGCGATCGGGCTAGTCGGGTTCAGGGAGACGGTGCCGAAGATGGCCTTCATGCCGGTGCCGTGGGCCCACATCTTCCCGTCGTTTTGGTTCTCGATCC
>CAZDHR010000650.1:0-2711 GCA_964505295.1 uncultured Planctomycetaceae bacterium
CAAAAGGTGCCTGTCACCTTTTTCACCTTTTTTCTCCGCAGGAGGTGCAATCCGTCAAAGGGGGGGCCAACGGTGCGCTGGAAGAAGAGAAGTCTGGTCGGTCAAGTCATGGTGGTCTGCTTGCTGATGGTCGGTTCCTCGGGGTGTTGTTGCTGGCCCAGACACGGCGTGATTGTCCATCGGGGCTCGTCGCTGGAGATGAACCGGGTTCCCTGGGTGGTCAGCCGGACCGACGCCCGCGAGGAATGCTCCGGGGCGGGGGTTGATTGCGTGGTCGGGTGTTTGCCGGAGGGGAAGGTGTCAGCCTGCCACGCGTGCGCAAGCCCGACCCCGGCACCGCCCTCGGCTGTCGCCAGCTCCTGCCGGCCGCAGAAAGGGAGAGGACGTCGCCTGTGCGGTCGGTGCGGCCAGGCGTCGTGCGGAGGTCCCGTTCAGCCGGTCGGCGCGACGGAGCCCTACAGACATCCCCGCTTCCACCCGGTACCCACTCGCCCCGTCTTCTCGCCCCGGGAGGATTGCCTACCGGGCACCGAGGCGAATGTGGTTCCCCACGGAGGGGTTGTGAGTCTCGGTACAGTCGACGGTCGCAAGGCCCCCCCTGTTGAGGGAATCCCCGCTCCAATGCCGGAAGAGGGAGAAGGGTGGCGGGCGAAGCATCCGCCCCAGAGCGGAGATAGCGGGTCCAGTTCGACCTCGTCGCCCTCCGTGGATCTCAAGCTGGGCCCGATCGGTCGAAACCAGTCCGACTGAGAGCCTAGGGAAGATGGGCACAGGGGGAAAAAGGATTGGGCAGTCATCTTCTCAACTTGCATACTCGTTCCGCTGAAAAACCCCATCCTACCGAACTCACGGGAGTCTAGGTAACTTGTTCCGCGTAGGACACCCCTGATCAAGGCGCCGATAGTGCAAGTCCGATCAATCAAGGGTGTCCCACACAATCGCGCGGAGGCGACGGGTTCGTGTGGCGACCCGGCTGACATGGTAGCCGCGACGTTTTCCCACTAGCGCCGATGGAACTCCTATGCCCGACCGACCCGTTTCCCGCTGGTTGACTGCCCGCCGGACGATTGCCGCTTGCCTGATACTCCTCTGTGGTACTGCGTTCTTGCCCGCGCGCTTGGCTGGCTCCGAATTGCGACGGACCCCGATTGTCGAAGCGGCGCAGGGAGCGCGGCCTTCCGTCGTGAACATCCGGGGTGAGAAGACGGTCGGAGCGACCAGCCCGCAATCGGTGGTGGGGGAGGTGAGTCGTCGCGTCAACGGGATGGGCACCGGCGTGGTCATCGATCCGCGGGGCTACATCCTCACGAACCATCACGTGATCGACGGCGTTCGCGAGATCCAGGTGACCACCGCCGAGCAGAAGCAGTACACGGCCACCCTGGTCAACCGCGATCCGGAGACCGACCTGGCGATCATCAAAATCGACTCCGCCGAGCCGCTGCCGGCGATCAACATCGGGACGTCGAGCGACCTGATGCCCGGCGAGCCGGTGGTCGCGGTCGGGAACGCCTACGGCTACGAGCATACCGTGACGCAGGGAATCATCAGCGCGTTGCACCGGGCCGTGCAGGTCGACGAGGCCCAGGACTACGACGACCTGATTCAGACGGACGCGAGCATCAATCCGGGCAACTCGGGCGGACCGCTGTTGAACATCGACGGGGAGATGATCGGGATCAACGTGGCGGTTCGGGCGAACGCCCAGGGGATCGGGTTTGCCATCCCCGTCAACAAGGCGGTGGGCGTGGCCGCCAAGCTGCTGGCCGCCCACAGCCTGCAAAAGGGCTGGCACGGGTTGGAGCTGGCAAACGCCCCCGCCCACGATGGGCCGGGATCGGTCGTGCGATCGGTTGACGAGAAGAGCCCTGCGAAGGAGGCGGGCTTCCAGCCCGGCGATGTGATCACCAGCGTCGGCGATTTGGAAATCGCCCGCCCGCTGGACTTCCATCGGGCGATGGTGGCGCTGGAGACGGGCCAGTCGGTCGACGTGGTGGCGCGTCGCGGCGACGAGACGTTGAACCTGACTCTGGAGTTGGCGCGGGTACCGAGCTATCTGGAGCCCTCGGTTGGTCGCTACTGGGAGCTGTTGGGCGTGGAGCTCAAACCGATCCCCACGGAACGATTCCACAAGAAGTACCGCACCCGATACCGCGGCGGTCTGGACATCACCGCCGTGCGACCGGACAGTCCGGCGGCCAATCAGGGACTCCGCCGGGGCGACGTTCTCGTGGGAATGCACATTTGGGAAACGGTCTCCTTGAAGAACGTCGACTACGTCGTCAATCACCCCGACTTGGGCAAGTTCAACCCGGTCAAGTTCTACATCCTCCGCGCAGGCGACACGCTCTACGGCTATCTGCCGGTCGCGGTGGCCATGACACGGACCGCGCAGCGTTGACGCGGCGTTCGTCGGGCTCCCTGTTGCGCGGCGACTCGGGCCACGGCAAGACGAGCCTCACTGGCCGGGCGGATCGGAATCCGCGACGCCGGAAGTGCGGTCCGCGATCCTGGTGCGTCGCTTTTCGCTGCTTTCCCCTCCAGCTCCGCCCGAAACTTGGATCGCAGCACCACCGGCCATGGACTCTCGACACGGAAATCCGGTATTCTAGGGAGGCAGGGCCTCAGACCGAGACGAGAGTGCGGTGGTCAGGGCTCGGGGTTCAGGGTTCAGGACTTGGAGTTCCACCTATACCCGTGAACCCTGAACC
>CAZDHR010000651.1:0-2664 GCA_964505295.1 uncultured Planctomycetaceae bacterium
TCTGCGCGCACGCTTCCCCTTCGGGCGATAAGAAGCGTTTGACAGTGCCATTCCGCCCGGAGATAAGCGGAGCCCTGCCGTACCTGGTCAAGATCCGGGGCGACGATCCCCGGATGTTGCCCTGGAACCACGGGCGCCGGAGCCTCTACCCGCAACTCCACACGATTCAACGCGCGGCCAAGATCGACCTGGTTTGTCCGAAGGAAGGGCTTGCCGGTCACCAATGCACGGCCACCTGCCACGTCTACGGGTTCCACGCCTTTCGGTACGCGCACGCCCGCTTCAACTACGCGAACCCCGAGTTGCAGAACCAAATGGGGCACGCCTACGCCGGGACCACCGACCACTACCGGCGATGGGGGGAACGCGAAATGGGCGAATACGGGGCATCCCTCCCCGCGGCCCTGGAAGGCGGGAAGGAAGGAAGGGGCCGAGAGCGGGAAAACAGCGGGACAGGACAGCGGGAAACCGAATCTCCGGGTGGTCCGTGCTTGACGTAAACCCTTACGCTGTCAGAAGTACCGGAGGTGGGAGTTGAACCCACACCACCCGAAGGTGACTGGATTTTGAATCCAGTGACCAGTCGACGCAAACCCCGACCAGCACGAGAGATAGACGAAAGGGAAGCCGCCCTGGTGCCGCCAGTGGTGCCGGCCTTTTCGGGCGGCGGATCTGCGACAAATTCCACCTATTCGGGGGTCAATTATCTACCGCTCTCCGGGGTAGGATTCGACGATGCCCCTCCGAGCACGGAAGTGCCAAATGTCTCCCGATCGGCGTGACTCCTCACCGATTGCAGAGGGGGCCGACAGGCGATGACCGGGGGCATTTCTCAGGCCCCATGCACGGGGCGTCCCACCCGACGAGACTCACCTTCAAATGCCCACGGCAGCGTCTACCGATTGCACCAGATTCTGGGTGTCGCTACGAGCTACCCGGCATCCCGCGTTGTGATCCACTCTGCCAGCCGATATCCGCGTCCGCCGCTCTGGATCACGTCCTTGCGGCCGCACACGATCCCCTTGCTCTCCAAGCCGTGGACGACCTCGTCGCGGAAGTCCTTCACCGCTTCGGCAATCCCGTTTTGCCCCGCCACGATCTGCAGCTTGGCCGCCAACTTGGCGCCGCTGTAGGCAACGTAGCTCCCGTTGGCCCGCCTCTCCCGTAGCTGCTCCAGGATCTTGCGCATGCGCACGTCGCCCTCAACGACGGTTACCCCGCACAGTTCCACTCGATCGGGGTAGAAGACCAGTTCACCACCCTGGAACCGCATGGGCTGGCCCCGCGGGACTTGGGACCTGGCAGCGCCGTCTCGCGCCATTCCCTTCCCATCGGCTCGGTCGAGCGCTTCGAGAATCGCCCGATCCAGCGTCCTGCCGTAGGTCGCAAATGGCTTCGTGATATAGTCGCTCGCGCCGAGTTTCATCATCTCGACGGCCAGATGCGGATTGCCCGTCCCGTGGCCCGAGATAATGAGGACCGGGGCCGCCCGCCCGTTCCGTCGGGCGACGATCTCCCGAAGCAGATTCTCCCCGTTCTGGATCCGCGCCTTGCGGCCCAGCGCAACGGGGATCTCCAGGTCCAGCAGAAAATACGAGTACTCGTTGGCCGCCAGAAGCCCACGGCCTTCCTCCTGGCAGGCGGCCAAGTCGTACTCATGCCCCATCGAGTCAAGAATCTCCGCGACGTCTTCCCGGATGTCGGGATCGTCGTCGATTACGAGTGCCTTCGGCACCATGGCTCGTCCTCCAAATCACTGGGCGCATATATTACTGGGCAGGACCATTATCACTATCATTCCTACGCCGAGTTGGCTCGCAATCTCGATGCGGTCGCGACAGTCTCCCTGGCCGGCAGTGCGTCCAAGGCGTAGCGCAACAGCTCCAAGGCCGTCTTCTTGCGCGGGCCCCGGGCCCCGATCAGGCAGTTGAGCCCACCGGCCAACTCCAGCCGTACGCCGTCCAAGACCCCACCAAAGACCGAGATCGACTTCAGCCGGTGCGCGCCTGATCGCGCGTCTTCTGCTTGGATGTGTTTTTCCTGTTGTGGGATTCTGCAGACGTCATGCATGCGACAACCTCTCCTTTCTGTGGGCTGGGCGGCTCGGTCAGCGCGCAGCGTGTCGCTGTTGGTACGGGATGACCGACGGAGTTGAAAAGAGCCAGACGAGCGAGGCAGAGCTCACGCCCTGGGAAGCGAGATCGGCTCCAAGATCGAGGGGCCAATACTGTGGCCCGGCAGGCCGCCCCCTGGGCGAACAATGGCAGCAGCGTCTCTGGACGACATCAAAGCAACACTTTCTTGCCGGGCACTAGTATACATCTGTGCGCCATCTGTGCAAGGGTCTGGCTGGCGGAATTTCGCGGATTTTTCCGCGGGTCGTTCGGGGGCGGGGCGCTCGCGGCAAGATGGCGGCCCGCACCCTATTTCGGTGGTTGCCGCCTGCCCAGCGAGAGGGGGCGCCTTCGGTGTCACATGAGGTGACGATAGAATCGGGGGCACCGCGCTATCTGGCCCAAGAAAAAGCGCGCTTGCCACCGCACGGCCCGCCGGCGTCATCCGGTCCGACCGCACACGGCTCGACGGTCAGCGGCGCCCAGGGATTGGGCCAGTGTTTTGCGCCAGGACGACGTTGAGCTTTGGCTATGTGCTAGAGTTTAGGGC
>CAZDHR010000652.1:0-2662 GCA_964505295.1 uncultured Planctomycetaceae bacterium
TCTAACGGCAAGGCGGGGCTCGGAGAAGTGTGCGCGGCTCAGTTCACCTTGCCGTAGGCGTTTCCCACGGTGAACGTCGTCCCCACGCAGCACTCGAAGCACTTCTCCGATAGGCACGACCAGAGGAACGCCGTGGCCCGCATGCCCGTACAGTGGGCCGCGCCGACTTTCTGCACGCCGAACCGCTCGAAGGCGGCGACGGTCGCTCCCAGCCGCTCGTTGGTGGCGCGCACCAGGTGCATGCCGCCCAGCACGGCCAGCATCGATCGGCTCCCGCTCAGCTCGGCGACGTGTTCGAGCGTATTGACGACGCCGGCATGGGCACAGCCGAGAACCACGACCAGCCCGGCGGGTGTCTCGACGTACAACGCCTGATCGTCGACCAGCGGGTCGGCCTCGGTGCACGCTTCGTCGAGGTAGAAATCGCCCCCGGTGTCCTCGAAGCTCGTGCGTCGGGGGATCTCGCCCGTCACGTGGACCCCCGCCATCAGCTCAGTCGGCTCCCGCGTCCACGTCAGCGTGCCCACTCGCCGGCGCAGGCCCTGTTCGTCGAGCTCGGGGATTCCGATGCTGCGATGCGGGGGCTTCTTCTCGCGGTGATACTTCTTTTCGAGGCCGGCCGGGTGCAGGTAGAGGTCCGGGCGCGCGCCCGAGTCGAGCACGTCGGTCAAACCGCCCGTGTGGTCGAAGTGACCGTGGCTGAGCACGACCATCTCGGCGTCCTGGAGCGGGACGTCCAACTGCCGGGCGTTTTGGCGGAGGACTTTGCCCTGGCCCGTATCGAACAGGATGCGGCGTCCGTCGGCTTCGATCCAGAACGCCAGGCCATGCTCGCCGAGGAGGCCGGCCCCGCGTGCGGTGTTCTCGCTGAGCACGGTGATCCGAAGCGCGTCGATCATGGATATTCCTTCTCTGGCGTGCTTGGTGGTCGGAAAACGAGGTTCGAGGATCGACCCGCCACGGCGGAAATGCCGGGCGGCGCCCGCCGTGCTCGGGACGCCGGCGTCATGGCTCGTTGGGGAAGGCGGACGGGAGTTGTCCGTTCAGGTAGTCCCAAATGATCTCCGAAGGGGCTTTGGACGGCACGTCGAGCACCACGGCAATCCCATAGTGCCCGAGCAGCTCCCGGGCCGCCTCGCCCGCCGCCCGTGCCAGAACGACGTCGACGCCCAACCGATCGAGGCGAAGCGGGAGGAGCCCGGGCGCCAGCGAGGGCACCTGATGGATCGACTCGTAGAGGACCCGCTTCCGGCGCTCGTCGACCTGGAAGATCGCCAGCTTGTCGCACTCGCCCAGAAGACGGGTCGGCACCCCTCGCGTCAAGGGGATGGCGATCATCCGGTGGCAATTGTCTGACGTCACGGTGTCCATGGATCAAGCCGGTCGTTTCGTGCGGCTACGAGGAGTTGCGGCCGTCCTCGGGCCCGCGCGAGAAGAGCAGGGGAAACACGATGTCGCTCGTGCAGCAGGGGATCCACACGGCGAGGAACAGAAAGACGAGGATCACGGCCGTGGTGAGCAGGGAGAGCTGGTTTCCCAGGGCCATGGTCATGTGGAACAGCGACGCCCAGGTGCTCAGCAGCACGTGTCCGGCGTGAGGGAACTTCGTTTTGGGCCAGACTTGCGCGATCGCGATTCCCACGACGGCCAGGGGATTCACCAACCACCATTTCTCGATGAAACCGAAGTGAATCCCCCGATGGGGCAGCGCCAGCAGGCTCTCGCCCAGATAGGGAATGATGCAATCACTCAAGGTCGCAATTCCCACGGAGCCGACGTATCCCACGAGAACGGTCGCCCAGAGCTTGCGCCCGCCGTGAAGCCGGTACATCCCGGCGGTCACCATCGCGCTGAGGAGCACGTGGAGGGGATGGAGGCTCCAGAAGAGCGTGGTCGAGAAAGAGCGAGGCACGTGGGCGAGGGTGAGGACGACCATGATGGCGACGCCGCTCAAAGCGCCGAGCGTAGTGAACGGCGCGTGCAGCCTGAGCTCTCGCCCGATCGTTGCAGCCACTTTCCCCGTCGAGGCGAGGAGCGATCCGCCCCCCGGGCGCACCGGCCCGGACGCACGAATCGAGCCCTCGGCGGTCTCTCGCGAGTCTGTCGATCCCATGTCGGACATGGCCTCGCCGATCCGTCGAGCCGACTGCTGCTGCCGCGGTCGGGCGGGAGCACGCGGCCCCCGCCTCGCGGCTCGCTTGGCAAGACGGCCCTAAGCTTCGGGTGGCGGCTATTGCTGCTTGCCCCGTCCCTGTCCCCGGCCGGCTCCTCGGCCACGGCCCTGACCGCGGCCTTGACCACGGCCTTGACCACGGCCTTGACCGCCCCCTTGTGCCGAACCTTTCGATCGCCCGCCGCGGCCTTTCCCTTTCTTGCCGCCGCAGGATCCCATGCCTCGCCCGGTCCCGGGCCCTTCTCCTCCTGGTCCTGTTCCATCGCCACTTGGCATTTCGATCACCTCTTTTCTGCTTGTTTCGAGTGGTCAGTATTCGTATTCCACGGTTCGCGTAAGTCGGTCTAGACGCCGGAGGCGTCTGCGTCGGAGATTTCCTGCAATCGGCCTTGCTTGAACTGCTCGATCGCGTCGCGGACCGTTCCCCAGGTCTGTCGATAGACCGTGACGCCTCCGGCCCGCAGACCATCGGCCGCCTTGGGCCCCAAG
>CAZDHR010000653.1:0-2634 GCA_964505295.1 uncultured Planctomycetaceae bacterium
GTAGGCACACGCCGTGTGCCGTAACCGGCGGACGGCACACGGCGTGTGGGCTGCTACTGAAGCTGGGAAGCCGAGAACGACGACCCCTGCGGCCGACGAGTCTGTCTCCCTCTATATCACGGAGCGACTCGGGAGGGAAGGGGTGGGCGCTGGGAGCCGTGAGGAGTGACGGATTGTCGCGGGGCGAAGCCGCATGCGGCTTTCTTGCGGGCCCCGGTCGGCCGACTGCGTTACCGCAAGATCTGCACCCGGGAGCCGATCGAGAGGATGTCGTGGACGTCCTCGATGTCCCGGTTGCCGAGGCTGATGGTGCCCGGGCCGTCGTCGGCACCGATGTTCCGGGGATCGTTGGTCCCGTGGATTCCGACCCGGTCGTTGAGCTTGATCCAGTATCGGCCCAGGGGGCTGTCGGGGGCGTCGGACTGAACGATCTTGTCCTCGACGAAGTACGTGCCCTCCAGCTCCTCCTGGTTGCGGCCGACCCCGATCTGGAAGCGTCCGGCGTAGAGGCCGCGGAGCTTGAGGGTCATTTCGTGCTTCTCCAGATCGACGACCGCGTCGAACGGCCCGCGCAGGACCTTCAGTTCCCGGCCCGGCTCAAGGTTTTCCGGGTCGCTGATCCCGTTGATCTTGGCCAGCAGTTCCCAGGGTACGCCGTAAGCCCGGCCGATACGCTGGAGGGTGTCGCCGGGCTGCACGGTATAGGGCCGTTCCATCAGGTGCTGGCGGGAATAGACGACCGCGCCGGCGACTTGGTCGAGCAGCTCCGTAAGCTGGCGGCTCTCCTCGGCGGTCAACTCCGGGTTGTCGTACCACAGACTGAGCGTCTGGTGCACCTCGGCCAGTCGGCCCTGCTCGAGGTCCTTGTGAGCGGCCTCCATGAACTGGGCAAACGCCTCACGGACCTCGCCGGAGCTCGCCACCGCAGACGCGACGTCGGAAGGCAGCGATGCGTCGGGGGCGGAGCCGGGCAAAGGGGCTTGGCCAGCGAGACCGTCGGGGCTATCGGTCGGCGAGAACGGAGGCGTCATCCCGCCTCCCAGTGCCTGCTCCGCCGGCTGGTCGGCAGAGAACGGGGGAGCCAGGCTGCCCGCGGTGGTCGAGGTGTCGGACAACGCCCCGGCGCTTGCCCCGAACGGGGGCTCGGCGACCTCGATGTCCGGCATCTCGACGCTCGGCGAGTCTGACCACCCATCGGCCAGCTCCGAAGGCGTCGCCGTCGTCGCCGAGTTGTTGTTGATCAGCACGTAGACCGCGCCGGCAACCACGGCCAGCACGACGACGACGAGCACGGTTTTGATCGAGTTCATGTCCGTCCTCCGTGACGAGTCGGTGGGGAAGGGGGTTTTCTGGAGCGTTTGACTTCTGGTAGGCTCAACGGCGTTCGACAGTCGGCCGCAAGCAGCCGGGGAAAAGCGATGGGCGGAGATGAGTGGTTCGAAGAACCGGACGATGAACTGGACGAAAATGACTACCTGGACGAAGACGACGAGTCGTTGACGCTGCCGTGCCCGGAATGCGGTGCCGACGTCTACGAAGATGCCGTCCGATGTCCCGTCTGCGGCAACTACATCACGCACCGGACGAGCGTCTGGCACGGGCGGCCCGGCTGGTGGATCCTGCTCGGCCTGTTGGGCGTGGTGGCCCTCATCCTCGTGTTGACCGGCCTCGCCTACCTGTGAGCCAAACGCCTGCCCGCGCGCACAGCGCCTTCCGGGCATTCAGGGCGGGGAATCATAAGCAAAGTGGCCGCACGACGCTACACCAATTGACGGCATCCCCCAAGATGGGTGGGTGCGTTGATCGCCGGGCGGAAGGATTGCCCGGGTCGCCGCCGTAACTTGCTACCGTATAAGTTGTTACGACGAAGAAGTGGCGTAACGATTTGAACAGAGGGCTCTACGACGACTCCGCGTCGCCCTGGCGCCGCAGTTGGGCGCGGATCGCTGCGAGCCGTTCGGCCAGCTCTCGCTCGAAACCGCGATCCGTCGGCCGGTAGTACTGCCGCTCGACCCCCAGGTAGTCTTGGGCGGTAATCGCTTCCGGGTGGTCGTGGGGATAGTCGTAATCCGCGCCGTGCCCCAAGCGTTTGGCGCCCGGGTAGTGGGCGTCGCGGAGGTGGACGGGGACGGGCAACACGCGGCCCTCACGCACGTCGCGCCGGGCTTCCGTGATGCCCACGTAGGCCGCGTTCGACTTGGGCGCGCAGGCCAGGTAGGTGACCGCCTGGGCCAGTGGAATCTGGCACTCGGGCAGGCCGACCAACTCGCACGCCTGGGCGGTGGCCACCGCCAGCCCGAGCGCGCCCGGATCGGCGTTGCCGACGTCCTCGCTGGCCAGGATCACCAGGCGCCGGGCCAGGAAGCGCACGTCTTCGCCCCCTTCGAGCATTCGGGCGAGCCAGTAGAGGGCGGCGTCGGGATCGCTGCCCCGGATGCTCTTGATCATCGCGCTCGTGGCGTCGTAGTGCGTGTCGCCGTCGCGATCGTACTGGACGGCTTTGCGCTGGACCGACTCCTCGGCCAACGGTCGCGTGAACTCGATGGGGGACGCGTCGCTGGAAAGCACGCCGATCTCCAGCGCCGAGAGCGCGCGTCGGGCGTCGCCGTCGCTCACCTCGGCCAAGAAGTCGAG
>CAZDHR010000654.1:0-2627 GCA_964505295.1 uncultured Planctomycetaceae bacterium
AGGCGCGATCTTCTCCACCTTCGCCAGATTTGGTGGCTGTCACCTTTTTTCTGCGACTGGCATTGGAGCCGACCGCGGCGTTGTGGTATAAGCGGCGGCCGCGTGTGCCGAGGCGGTCCGTGGAGGGACCGGCCGTGTAGCGAGCGGAGCGCTGGGAGCCAGGCCATGGAAGGTTGGCAGACGCAAGTCGTGGCGGCCTCAACCACGGAGGTGACCGCGCCGTGGCAACTGACCGTGCTCCTGCCGGCCTACAACGAGCAGGACGCCATCCGGCACGTCCTCGCGGAAATCGTTGAGGCCCTCTCCGACGAGTCGATTCGCTACGAGATCCTTATCGTCGACGACGGATCGACCGATCGCACCCCCGACCTGGCCGAGGAATTCGCCCGCTCGTGCTGGCAGTGCCCGGTGCGGGTGGTTCGGTGTTTGGAGAACCGTGGGGCGGGGGCGGCGCGAAAAGTCGGTATCCGCAAGGCTCGGGGCGAAGTGGTCGTGATGCTCGATGCCGACGGGAGCTATCCGGCCGCCGCGATCCCCCATCTTCTGCTCCACTTTCCCGGCTACGACCAGGTCAACGGGGCCAGGACCAGCGAGCAGGGCACCCTGCCGTGGCTCCGAGGTCCGGCCAAATGGCTCATCCGCAAGCTGGCCTGCTACCTGACCGGCCACAAGATCCCCGACTTGAACACCGGACTCAAGGCGTTCAAGCGGGAAACGATGCTCGATTGGCTCTGGGTGGTGCCGGACGGGTTTAGCTGTGTGACCACGATGACGCTGGCCTTCCTGACCAACGGATACGCGGTCAAGTACGTGCCCGTCGACTACCGCCCCCGGATTGGCAAGAGCAAGTTCCATCCCGTCAAGGACACCCTTTCCTACCTGGGTACGGTGCTGCGGATGGTCCTCTATTTCCGTCCGCTCAAGGTGTTCTTGCCGCTTTCGGGTCTGGTGATCTCCGCCGGAGTGCTCAAGAGCATTCTGAGTTTCCTGCTCACCAGCAGCATGCAGGAATCGGACATCGTGATCCTCGTGGCCGGATTCATGACCTGCATGTTCGGACTGCTGGCCGAAGTGATCGTCGCCCACCATCGCCGCTAAACGGAGTGACGGGGTGACAAAGTGACGGGGTGACAAAGTGACGGGGTGACAGGGTGAAGGGGTGACAGGGTGACGAGGTGAGACGGTGACACCGGCCGTTATCCTGATTTCGAAGGGGATCGCTGATGTCGCGTGAGGGGAGTACGGCAGGCACTTCCGGCCAAAGTGAGTTCCTCGTTCCGGGGACTTGTTTCACCTTGCGTCCTCGGACGGGCCCGGATGGCAACGCGGAGGCGGCATCCGTCGACCGGGCCCCGGCTCTGCGCGACCACTATCTCTCCGCGGCGCTGGCCGAGATACCCCGGCTCCTGGGGGCCATCGATCGCAACCCGTACCACGCCACCTACGGTTGTCTCGACCGCCCGTATTGGCACTACCTGACCAGCAGCTTTCCCTCGGAGATGTATCAGGAAGGCGTCTTGCCGTTAGCCCTGGTCTACGCGACGGAGCTGCCCGGAAATCGCTGGTATGCCAATCGGCGCGTGCGAGAGCTGGCCACGGCGGGCATCCGGTTCGCCGCCCGGACGAGCCACGCCGACGGCTCCTGCGACGACTACTATCCGTTTGAGCGGGCGTTGGGGGCCGCCGTCTTCTCGCTCCAGGCTACCGCCCACGCGTACCAAATCCTGGAGATCGACGATCCGGATCTCGTCGCCTGGTTCCGGCGTCGGGCCGACTGGGTGATCGACCACGGCGAATCGGGGCGCCTCTCCAACCATCACGCGCTGGCCGCCTTGGGACTTCTCCGCGTCGCACAAATCACCGGGAAGCAGCGATTCCGCCAAGCGGCCGACGCGCGAATCGATCGCCTGCTTGCCTGGCAGAGCGAGGAGGGGTGGTTCGAGGAGTACGGCGGGGCCGATCCGGGCTACCAAACGGTCACCATCGACTGCCTGGCCAAGGTACGGCGAATCACGGGTGACGGGCGCCTGGACGAGCCCTTGCGACGCGCCGTGGCGTTCGCGCGGCTGTTCCTCCATCCCGACAACAGCTTCGGCGGCGAGTACGGCAGCCGCGGCACGTACCATTTCTATCCCCACGGGATGGAGCTTCTGGCCGCCCAGAGCACCGAGGCCGCCGACCTGGCGGACGGATACCTCAAGAGCCTCCGCTCAGGCAGCCAGGCCCACTTCAGCGACGACCGGATGGTCGCCCACCGGCTGGCGAACCTGATCGAGGCGTATCTCGACTGGTCGCCGGCTCGCCCCGCAGACCGATCGGCGCCGGAAGCCAAGTCGATCGAGTATCTGCGTCACGCCGGGCTGCTGGTCCGTCGGGGCCGCGGGCGACACACCGTCGTCTCCGCTGCCCGAGGTGGGGTGTTCAAACACTTCGCCCCGAGAGGGCAATCGACGACCGATGCCGGCTTGATCGTCGAGACGAGCGATGGGCGCGTTGCGGTATCGCAACGGCACGATCCCGGGCGCGAGGTCCTATTCGCCCACGGCCAAGAGGATCAGGGATCAGGGATGAGGGATCAGGGATCAGGGATGAGGGATCAGGGATCAGGGATGAGGGATCAGGGATCA
>CAZDHR010000655.1:0-2614 GCA_964505295.1 uncultured Planctomycetaceae bacterium
TTCGTGGTGCCGAAGAGGATCCAGAGCGTTCTGCCCGCCGGCACCAGCCCGAAAAAGGCGATCGCCACCACGGCCACGAGCGAGGCGAAGTAGCGGTTGGCCAGCGGTTCGAGCCGTATCGAGCGGCAGATCGCCTCGACGTTGAATCGCAAGAGCCGGGTGGCCGTATCGAGCGTCGTCAGCGCGAAGGCGACGATGGTCACGGCCAGTAGCGCGGTGCCGTACTGGGTGGGCAGGCCCAGCATGGCCAGGAAATTGGCCCCGCCGTGCACCACGGCGCTGAGCTGTGCCGGGAGCCCTCCGCCCTTGATGCCGCTCCACGAGGCATAGGCCCCGCTCTGCCATGCCTCGGAGCCGAGGCCCGCCACGCAGGCGACGATCACCAGGATGGCCAACGCGCCTTCCGTGAGCATCGCGCCGTAACCGATCGGCACCGCGTCGCTCTCGCGGTTGAGCTGCCGAACCGTGGTTCCGCTGGAGACCAGCGAATGGAAGCCGCTCACGGCGCCGCAGGCGATGGTCACGAACAACAGCGGCAGCCACGACGGCGCCTTCGGCACGCCGGCGAGCGTCTCGCCGGCCTCCAGCGGTCTGAGGGGGACGTCCGGACGGAACATGGCGGCGTCGATATGGCTCTCGGCGGCGCCGGTCGCCGCAGCGATGATCAGACCGACAAACAGCGTCGCCAGCGCGAAGTACAACTGGAAGCTGTTGATGTAGTCCCGCGGTTGCAGCAAGAGCCAGACCGGCAACACCGAGGCAACAAACGCGTACGCCAGCAAGGCGAAGATCCACCGCTTCTTCGTCGCCCCGACTGCCCGTTCGACGTCCTCGGCCGCCGCGTGCTCGCCCACCGCCTCGAGGTGCTTCCTGGCGGCGACCGCGCCGTAGGGCTTCTCGAAGCCGGGCACGTCGCCCGCCGGCTTTGTGTCGCGAGCCGCATCGAGCGCTTGGCGAGTTTCCTTGTGGGTGAGGGACTGATACGTGGGCACGGGCCACTTGACGCCGCAGAGGATCAGAATGGCAAACAGGACCAGTCCCGCCGCGGTCGCCGGCCCCAGGCCCACCTTCAGCTTGTAGACGCTGATCCCGACCCCCATCGCCACCAGCATCAGCCCGAAGGACGGGATGATCGCGTCCGGATTGAAATCGACGAACAGGCCGGAGATGGCGTTCACAAACGCGCCCATCGCCAGGGCGAGGAGGAAGAAGATGATCAACAGGGCCAAGAGGCGCGCCCGGGGGCCCATCAGGTCTTGGCAGACGTCGCCGATCGTGCGGCCCTTGAACCGGAGGCTGACGGTCAGGGCGCCCAGGTCGTGCACCGCCCCGATGAAGATGCAGCCGATCACCACCCAGAGCACCGCCGGCAACCAGCCCCAGATCACGGCGATCGCCGGGCCGAGGATCGGCCCCAGGCCGGCGATCGAGGCGAAGTGGTGCCCGAACAGCACGGGCACGCGCGTGGGCACGTAGTCGACGCCGTCTTCCAGCTCATGGGCCGGCGTGCGTCGATTCGGATCGAGCCGGTAGATCCGCCGGGCGATGAACCGCCCGTAGGTGAAATAGGCCAGCAACAGGGCTGCAAAGGCGAAGAGTGCTACGGCGGCTGCGTTCATGGAGACCTCCGCGATTCAGTGGCAAGTGGTGAGTGGCAAGTGGCAAGTGGCGAGCAACTAAGGGTCGGCCGACATATATCTTTCCGACTTAACTTCACTGGTTCCCAAGCTCCAGCTTGGGAACCCCGAACCGCGAAGCTCCGCTTCGCCCCTGGGGAAGCGGCCGCTTCCCTCAAGTGCGTTCCCAAGCCGGAGCTTGGGAACGAGCGAAACCGGCGGACGGCACACGGCGTGTGCCTACTACTCCGCATTCCCTCGTCGGGCTATTCCGGCCAGCCTTGGGCGCCGACCAACGGGACGAACCGGCAGGGCGAGAGGTTCGTCGACCTGGGGGAGCCGTCCACCTTGCGGATCACTTGCAGGTGCTGGTAGTCGTACTCGCCGACCGGAATCACCAGGATGCCGTTCTCCTTGAGCTGCTCGAACAGGGCCGGGGGCGACCGGGCGGCGGCAGCCGTGACGATGATCCGATCGTACGGGGCCCGGCTGGGCCAGCCGAGCGTGCCGTCTCCCACCGCCAACGTCACGTTTCGGTAGCCCAGCTCGCCCAACAGGGCACCCGCTTGCTTCGACAGGTCGGCGAAACGCTCGATGCTGATTACCTCCCGGGCCATTTCGGCGAGGATGGCTGTTTGGTAGCCGCTGCCGGTCCCGATTTCCAGAACGGTCTCTCGGCCGGAACACTCCAGCGTCTGGGACATCAGGGCGACGATGTACGGCTGGCTGATCGTCTGGCCGCAGCCGATCGGCATCGCCCGATCCGCGTACGCCTGGTGGAGCATCCTTCCGGAGACGAACCGATCGCGGGGTACTCGCCCCATCGCGGCCAGCACGTGCTCGTCGTCGATTCCCCGACGCTGCAACTGCTGGTGGAGCATCTCGCGCCTAGCGTCTTCGAAGCTCGCGTCCTCGAAATCGGCAGCGGTCATGGGGTTGAGAGTTGATGGTTGAGGGTTGATGGTTGATGGTTGAGGGTTGAGGGTTGAGGGTTGAGT
>CAZDHR010000656.1:0-2612 GCA_964505295.1 uncultured Planctomycetaceae bacterium
CGACTTGATTGAAGCGGACGTCAATGAGGACGTCGCCCGAGAGCTGGTCGACCGCGTTCGCACCGAGGCGTCGGGCGAGGAGCTGGCCGACGGGGCGATGATCCAGGCCCGGGTCGCCCGACTGATTGAAGCGGAAATCCCCATCGCCGGCCCGATCGCGGTCCAGCCGGGCAGGCGTCGGCTGGTGGCGCTGGTCGGGCCGACCGGGGTGGGCAAGACCACCACGATCGCCAAGCTGGCGGCCAACTACCGGCTGAAAGAAAAACGCAACGTGGGCTTGATCACCGTCGACACCTATCGCATCGCGGCCGTCGAGCAACTGCGGACGTACGCTGAGATCATCGACTTGCCGATGCAAGTCGTCTCCACGCCCCGCGAAATGCGCGAGGCCGTACGACGGCTGGACGGCCTGGACCTGGTCCTGATGGATACGGCCGGACGCAGCCCCCGCGATGAGATCAAGCTCCAGGAGCTCAAGTCGTTCTTGAACGAGGCGGGCGCCGACGAAGTCCACCTCGTGCTCTCCAGCGTGGTTGGCTCCCGGACCCTCGAACACACCGCCCGGCGGTTCGCCGCCGTAGGCACCACGGCGTTGATCCTCACGAAGCTGGACGAAGCCACCGGGCTGGGAAACCTGCTGCCGCTGTTGCGCACCAGCAGGCTTCCGCTGAGCTACTTGACCAACGGTCAGAACGTCCCCGACGACATCGAGACGGCCGAGGCGGGGCGCCTGGCGAGGCTCATCCTGGCCGTGGAATCGATCACCGGCAAGTAGACGCCGGCCGACGCGAAGCATGGGGCCCGGCGGCCGAACGAGCCGTCGAGCGTTCGGGGCCCTTGTGGAGTCGCGCCTGCGCAGAGACAAGTTGACCCATTGGATGGCACGCCCTCGGGAAGGAAGGGCGTGGTGAGCTCGCAACGATTTCGTCCGTTACGGCCTTCCACCGTTAACCCTAGAGCACGGTATCGCCACCGATGTACGATCAGGCTAGTGAGCTACGAGAACTCGTCCGAAAAGGCGCTTTGCCGGCTTCGGCGGCGAAGTTGCATCGCCCGAAGCTCCTGGTGATCGGCGGCGGCAGAGCGGGCGTGGGTACGACGACCATCGCCGTCAATCTGGCGGTCGTGCTCGCCCAGCAACGACGCCGCACCCTGTTGGCCGATGCGGCTACCGAGGGCACCGCCGCCGTGCTCTCCCGCGTGGAAGCGGGCGGCGCGCTGGCCGACGCCGTCGCCGAGCGGCGAACCGTCCGCGATGCCCTTGAGCCCGGCCCAGAAGGACTCGATGTACTTCTCGCGGCCAGGGCACTCGGGAAAAACTCGGAGCCCCCGGGGGCTACGCCCGAGCGGCTGGCCGGGGAGTTGCGCATACCGGACAGCGAGGCCGAGTACGTGGTGGTCGACGGGGGAAACGGCGTCGGCTCCCGGGTCCGGCAACTCTGGGAAGCCGCCGACGTGGTCCTGCTCGTGACGACCCCGGAGCCCGCTTCGGTCATGGACGCCTACGCGTCGATCAAGCTGCTGGCCTGCCCCCGTGGGGCGGCCCCCGATGCGTCGCTCCCCGTTCATACGCTGGTGAACAAGTCGCCGCGTCGCTCCATCGCCCGCCAGGTGCACGCGCGGCTGAGCCAGGCCTGCCTCCGATTCCTGGGAATCGAGGTGGAGGGCGTCGGATTCGTCGCCGACGATCCGCGAGTCCCCGCCGCCGACGGGGCGGGAAAGCCCGTCGTGGTCGGCACGCCCCGGTGCAAGTTTGCCCGAGGGATCCGCGCATTGGGCAAAAGCGTGCTCCGGCGGACAAGCCAATCCGCGGTCACCAGGTGAATAAGGAGGATTCTCGACAAACCGGTAACAACCCCGAAAAACGACTCAACCCAAGGCCGCGAAGAGCCGATACGGAAGGACACTGCAAGTAGTCCGTGCACCGTTAGACTTTGCCCAATGTACCGGATTTGACGGCTGGGTTGGGAGACTTGTGGCTCGAACGTATGCGGGCATCCTGGGTTCGCTGGCCCTCCTGACGTCCCTGGCACGCGGCTTCCTCCACGCGCAATCGACCGACACGATGCTGCTTACCGCGTGGTGCAGCCTGATGGTGTTTGCGGCGGTGGGGTACGTCGTGGGGGGCATTGCCGCCCGGACCGTCGAGGAGTCGGTGATTGCCACCGTTCAAAGCCGGTTGACGCAGGAGAAGTCGAGCGAAGAGGCCCGAGAGGCTCCCTCCGTCGCCTGAGGGGGCACCGGCCGCCGGGCCACGGACGAAGGATGACGATGGAAGCGGGAAGGGAAACGCAGAGAAGGATCTCCATTCAACGGGTGCACTGAAGCGCCGTCACGGAGGAATTGATGCCGACGACTGTCGCTCCGGAAGACGTGGAGCAGCTCTGGATCGAGTACAAGCGGGATCCGACCAATCAGGAATTGCGCAATCGGCTGGTGGAGATCTATCTGCCGCTGGTGAAGTACAACGGCGAGCGGATCTGGGCGCGGCTGCCCGAAGGCGTGGAGCTCGACGACCTCATCTCGGCAGGGGTTTTTGGGCTAATGGATGCGATCGACGCCTTCGATCTTTCGCGGGGCGTGAAGTTCGAGACCTACTGCGTCCCCCGAAT
>CAZDHR010000657.1:0-2610 GCA_964505295.1 uncultured Planctomycetaceae bacterium
GCGCGAGATCTGGGACTTTCCTCCCGAGAGTTCCTGGGATCCCGAATGGCGAAGCAGCTTCCCGCCGCGAGACGACGAGCCCGAGCCAAAGCACATCTCGCTCTGGGCGGCGTGGATTCCGTACGTGCTGGTCGGCGTGTTGCTGGTGGCGGCCAGGACGGTCGGGCCGTTGCGCGAGGCGATCGGTCTGGCGAATTTGGAGCTGAAGATCCTAGATAAGGGAACTGCCGAGACGACCATCCGCCAGAGCGTCAACGTCCTGGCCCTGCCCGGCACCACGTTTCTGATCGCTGCGTTGGCATGTATGCCCCTGCACCGGATGAGTTTTCGCGGGTTCAGGGCGGCGCTTACGGACGCGAATCGAGCCACGTGCGGGGCCGCCGTGGCGATCGTGTTCGCCGTGCCCGCCGTGCGGATCTTCATCCAGTCGAACGTCAACGCCGCCGATCTGGCGAGCATGCCCCGGGAACTGGCCGAAGCGGTGGCCTACCTGGCGGGCGATGCCTGGCCGGCTTTCTCCGCGGTGATCGGGGCGATGGGCGCGTTTGTGGCCGGCAGCAACACGATCAGCAACATGACGTTCTCGCTCTTCCAGTTCGACGTGGCCGAGCGCCTCGGCTTGGCCCCGCTCTTCGTCGTGGCGCTCCAAGCCGTAGGCGGGGCCGCCGGCAACATGATCTGCGTCCACAACGTGGTGGCCGCCTCGGCCACCGTCGGACTCCTCGGCCGCGAAGGGGCCTTGATCCGCAAGACGCTGATCCCCACGGCGTACTACCTGTTTGCGGCCGGCGTGATCGGCTGCGTGTATCTGCTCGTGCTTTCCGGCGGCATTCGATAGCCCACCCGGCGTGCCGAGCATTGTCACCTACGGCGGAATCTCCGTCTCGCCAAACGCGGGCCCACTAACGTTCCTCGCCGATCTTCACGCTGTCGGCGGGTTGCGTGCGCCAGCTCCTTCAGGTAAAATACGTTTTCTTCGCAATGCGTGCCGCCCGAGGGATTCGTAATATAGGCGTTTACTTCCTTTTCGGAGGAAACGCGATAACGGTTCACTCGAATCAAGCAGGAGAACTGCACCGTGGCTTTCACCGCCCAAGCCGAAGCGCCTCCCCTTCGTGAAGACAGCAGCGGCGGTCTGCGCGTCGGCGAGTCGCACGTTTTACTGGAACTGGTCATCCGGGCGTTCCAGGACGGCGCGACCCCGGAGACGATCGTCGAGCGGTACGCGACGCTCGCGCTAGGCGACGTATACGCCGTCATTGCCTACTATTTGCGGCATCAGGGCGAAATCGAAGAGTACTTGGCCCGACGCGAGCAGAAGGCCGAAGAAGTTCGCCAACGGATCGAAAACCAGCAGGGCGACTTGAGCGAAATGCGCGCTCGCCTGCTCGCCCGGCGACAGGCGTGAGGATGAGGCATGTTGCGGCTGCTGGCGGACGAGAACTTCAATGGCGACGTCGTACGCGGATTATTGCTGCGTGAACCGGACCTCGACGTGGTTCGCGTGCAGACCGTCGGCCTTGCCGGCGCGGATGCCCCGGACATCCTCGCCTGGGCAGCGGAGGACAACCGGATTCTCCTGACGCACGATCGGGCAACCATGCCCGATCGTGCGTATCAGCGCGTGGCCGCAGGGGAAACGATGCCAGGCGTTTTTATTGTGAATGACCGCTTCCCTGTTGCCCAGGCCATTCAGGAGATACTTCTGATGGTCGCGTGCAGCGAACAAGCGGAATGGAGTGGGCGAGCGGTTTATCTGCCGCTGTGAGGGGCGAACGTCCCTGACATCCATGTCCAGTTAACGCCTGCCAATGCCTGTGGAGGACATGGATCCGGTTGTCTCTACGACGACGCGGCAACGTCGATCGCCCGCAAGGACGAGAATCCTTGACGCCACCCTCGGCCCCGCCGATAATCGATCCGTGCGGCCTGTTCCGAGGACGCACGCGACTCGGTTATCCCACCGATCCTCCTTCCCCAGCAGCGCCAACCCGCCATGCAAGTCGTTCGCCCGCTCCCCAAGAAGCCCAGCTCCGCGTTCCGCGCGCTCGTCCCGGCGGCCGGGCTGGTCGTCGGCCTCTCATCCCTCGTGGGGCTCGAAGCGGCGTTGGCCGCGGAAGACGGGCCCAAGCCGGCCGGGCTGCTCGCGACGATGCTCGACGGCCCCATGGCCGGCGTCGACGAGATCGTCTTCGCGGTCCGCACGTCGGTCCGACGCCACTACTACGAGAACTTCGGCTACTCCGTGATGCCCCGCGCCCACTACCCGCTGCCGCCGTTCGGCAAGGCGGGACCGGGCGCCCCGCTGTTCGGTGACGGCGGGCGGCTGTGTCGCTTGAATCTCCGCACGGGCGAGTCGGCCGTGCTCCTGGACGACCCGAAAGGTGGCGTGCGCGATCCGCAGGTCCACTACGACGCCGGCAAGATCCTCTTCTCCTACCGCAAGGGCGGCCAGCCGTACTACCATCTGTGCGAGATCAACGCCGACGGCACCGGCTTCCGACAACTGACCGACGGCCCCTACGACGACGTCGAGCCGACCTACCTGCCCGACGGCCGCATCATGTTCTGCTCGACCCGCTGCCGGCGCGTGGTCGGCTGCAATCCGTC
>CAZDHR010000658.1:0-2609 GCA_964505295.1 uncultured Planctomycetaceae bacterium
CCGCCGGGATGACCAGGGCGACGTCGTGCCACACGGCGGCCAGCCGGCCGAGGCGGACGGAGCAATCCTCGGGCGGACCGCGCCAGATGGAGATGCGAACCGCGTCGATTTGGTGCCATCCGGTCGGCTCGCCTTCGATGCCGAACGACGCCTTGGAGATGCGGAGCGTCTGCCAGCCCTCCTTCGCGAAGCCTGCACCCGAGGAGTACCAACCGTCTCCGCTCCGGAAGTAGAGGCTCAACCGCCCGGCGACCTCCGGCTTCTCCACGGCGACTTCGAGGAGGAACTGCCCGGACGCGGCCAGGTCGAGCTTGACCTCCCGGTCGAGGATGGTTCGGGACAGCTTCTCGTCGCTGGCGAAGGGCGCGTCGAAGCGGAGCACCGTTCGGTCGCCCTCGCGAACCATCTCCACCTCCGGCGTTCCCGGGCTGGCGACCCAGGCCTGCCGGGCCGCCTGGGAGTCGGCGTAATCGAACGCGTCGATCACCTGCTCGCCCGCCGTGGCACTCAGGCTGACCAATAGAAGCAGCGAATGAACCGTCATGATGGGGTCTCCTCAAGGCACGGGCTGGAAATCCAAGGCGTGTCGCGTCGCTGTGCCGCATTGTACCTGCCGGCCGAGCCGTGCGAAAGCTTCGGGGAATCTCCGACGCTGGAAGGCCGGGCTCTCGCGCGACCACGGCCGGCGCGGAGCGAGCCCCGGTTGTCGGGGGCGGCTTCTCAGAGCGTGCCGGCCACCGCCAGCAGACCGGTCAACAGGTAACAGACGAACATCGTCCACCAGACGATGTAGAGGATCCTCCGCTCCGGGTGGAAGTGTTCCAGCACGACCAGGCTGACGAACAGGCCGATGCCCGCGATCCCGAGAGACGCCTGGAGCCGGCCTCCCGAGGGCAGCGAGCAGACGATGCCCAGGCAGATCGCCGCTGCCGTGACGACGCCCATCAGCTCGGCCAGCGAGAACTGGAATCCTTCCTGCTCCTCCTTGGGCTCCCCCTCGAACAGGTCGTCCGGCAGGGAGGAGTAGGTCGGCGCGGTGGGCTTGGCCCGCACGGGCTCGGGCGGGAGGACGCGGTACTCGTCGTCCGGCTCTTCGGCGCCGTTGGTGCTCCCCGAGTCTTCAGCCATGGGGTCCATTCTGCACCCCCGCCCCGCGGCGAGTCAATCCCGCAGGGCGTGGGGCGCGGTCCGGTCGCGATTGCCGTCCGTTCCGGCCGGCGGCGCGACACCCGGAGGGCATTGTGGTTGGGAAATTCGCGAAAGATCCGACGAGGCGGATCGTGTCGATTCTATCGCTCGAGCGGGCTTTGGCGCGTTCAGTCGGTCCACTCTAAACCGCATGATCTGAATAGGTTGCACTTTTTGTCCCATAAACACGACTCAGGATAATCACCCCAATTGCAGACGGGCCGCCGCGGAGGACGGTTTCGTCCTCTGATGCGCCCTTGGTGTTTTGACCAACCTCTCGCGGCGGCCTACACTTGAGGGAACGGAGTGGATCTGCGTTGAATAATCGCGCGGCCTCGACGAAGGCGAACGTCGCGAGAAGGGCAGAAAACGCGAAATGTCCACCGTCTCCACGCAAGAGTCCGCAAAGAAAAACGATACTCGGGGGTACCTCCCGATCGCGATCGAGACGCTCGTCCCGACGTCCAAGCTGGAATTCGACCTGTACATTCAGCCGGATCGGGCGGGCGCGGTGGTCATGTTCCGTGAACGGAGATATCCCCTGGAGTCGGACGATCTGGAGCGGCTCGGCGAGTCCGGGATCACGACGCTCTACATCGCGGTGGCCGCCCACGTTGCCTATCGTCAGTATCTCAACGACGAGGTCATCAACAACGACCGCGTCCCGCCGACACAGCGCTACGCCGTGCTCCGGACCGCGAACCGAGCGGTCTTCCAGACGGCCTTCCGCAGCGGCAACGTGGACCGGATGGTCCGGTTCGCCGGCGAGTTCGGCCGTCAGATGACGGATCTCGTCTGCGACCAGGGGCTCGTGCTCAGCAACCTGCTGCCCCTGATGACTCACGACTACTACACCTATACCCACGTGACGAACGTCTGCACCTACTGCCTTGTGCTGGCCAGCGGGCTGGGAATCCGGGAAGAGGCCGACCTGCTGGACATTGCCGAAGGCGCCTTGCTCCATGACCTCGGCAAGCGGAAGATCCCTCCCGCGGTGCTCAACCATCCCGGCCGGCTCAACGAAGAGCAGTGGGAGCTGGTCCGACGCCACCCCGGCGACGGGTTTCGCGAAGTCTGCCTGCGCCCGGACCTCAACTGGGGGCAGTTGATGATGATTTACCAGCACCACGAACGCCTCGACGGGCGGGGCTATCCCGTGGGGCTGGTGGAGGAGGAAATACACGATTGGGCCCGTATCTGCAAGGTCGCCGACGTCTTCGACGCGCTCAGCTCCGATCGACCCTATCGCAAGGCCAAACCGCTCGGCAAGGTGCTCGATTTCCTCGTCGAGCGCATCGGAACCGAATTCGACAAGGACATGGTCCAATGCCTCCTGGCGATGATCAAATCCGAAAGCTGAGCGAGTCGGTGGGCCCGCTCGTGTGCGAGGTTGAGCTGCCCTCCTCGTGGGAGGACTTCTT
>CAZDHR010000659.1:0-2604 GCA_964505295.1 uncultured Planctomycetaceae bacterium
ACGAGCGAAGTGAAACGGGAAGTGAGGGGCGATCACTCCGGCACGGCCGAAGGCAGCCGGAGGGTGTACTCCCTCTGGTTGGCGTGACCTCGGACGCACAGCTTGTCGGAGATCGTGACCTTGGCGTAGCTGCCTCCCCAGTGCGTTGCCGCCAGGGTGATATAATGAACGCCCCCGTGTACGGTCCATCGGTTGCGGTGCTTGTGTCCGAAGAAGCAAGCGAGAACCGAGCCGTCGGCGCTGAGCATCTCGCGGACTTGCCAGCCGTTGTCGACGTAGGAGTGCTCCTTGCCCACGGGCGGGAAAGGAGCGTCGCCCCCCTCGCCCGATCCCTCCGGCGGGGTGTGGTGCAGCTCTTGATGGCAGAACACGACCTTGAGCTGCTCCCGATGCGAAGCCAGGTCCTCGCGTAGCCACGTCATCTGATCGCCGTCGACGTAGTAGGCCCCGGCGATGCCGTCGTGCCCCGGCGGCGGCGCTCCGTCGTCCCGCGCGTTGTCTGCGTCCAGGACGATGAAGTGGCAGGCGCCGACGTCGAACGAATAGTACCGGCCGGGCATGCGCGTGACGGCCAGGAACTCGCCCTTGGTGATGTCCTCCCCGCCGTGAGCGCCCGCGTACAGGTCGGCCGGCCCGATCGTCTCGTTGCCGCCCCTCAGCCAGCCGACGTCGTGATTGCCGATGGCGAGGTACGCCGGGCAGGGCACCTTGGACAAGACCGACCAGTGATGGACGAGCCCCTGCAACTGGGCCTCGTGAAGCTCCGGCGTCGTTTGACCTTCGCCCGCCTGGCACGCGAAGTCGCCCAGATCGATCACGAAATCGGGCTTCCAACGGGTCATTTCCTCGACGAACGCGCGAAGGTGCCGCTCGTTGGCCGGCGTGCTCCGGGCCATGAGGTGGCAGTCGGCCGTTATCGCAAATCGAACGGGGCGAGCCACGTTTCCCACGGGCTCGGACGCGTACGTCCCTGCTTGCAGCAAGAGGAGCACAAAAAAGACGGCCGCTCGCGGGGTCGGCGAGTCAACCGTTTCGCGCGCTCGGCTCATGGCCTTGTCTCCTTCGCTTCTCATCCCGGAGCTCCTATCAGGCTTCGCGCGAATCACTTCCCGCCTTCTTTTTCGATCGGGAGCATTCCACGATCAGACAAGTTGGGCTAGCATAGTCGTACTCGAAAGGCTGACCGCAAGCAAGGCAACAGCGTTTGTATTGCACTCGGCCGGCTACTCACTCGCAAACCGCGCGGCTCGCCGAGTCGCCTTCTGATCGAGAAAACGGAGACGCACCATGCTTCACTACTACGGAGGCTTACGAACCGGCGCTGCGGCGATCGCCCTGCTGCTCGTGCTCGGCCAGACCTGCCGCGGCACGGAACCGGCGGGCACTTCGGCCACGGCCGATTTTTTCGTCGCCCCCGGCGGCAACGACGCCTGGTCGGGCAAGCTCGCCCAGCCCAACGCCGACCGATCGGACGGCCCGCTGGCCACACTCCAAGGGGCTCGCGACGCCGTGCGGCGCCTGATCGCCGGCGAAAAGCGCAGCGTGAAGGTCCTCCTCCGCCAAGGCACGTATCGACTGACGGAAACGGTCGTCTTCTCGCTCGAAGATTCGGCGGGCGAGGGCCACACGATCACCTACGCGGCGTACCCGGGCGAGAAGCCCGTGCTCAGCTCCGCGGCGCCGATCACCGGCTGGCGAAGGCCCGACAAGTCGCCGGCCCAACTGCCCGAGGCGGCCCGGGGCAAGGTCTGGGTGGCCGACGCGTCGGCGCTGGACAAGTTCCACACGCTCTACGACGGCGATCGCGAACTGCCCCGCGCACGGGGCAAGGGGTTTTCGCCCACAAACAGCACGCCGCGGGGCACGCAGGATTACCAGACCGTGCAATTTCCTCCCGGCGCGGTCAAACGCTACGCGAACCTGAAGGACGTGGAGTTGGTCATCGTGCCGTGCCACTTCTGGATCATGAACGTCCTGCCCATCGAGTCGATCGACGAGGCCACGTGCACGCTGAAGACGGCCGTTCCCGCCACCTATCCCCCCGGCAAGAACGGCATGACCGATCGCGACAATGCCTGGATCGAGAACGCGCTGGAAGTGTTGGACGAGCCCGGCGAGTGGGTGCTCGACACGTCGCAGGGTCTCGTCTATCTCTGGCCCGATGGCGACCGGCCCGGCGACGGCGTCGTTGCCCCGACGCTCACCGAGCTGGTCCGCGTGGAGGGCAGAATCGATTACGAAGGCCCTGTGGACACGCCGGTGAAGGGACTCGTTTTCCAAGGACTCACCTTCACGCAGGGCGACCGCTTCGGCTGGCACGGGCGGACCGGCTGGGGCTTGCAGCACGATTGGGAGTGTTTTGACAAGCCGACGGCGCTGGTCCGCTTGCGCGGGGCCGAGGGCTGCGCGATCGAAGACTGCGAGTTTGCCAACTCCGGGCACACGGCCGTGCGCCTGGACCTTCACTGCCAAGAGAACCGCATCGCCGGCAACCACATCCACCACGTGGGAGGCGTGGGCGTGCTCCTGGCGGGCTATGGTCCCGGGACGAAGAACGTGAACCGGCGCAACGAGGTCGTCAATAACTACATCCACCACGTCGGG
>CAZDHR010000660.1:0-2603 GCA_964505295.1 uncultured Planctomycetaceae bacterium
GAATGTACGGGTCGGCCTCGGGCACGCCGGCGGCCTTCATGGCCTTGGGATCCCACGTGAGCTTCTTGCCCACGCGGAACGCGACCGCGCCCAGCAGGTTGTGCTCGACCAGCTTGCCGGAGTAGTCGAAGTTGCACAGCGTCGGGGCGCCCGTCTTGGCGGCGTGGATCCACTCCTGGTGATGGCCCAGGGAGGGCTCGATCCACGGCTCGGGCGCCTTGAAGTCCTTGAACTTCTCCTCCGGCACGAGGATCTTCTTGCCGTAGTCGCCCAGGAGGATGCCGTCGTCGCCGACGAAGACGATGCCCTTGTGCCAACTGGCGATATCGTGGCCGGGCACCTTGAGCTTGGGTCGCTGGACGCCGTCGTACCAGTGGAGCTTGAGCGGGGGCATGTCGCCGCGGGCCGGGTGTTCCCAATGGGCGACCAGCCACTGGGGATACGTTTCCTTGCGAAGCGGGTCGCCCTCGGCCTCGATGGTGAGCGGATCGCGGAGCTTCAGCGCCCAGAACGGCAGGTCGATCAGGTGGCTTCCCATGTCGCCGAGGCACCCGTTGCCGAAGTCCCACCACTGCTCCCAGGTCACGCAGCCGGGCATGTAGCGGGGATGATAGGGCCGGAACGGCGCGGGGCCGAGCCAGAGGTCCCAGTGGAGACCGTCGGGCACGGGGGGGGTGTCCGTGGGTCGTTCGCCGTCCTTGAGTCCTTCTCGTCCGCACCACACGTGCACCTCGCGGACCGGGCCGATCGCCCCCGACTGGACCAGCTCGACCAGCCGGCGGTAGTTCTCCGTGGCGTGGATCTGCGTGCCCATCTGCGTGGCCAGCTTGTCCTGGTTCTTCAGGTACGTCTCCTGCATCACCCGGGCTTCGTAGGGGGAGTGGGCCAGGGGCTTCTCGCAATAGACGCTCAAGCCGCGGTTCATCGCCCAGACGCACGCGGGGGCGTGGGTGTGGTCGGTGGTGCTGACGACCACGGCGTCGAGGTCTTTCTGGTCGACGAGCTTTCGCCAGTCGATATACCTCTTGGCGTTGGGATACGGCTTGGCGGCCTGTTCCATGCGCTTCTCGTCCACGTCGCATAGCGCGACGATGTTCTCGCTCTTGACCGACTTCGTGTTGGCTCCCCCGCGCCCGCTCGAGCCGATGATGCCGATGTTCAGCTTCTCGTTGGGCGAGCGGCCCCGGGCCGTCGTGGCGCTTGCCCCGACCCAAAGGCCCACTCCGGCCAGCCCGGTGTTCTTCAGAAAACGACGACGGTTCGTGCGACGGTTCATGGCTCGGCTCCTTCGCGTATGCGAGCTGTTGGTGCGATGGCGGATGGTCTCCCGGTGAGTGCCTGCCAGTCTAGCCACGCGGGCCAGCGCGTGCAAGCTTCCGGGTGGAGGTTCTCGGAGCGTGGAGTTCCCGGACCGGGGCGCCTACTGCGCCGACTTCGGCAGCTCGCCGAGGAACTCCAGGAGGGCGTCGTGGACAGTCCCATTTTCGCTGCGCGAAAACCGGGACAGTCCCCAAGGTGCTTTTCGGCCGCTCGAACGGACGGTTCCGTTGCCGTTTCAAGTCGGAAACGGCGTGAGCCTGCCGCCGCCGGCAATCATCCGCTCGAGGCTCAGCAGGTTCATCATCAGGCATCGCGGTTGGTGGAAATTGCCCTTGCGCTTTTCGCTCACGCCGACCCGCTTGAGGTCGTTGCCGTGCCGGTCGACGGCCTGTCGCCAAACGCCGTGGCCCGTGTTGGCCATGGTGCGAAGCAGGTAGTCGCGGGTTCGCTCGTACCACTCTTTGGCCCAGACCTCGCCGGTGTACTCCAGCACCGTCATGCAGGCGATCATCACCTCGCAGTGGGCCCACATGGTCTTCACGTCGAATTCGGGCCCGCGTCGGTGCTCGGGCGTGTCTTCGGCGAAGAAATTGCCGTCGCCCCAGCCGTCGAACACGTAGTCCCAGCACATCTCGATGAGCCGGCGAACGCGGGTCTTGGTCGTGTCGAACAGTGCCCGATCCTTGATCCGGAGCGCCTCGTGCATCACGATCCAGAGGGCCTCCAGCGCGTGTCCGGTGAACATGTGACCGGCGGCTTGGGGCAGCCGGGAGTAGTCGTGGCGGAGGTACTCGTTGGTGATCCCGTACTCCGGGTTCCAAAACCGGTTGACGATGATGTCGACGTGCTCCCGCTGAAGCGCTTCCAGTCGGGAATCCTCGTGGGCCGCCAACAGCCCGGAAAGAATGGATATGAGGACCATCGAATGGCCTTCGGATCGGATGCCCGGCTCGGAGATGGGGACGGCCGTGTACTGGGTGGTGTGCGTGTCGCCGTAGTTCGGGTCGTCGTACGCTCGCATCGCCGCCCAGATCGACTCCTTGGCCAGGTCCAAGTCGCGCGGGTCGCCGGCGGCCTTGTAGAGCTCGGCCAGGCCCGTCGCGGCGAACAGCCCGCCGTAGACGTTCCTGCCCGGCCCCTCGAGCACGGTCCCGTCGCGGCGGACCTTCTCGTGCCACCGCCCGGCGCCGGCGTGCATGTGTCTTACCATGAACTCCTTGGTCTTCCGGGCGACGTCGAGGAACCGCTCGTCTTTGCCGAAACGGCGGTAGAGGTAGGAGTAG
>CAZDHR010000661.1:0-2601 GCA_964505295.1 uncultured Planctomycetaceae bacterium
ACGTTTCCGAAGCATACCCCGCGCCGAAAAACTAATTCATACCATCTCCTTTCGGGTTGTGCTAAACTCTAGCACATAGCCAAAGCTCAACGTCGTCCTGGCGCAAAACAATGGTCACACTCCTTTTTGCCAGACTGACAGATTACGTTCCACATGCCAGATTAGGGCAAAAGAGGTGCCACCGAGCCACAATACCACTGCTCGCGCTGCTGTCACTGCAAGCATCGCGAAAGACGCTCACGAAATACCCGGGACTTTCCCACCGAGGGCGAATAGCGATGCTAGCATGCGGACAAATAGAGCAACGCGTCGCGTATTGACAGCATGCCGGGCGTCGCCATATCAGCCGGGTTAGTCCCGCGCTAGCCGATTCATGGTCGCCGCAACAATTGTCCGGCCAACAGGTTACGCCTGAGAAAGTCCCAAATACCCCGCCAAGACAGATGCCTTACTTGTGTGATACCAACAGGTTACCAAACGTCAGCAAAGTCAGTTCCGGGAATCGCTGGAAAACAAGGGGTTTCTTGTATTCCTGGGCGCTTTCCTGTACCCTCTGGGCCAAGGACGTGGCCCGGTGGTTGGCGGAAGCGTGATATGATGCCAGGGGCCCACTATAGTGGGGGGTGCTTTCTCCCAATTGTGGGTATGGTTGCGGGTCATTCCGGCGGTGCGGCGTGGACACTTTTCGCGCACGGTCTTGTCGACACAAAGCGTTGACGAGAAACGTACTATCAACAACGACCCGACAAAAAGCTAGGAAAATGGCCTGAGAGGGCCGTGGCATCTGCTAGCACCAAACGGTTCGCGAAGTGCTCCGCGTTAACCTTGGCTTGTCACACTAACCCGAAGCGCAAGCGAGGGAAGAGGCGACTTTCCTCGCTTGCGCTTCGGGTTAGTGTGTCGTCTCAAACCCTACGCCAATCAGCCGAAAAACCGTTTGGTGCTAGCACTGGCTCCGAAGCTCCGTATTCCCTGCGGTTTTCGGGCCGACGGTGGCATCGTTCATCATGGCTGTCTAGCTCTTTATCGGGTCATTGATTATCAAGAGGGACCCGCCCTGCGGGCCGGCGGCCCGGGCGTCGACCGACGGGGACGCGCTGGCCAAACCTGTGGCGTAGATTGCAATAGGGAGATTTCGGGGGATAGACTGGTAGCATTGGACCGCCATGGGCCCCGTGGCCGACGCGGGATGCTTGGCCGGTGGCGAGTGTGCGACAATCTGCGAGGCCCGACGTGACCGTTTCGGAGGTTCCCACCGGCAAGACGCCGCCGGACCGTGGAGTTGACCGAGTGAGCAGGGCGCTGCGCGTCGTCCAGGGAAAAGACCGCGATCGGCGATACGAGCTTGCCGACGGCGAGATTCTTGTCGGTCGCGACCAGAGCTGCCAGATCGTCATTGACGACGATTCGGTGAGCCGCCGGCATGCGCGCGTGCTGCTCGAAAACGACACCTGCGTTATCGAAGATCTCCAGAGCCGCAACGGCACCTACGTCAACGGGCAGAAGATCGACGGCCGGGTGGCGCTCGATAACCGCGACCGCGTCGAGATCGGGATCACGCTGTTCGAGTATCAATCCTCGTCGGCCGCCAAGCACGAATCCCCGACCGTCCAATACGAAGGGTCCCCACGCCCGAACGGGAGTGTCCTCTGTAGCATGGACCTGACGCACACCGCGGACACGCTGGGGCAGGTCAATGCCGAGGGCAAGCTGCGGGCGATTCTCCAAATCACCAGGTCGCTTGGCAAGTCACTCAATCTGCGATCCCTGCTGTCCCGGATGCTCGACGGCCTGTTCGAGATCTTCCCTCAGGCCGATCGCGGGTTGGTGCTTCTGCGCGACGGCAATCGCCTCGTTCCGGCGGCGGTCAAGGACCGACGCGGCAAGAAGGAGCGGCTCGAGTACAGTAAGACGATTATCAGCAAGGCCGTGATGGAGCGCAGGGCGATTCTCAGCCGGGACGTGGCCCACGACGAGGATATTCCCGCGGCGGTGAGCATCACGCAGTTGAACATCCGCTCCGTGATGTGCGTGCCGCTATTGACGCAGGACAGGAAGGTCCTGGGAGTCATCCAGTTGGACATCCAGGACAAGACCCGGAAGTTCGACACCGACGACATGGAGATCCTCACCAGCGTGGCCAGCCAGGCGTCGGTCTCGGTGGCCCACGCGCAGCTCCACCGCGAGAAAATGAAGCACGCCCGGATCGAGCGCGAGCTGAGCTTCGCCCGCGACGTGCAGCACAGCTTCCTGCCGCGCGCCATGCCCGAGCTGGAAGGCTACAGCTTCTGGGCCTACTATCAGGCGGCCAGGCAGGTGGGGGGCGATTTCTACGACTTTCTGCGGCTGCCGAACGGGAACGAAGTGATCGTGCTGGGCGACGTGGCGGGCAAGGGCGTCCCGGCCGCGTTGATGATGGTCAGGGTCTCCGGCCTGTGCAAGCTGGCGTTGCTCAGCCACCCGGACAACGTCGGCGAGGCGATGAACGCGCTCAATCGAGACGTCTACGACGCCAGCTCCGATAAGGGGTTCGTCACGCTCGTGCTCTGCGTGATCGACCCCGAAACCCACGACGTCGAGGTCGCCATTGCCGGGCACATG
>CAZDHR010000662.1:0-2592 GCA_964505295.1 uncultured Planctomycetaceae bacterium
TTCCCAAGCTGGAGCTTGGGAACCAGGGTACGGGAACCGACGGGTTGGGCGAATGCTTACGTCGCCTCCCGCGCAACCCCGTCGCCCATTTGCATTTATAGCCCAAATAGGCCGTTATTGCACGTACCGCCGCGGCGGGGACCTCTATCAAGTGGGAACGGGACCCACCCGTGGCGTCGTCCGAGGCGACGTGGACTGCCGCAACACGTTTTGCACGGAACGACGCCCCGTCCCACCCACAATCACCAAGCGGAGGCTCCACGCCGTCACCCGCAGCACGGGTTATGGAGCACCATCCCAAGGGGTTATTTCTCACTCATTGCGGGCAGCGATTCGCTTGACGAAACCCCCTCGAAGTCCGCAGAATAGGGGTGGTGGGGAGATCGTGGGGACCAGGGAGCGGGGGTCCAACAGGAACAGGAAAGGTCACAAGCCATGTCTCCTGCGGCGGACAACGTGATTGGGCGCCTCGACGCGGCCCGTCAGAAGTGGTGGCTCTTCTCGCTGTTGACGACGGCCGTCTTGGCCCTTTGCGTCTCGCTGGGCACGCTTTTCGTGTTCATGCTGACCGACGCCTTGCTGAAGTTCTCGCAGGTTGTGCTTTCCGGGTTGCTCTTGGTTTGGCTGGCGGTGACGATCACGATGATCGTGCTGGTCTTCCGCCGGCTGGTGCGGAGCCAGCGGAGCCTGGAGGCCACGGCCCGGCGGGTCGAGGCGGAGTTCCCGGAGCTGGGTAGCAACCTGATCAACGTGGTCCTGCTGGCCAACGACACGAAGAACGTCGACCGGGCGTTCTGCGACGCGGCCGTGACGCAGGCGGCCGCCCGGGTGGGACACGTCCGCTTCGAGGAGGCACCGTACCGGGAAAACCGCTGGCAGCGTTTCCGGTGCTGCATGCAGACGCCGCGCGATCTCGGGGAATCGGTCGGGGCGTTAAGCGGATTGCTGGCCTTGGGGCTGGTCTGCTATTTCCTGTTCCCCAACTGGAGCTCGGCGGCCGACCGCCTGATGCAGCCCTGGGAGTTCGTGCCCTCGGTCGGCAAGGTCGAGATCGTCGAAGTCAAGCCGGGAGACGCGGAAGTCCTGGTGGGCGCGAGCCTGGAAATCACGGCCGAGATCGTCGATTGTCCTCTGGGCGACCCGTATCGGGCCACGCTTTTCGTCACGCCCGAAGACGAGCCCGAAAGTGCGCTGCCGATGACCGCCGAACCACGGCGCATCGTCGACGCCCTCCGCGGCGGCACCATCCACAAAGAGCCTCGCCGCCTTTACCGATTGACGCTCCCGTCGGTGCTCAAGCCGCTCACCTACCGGATCGAGATCGGCGACTCGCAAACGCGGGAGTACGGCGTCGAGGTCCGCCGGAAGCCGACGATCGAGGAGGTCGAGGTGACCTTCCACTTCCCGCGGTACCTGGGCCGGGCGGACGAAACGGTCGTGCAGAAGCACGCCGATCTGGAGGGCCCGCAGGGTACCGAGGCCGAGTTGCACGTTCACCCCAACCCGGAAACACCCATCGCCTGGGGCCATATCGAGTCGGCCGGTCAGCGCTACGTCGGCCGCGTGGAGAGTGGAGGGGCCGTGCTGGTCGCCAAGCTGCCGATGCTGAAGGACTCGACGTTCACGATCCATTTGTTCAACGACGCAGGCCACAGCGATCCCAACCCGCGACCAAACCGCATCCGCGTGCTGCCCGACGGCGTCCCCTCCGTCGAGTTGCTCAAACCGGGGCGCCGGGAGACCACGTCGCCGGGGGCCGAGCTTCCCGTCATGATCCGCGCGGGCGACGATCACGGCGTGGGCCGCGTCCGTCTGGAGATGAAGATCAAGAAGACGGAGAGTGAAGAAGGCGGCTCGGAGGGCCAGGAGGCCGAGGCGACCGAAGTCCTGCCGGTCACCACGGTCAAGGACTGGACCGAGTTCGAGAGCAGCACGACCGTCGTCTTGCACCACCGTCTGGACCTTGCCGGCGAGAAGATCCAGCCGGGCCACACGGTCATGGTCCGCGCCGTGGCCTGGGACAAGCGCGACATTGAAGGCTGGGGGCTGGACCTGAAACCCCAGAAGAAGGAGAGCGCCTGGCATTCGGTCCGGATCGTGGCGCAAGAGGCCAAGGCGAGCGAATCGCTCGAGCAGCTCTACAGCCTGCGTAGCGAGGTCTGGAAGATCCTGGAGAGGCAGATCCGGGCCAAGGTCAAGGCGGCGATGATCCTGCACAAGAAGGCGCTCGCCGAGCGAACCACGCTGGCCGGCAAGGTCCGCAACGCGCAGGTCGAGATCCAGAAGGCGTCGATCGGCTTGGTCAAGTCGATCGGCAACACCGACCGCGACGAGCGCAAGGCCACCAAGCGGATTCTCAATCAGTTGGCGTTCGGCGACATGCTCCGGGCGGTCGAGCAGTGCGACGAGCTGGTGAAGGTCGACGAGCCGGAGGGCTTCGAGCAGCCGGTGCCCGCCCTGAATGAAACGCAGGGGCGAATCATCGACGTGTTGCGCAAGCTGCTCGACGTGGCGCGCCAGGCGCAGAGCGAAGAGCTGGCGGAGATGGAAGAGCGGATGAGCGGCGATTTGCCCCCCGACGCGCAGCAGAAG
>CAZDHR010000663.1:0-2584 GCA_964505295.1 uncultured Planctomycetaceae bacterium
TACGGCGTGCCCAAACTAGCTATAATTAGGACGCCGGTGGCACACTCGTGCGACCCGTGCGAGGAACAGAGGTACCTCCCGAGCGCGCGCTTCGTGTGCGGTCCCAAGCCCCCGCCTTGGCGCACGGGCTTTCGTTCCTCCGCGGTATTGGGCGGCCTGACGGACGCGCCGAAACGGGTACTTACGGATAGCGCCTTGGGATTGGTCAGCCCCCGATTCCACCCCAGTGAGACGAGGAGGTGATGGTGATGTCGCAGAAACGAGAATCCGCTTCAGTGCGCTGGCTGGATTCGCTGGTTTGGGTACTCGCGCTGGCCCTAATGTCCATCATATTCTAGTACGTGCGGCCGGGCCGGTGGATTTCTCCGACTGGAATACGGCCCAGGCCGGGACGCTTGGCCTTGCCCTACTGTTGGGTGGTGCGGCGGGTGCTCTCGTGCGTATGCGTGAAAAACCGAGGCGCGGCCGCCTGCAATGGCCGCTACTTGGGGCACTCTTCGCGGCCGCAGCAGTTCCTGCCGCGCGGTTGCCAGAGATTCGCTGGGTCACCCTGGCATCCATTGTCGGGGCGCTGGCATTGGCCCTGATCCGGTTCATCTTGGCTCTGAAAGCTTTGATCAATCGGGACGCCCAGGTCAGCAGGAAGATGATCAGAGACTTCCTGGTCGTCTACATCATGATGGTGCTCGCCTTTGGATTCCTTTACTACACTCTCGACCCTACGGCTTCGCACCGGTTTTTCCGAGTCGATTCGCCCACCGACCCCTTTGTCGATTTCCTTTACTTCAGCTTGGTCACCGCCGCTACGATTGGCTACGGCGACGTTGCGCCCATTACCCTCCTTTCCAAGCTACTGGTGATGGTCCAGATGGTTTTCGGCTACGCTTTCCTCTCCATCCTGGTTGGGATGATCGTGAGTTGGATTGGCACTCGGCCCCAGACCAGGCGCAACGACCGCGGCGGATCTGCCAAGAAGCAGCCAGCGAAATCCTAACTCCATTCTATCCTGTCCAGATCTCCGTGTTCCCGTCGTGCGTTGTGTCGTAGCTTTGGGAAGGCTCTGCCTTACATCCAAGGCGTGCTATGTCGGGGCTCCGGCGGGACCCCGGGATCCGGACGGCCTTCGGCCGGTGGTGCTTCTCACAACGTCTTTCCCGGGTCTCACTGCTCTGTCTAGCGGGCCCTCGCCTCCTCCAGCCCCACCGCCAATCCCGCCCCCGCAAGGGTGAGGATGAGGGCGACCAGAAGCACAGCCCGGAATGACAGCACATCCATGAGCGCGCCGCCCAGAAGCGGGTAGAGGGCGACGGGGGCGGTGAGGGAACCGCGCAGGCTCACGAAGCGGGGGCGCTCCTTGTCGGGGGCAAGATCGAGCATGTAGTTGGAGTAGCCGATTGTGGAGCCCACCATGTAGAAGCCGATCAGCGCAAATACCACGTAGAACCAGGCGGTTCCTCGCGCCGTGAGCGCCACAAGGGGGATCAGTACGTTTGCGGCGGTGGCGAGGCGTATTACCTGGCGGCTCCCGTAGGTGTCGTTGAAGCGCCCCCAGAACAGGTTAGAAAGGATCCCCGCCGCCGTTTGCACTCCGATGAAGGTGCCCGCCACAGAGGCGTCTGCCCCGAGTTCTTCGCGCACGTAGACGACGTAGAAGGGCAGTGTGAGTAACAGACTCCCAGCAAGCAATTCGACCGCCACGGCGCGGGCGAATCGGCGGTTTTCTTTCAACACGCGACCCGCACTGCTCAGGAAGCGCGCGAAGGACTGTCCCTCGTGACACTCCTCAGGAGCCGGGATTCTCACTGATCCCAAACCCAGATACGCCACCCCCAAGGACACGAACGACAGGAAAAAGAGGACACCGTAGTTCTTGGGGAAGACCAAGTTCGGGTTGCTGAGCACCCGGTGGACAACGGCCGCGGCGCCGATCGCCAGCAAGCCCGCGCCGAACTGTCTGTAGGCCCAGAAGCGGCCCCGCCAGTCCGCAGGGATAGTACGTCCCACCACGTCGTAGAAGGGAATGACCGCGAATGCACCCGCGATGTTGAAGATCGCGAGCAGCAGGATGAACAGTACGAGGATCCCGGCCGGGTGTTGCTTGCCGAAACAGTACGTGATCACTCCGATGATCCCCCAACACGCCATCCGGATGAGGATACTGGCCACGAGCACCGGCTTCCGGTGACAAATCCGTTCCAGCCGATGGGCGGCCACGAGCTGCGGCAGGGTGGCGCTCAACTGGAAGATCGCCGAGAACAGACCGATTACCCAACGCGCTGAAGTGTATCCGCTGAAGAAGAGGGGCAGGACCGTGTTCGGCTCGCTGAAGGCCATCCCCGCACGGAAGAATACCCCGTGGATGAGCCCCATTACGAAATTCCAGCGGAAAATCGGATCCCCGTCTTTCCAGCGCTTTGCCAAGGGTCGCTCCTTTCTCTCCCTTTCCGTTCGGTGTGGGGGGATCAAGTCCAGTAGCCCCCCGAACGTCTCCGAGCGCACCGCGTCGCGATTCGGGGTTGGACGAGCTGGCAACCGTCCGCACTACGCCGTCCAGGTCAGCGTGACCTCCCGGCAGTGCCCGACG
>CAZDHR010000664.1:0-2570 GCA_964505295.1 uncultured Planctomycetaceae bacterium
GGCTGATCAGCCGCGGCCCCATTGAAGCCCGTCTTTCCGGCCAGGACAGCGGCCGGCAAGATACGTTCCCGCGGCTCGCCAGCGGGCCCCCCTATCGGCGCGGTCTGAACTTCACGATAATCGGGACATGGACGAGATACCCATCAAGCAATTCAAGGCGTTGCCGCAGCGCCGCGACGAGGTCTGGCAGGGCGGATTAGTCCGCATGCCCGCCTGGATCACCGAGGAAGGGCCCGAGCCCTACCAGCCGCTTATCGCGATTTGGGTCGCGGTCCGGGCCGACCTGGTTCATGCCCCAGACGTGCTGCGGCCTGACGAAGCCGACCCCGCTGCCGCGGTGGAGGCGATGATCGAGTTTGCGCTACACAGCGGATACGGCGGCTACCGCCCCGGTCGGGTTGAGGTGGCCGATGCCGAACTGGCCGAGCGACTCGGTTTTCTCGGCGAGGTGGGGGTAGAGGTGCGAGTGGTGGACCGACTGGAGGCCGTCGAGCGGGTCCTCGACGCGATAATGGACTTCGGGGCAGGCGAGGAGCCGTCCGTCCCCGGCCCGCTGGACGCCCAAGGCGTCACGGTCCAGCGGATGCGGCACTTTGCGGAAGCGGCCGCGGCGTTCTACCGAGCGGCGCCCTGGCAGTACCTGGCGGACGTGGACCTTGTGGAGATCGAGAAGCCCAAGGCCCTGGCCGGGATGAGGTACGTGGTGGTTCTCGGCGCGGGCCGGTCGGTGTATGGGCTGGGCTTCTACCGAAGCGTGGACGACTACGACCGGTTTCGCCTCGCCGCGGATCGGGGCGATCGTGGGCTCCCGGACGTCTGGCAGGTTTCCTTCGACACGGCCGTAGAACTACCGCCAAGAGATGTGGACCTCTGGGAGGAGCACGACCTGCCGCTCGCGTCGGGCCGTGCCCATCCGATGGCGATGTGGTTCGGTGGCCGCGGCGAGGTGAAACGGCCGACGGGGCGACAGCTTGCGTTCTTCGAGGGGGTGCTTTGGGCACTCGCCGAGACCCGTGAGGCCGATATCGACTCGGGCCGCTGGAAGAAGGAGGTTCAGACGCACGACGGCCCTGTGGCGTTCACGCTGGCGATTCCCGACTTGCTCGAGTCGCCGTCGTTCCAGAAGTGGATCGAGCGGGGGTTCGAGCCCGATAGGCGAGCCCACGAGCGGATGTTTGCCGACATGGACCGCTACTTCCGCAAACACCCGCCGGCCAACCCGGACGAGATGGAGGAGGCGGCAGCGAGGCTCTTCTCCGGAAGAAAGATCGACGAGTTGGTCACGCAGCCGGAGACGCCTCTGGAACGGGCCCAGGAACTGTGCTATGAGGCATTCGGCACGCACGGGCGTCGCCGCGTGCAGTTGGCCCGCCAGGCACTGGAGATCTGTCCGGATTGTGCGGATGCGTATGTGATCCTTGCCGAACAGGCGGGCACATTGGAGGCGGAGCTGGACAACTATGCCAAGGGAGTCGCTGCCGGGGAACGAGGCTTGGGGCCGGAGACGTTCGAGGAGCACGTGGGGCATTTCTGGGGCGTCTCGTCAACGCGCCCCTACATGCGAGCGCGGTTCGGACTGGCCCAATGCCTCGATCAGCTTAGGCGAACCGAAGAGGCGATTGATCACTACCAAGAGATGCTGCGGTTGAATCCGAACGACAACCAGGGCGTTCGCTACGTGCTGATGCCGAAGCTGCTCCAACGGGGGCGTGACGTCGAGGCGGCCCGGTTGCTGAAGGGGTCGGAGGAGCAGTCGGCCAATTGGGCGTACGCCCGGGCGCTGCTCGCGTTTCGTTTGAGCGAGAGACCGACGTCAGCCCGTCGCGAATTGCGCGTGGCGTTCCGGGCCAATCCGCACGTGCCGGAATGCCTGCTCGAAGAAGGCCCTCTGCCGATGCCACCGCACTACAGCCCCGGAAGTCCCGAGGAGGCGGTGATCTGCGCGGAGGAGATGCGTCCTGCGTTCGCGCAGACCGAAGGGGCCTTGGAATGGATGGCGAGAGAGCATCGCCAATGGCAAAAGGAGATCCAGGCTCGCCGCAAGGCAAAGCGACGGAAGCAGCGAGGGCAGAAGCGGAAGGGAAAAGGCCGCTAACGGCGTTCGCCACCGGGCACCGAGTGGACATCTTCCGGTGCTCTCCACGGTGCTCTCTTCCCAACCCGAGGTGCAATCTATGGTGCTATACGGCTCGCCGCGTATGGTCACGAACTGCGCCAATCTGCAACGAAACGAGCGGAGAAACCGCCCGGAGCCTCGGTCTCCATGACCGACGCAAGTCGCGAGTCGGTCTAGAGATAGGGCTCGGAAACACAGACGCCGCAAGCGGTTAGGGCTTGCGGCGTCTTGGGTTACGAGGTGGCTCCAGCAAGCACGCCCGACAGGGCTCGAACCTGTAACCTTCGGTTCCGAAGACCGATGCTCTATCCAATTGAGCTACGGGCGCAAGTGGTTACTCAGAAATAAGTTGCGAACACAGGATCACTTCGGCTGGACCCGATACAACGAATAGCGTTTAACGAATAGCGTTTTATCCCTCGTCGCGCAGCGATGAGGGATAAAACGTCGTTGA
>CAZDHR010000665.1:0-2564 GCA_964505295.1 uncultured Planctomycetaceae bacterium
AGCTGGAGCTTGGGAACCAGGACGCGGGAACAGACGGGTTGGGCGAATGCTTACTTCCCAAGAGGGTCCGGATTTCCGGCCAGGCTGTGCCGATTTTCCAGCGTCGTCCACCACGAAGTGCCGTGGACGGCGTCGCCCGTGAGTCGACGAGACACGAGATGATCGACCGATTCGACGTGACGAGCGAGCTGGACCAACTCCGCAGCCGGGGAGAGGAGGCGGTCGCGGAACTCCTCGATCGTTACCGGCCGAAGCTGTTGCGAATGATCGTGCTGCGACTCGACGGCCGGATCCTCGGCAAGGTGGACTGCGAGGATATCCTCCAGGATGCCTTCGTCGAGGCCGCCCGGCGCATTCAAGACTACCTGAACCGTCCCTCGGTGCCCTTCTTCGTTTGGCTTCGCCAGATCACCAGCCAGGTCCTGATCGACACCCACCGGCGGTACCTGGGAGCCAAGATGCGTGACGTCAACCTGGAGGTGACCCTGCATCGGGCGGGATCGGCGGGTGCGAGCTCGGCACGGCTCGTCGCTCAGTTGGCCGATAGCCTTACCACCCCGAGCCAGTTCGCCGTTCGCGAAGAGATGGTCTCGGAGTTGAAAGCGGCCCTGGAAAGGCTCGAGGAGATCGACCGCGAAGTGCTGGTGCTGCGACACCTGGAGGAGCTGAGCAACAACGAGGTGGCCGAAATCCTGGGCATCGACAAATACGCGGCGAGCAAACGTTACCTCCGGGCACTCGCGCGACTGAGAAGCGCCATGCCCGTGTATGAGTAGCTCGCGATTGCCGTGGCGGCTTCTGCCGCCGGACACGCGCGTTGACGGGATTGTCCGAGAGGAACCGAATCATGATCCATTCGCCCGGAGAACGGGATCCCGTGGAACGGCTGGCCGACGAGTTTGCCTCCCGGTGCAGGCAGGGCGAATCTCCGTCGGTCGCTGAGTACGCCGCGAAGTATCCGCAGTATGCCGGATGGATCGAGGAGCTGTTTCCCGCCGTCGCCATCATGGAGCAGCTTCGCACCGCCGAGAAGGCGAAGCGCGAGGCCGCGGTCCGACGCGCCGGCTTTGCGGTCCCCCCCGAGCACATCGGCGACTTCGACGTCGTCCGGGAGATCGGGCGCGGGGGCATGGGGATTGTGTACGAGGCAAAGCAGCGGTCGCTCGCGCGCCGAGTCGCCGTGAAGGTGCTCCCCAAGCACGTGCTCCTTCTCGACAAGGACTTGAAACGCTTCCAGTGCGAGGCGCAAACGGCAGCCAAGCTGCGTCACACGAACATCGTTCCGGTCTTCGGCGTGGGCGATCAGGACGGGCTGCACTACTACGTCATGCCGCTGGTTCGAGGAGTCGGCCTGGACGAGATCATCCGGGAGCTTCGCGACGGCGGTGAGGTCTC
Organism: uncultured Planctomycetaceae bacterium; assembly: GCA_964505295.1. Lineage (GTDB taxonomy): Bacteria > Planctomycetota > Planctomycetia > Pirellulales > Thermoguttaceae > DATKZH01. The sequence goes on from CAZDHR010000665.1 coordinate 1,396, forward strand.
CGCGGCGGACTCGCCGCCGCGCCCCGCGCGGGATATCCGCGACGTCGTGCGTGCCCTGACTGCGAGGAAATTCGAGACGACGCCCTCGGCCCCGGGGGAAACGCAGCCGGGCGGTTGTGAAGGTCTCCCCGTTTCGGCGGCCTCCCGCCGCGACTCTCGGTCTTCGACGGGGAGGCTGACGTGGTCGAGCAGCCGAGAGGCGAACGGGGCGAACAACGGCCGGCACCGAGCCAACCGCCGCCGACCGGCGGGGGGCCACCGCAGCCTTCGCGCGGATCACTGGCGCACGGTGGCCCGGATTGGCGTCCAGGCAGCGGAGGCCCTCGACTATGCCCATGCGCAAGGCACGCTGCATCGCGACGTCAAACCGAGCAACCTCCTGGTCGACGAGGCCGGAGTCGTCTGCGTGGCCGACTTCGGTCTGGCAAGAGCCGTGGAGCACACGGGCTCGAGCCGTAGCGGCGAAGTCGTCGGCACGCTGCGATACATGGCGCCCGAGCAATTCGAGGGCGCCGCCGACGTGCGCAGCGACGTCTACGCGCTGGGGATGACGTTGTACGAGTTGCTGACCCTCCGGCCGGCGTGCGAGGATTCGGACCTCCGGCGGCGCGTCGACGGTCGACAAGGGGGTCCGAGACCGGTGCGGCCGAGAAAGATCGACCCGGCGATTCCCCGGGACCTGGAAACGATCATTCTGAAATGTCTCGCCCACGAGCCCTCGAAACGCTACCCGACGGCGGCCGCGCTAGCGGCGGACCTGCGGCGATTCCTCGAGGACAGGCCGATTCGCGCTCGCCGCGTTTCCTCGATCGAACGGGCATGGCGTTGGTGCCGGCGCAACCCGGCGCTCTCTGCCATGTCGACGCTGGCGGCCCTGCTGCTGGTCGCCGTCGCGGCCACCGCGCTGGCCGGCCACCTGCAAACGAGAGAGGCTTACGTCGGAACGAGAAAAGCGCTGATGCAGGCCGAGACAACGTCCCAGTTGGCGCTGGACGTGCTGGACGACATCTATCTCCAGCTCTCGCCCGATCGAATCTGGGTCTTGTCGGATGCGGATCGCGGAGGGGAAGTCTGCGTCTGCCTCGGGCTTCGTTCGAGTGCCGGCTCGGCGTCATCCGCCGGACGCGCGGCCATGCAGGTGCGAGCGTCGGAGGAGACCGCCTCGTTGC
>CAZDHR010000666.1:0-2562 GCA_964505295.1 uncultured Planctomycetaceae bacterium
ACGTGCATGTAGTGGAAGTGCCGGGCTCCGACCCGGTGGTAGTAGGGGATATCGTTGGCCATGGTGTGCATGAAGCAGACGGGCAGGGCGCGGTAGCCCGACACGTTATAGTACTCGCCGATGCAGAGCGAGCCCCGGTAGTGCCGATCCGGATCGGTGGCCCAGCCGTAAAGCTGCCGGCGGTAGTGCGTGTTGCGCTCGCACTCGGGATCGTCGAAGTTGTGCACGTAGCAGCGGACGATGGGGAAGAAGGTGGCCGAGCAGGTCTTGTAGTCGAAGCCCTCGGGCAAGGGCCGGGAGGGCGGCTCGAGCACGTCGGCGTAGGCCAGAAAGCGAACGATCAGCGGCCGGTTGATTTTGCCTTCGGCGCGGGCCTTCTTGATCCCTTGATCGAGCGCGTGCACCAGAAGGAGGTTGCGATCGGTGCGCGTGCCGAGCGCTTGGCACTCGGGACATTCGCACCACTTGCCCACGTCGAGCGTCCAGAAGCGGACGACGCCGGCGTCGCGGTAAGGCCCGTCGACCAGCGCCCGGACGAAGTGCTTCATGAACTCGGCGGTCGCGTGTTCATTCGACGTGCAGTAGTTCGTCCCAAAACCGGGGTTGTCGTGGCTGATCCCCGGCACGCGGCGCCCGCCTCGCATGGCGAACCACTCGGGATGGGCCTCGAAGTAGGAAAGCGTGCCGTCGGAGTCGGCGTCGCCTCCGTACGCGTCGCCAGCCGGATACGGGTCGTCGGGCTTCTCGTCGTCGCCGTCGAACTGGGGATGGTTGTAGGCGTAGGGCGCGTGGGGGTTGAGGAATAGCCACTGGGCGTCGTGGCTTCCGCACGACATGCGGATGCCCAGCTTCCGCAGCAGGGGGTGGTCCTTTTGCTCCACGGCCCAGTAGTTGAGGCGATTGCGGGCCATCCAGAGGAGGAAGTCGTCGTCGGCCCGATCCTCCCAGGCGTGGAAGCCGCGGGTGAGAAAGGCGGGGCGCTCGGCCACGTCGAGGTCGGGAATCCCGGCGACGTGCGGGACGTCCTCGTTGGCCTCGCCCGGGGCGAGCCAGCGGCAGCCGAGACGGTACAAGAGGTCGTAGGCCCCGTAGAGCGTGCCCACGCGCCCGCCCCCGGCCACCAGGGTCACGCGGCGGCCGTCGACCGTGGTCGAGCGGATGCGATAGCCTTGGGGGCCGAGCCGGGCCAGCTCCTCGCCGTCGACGCCGAGCGCCGACGCCAGGCGCCGGCTCGCGGCATTCGACGCCGGACCGCCCACAAGGATCAGCTCGGCTTGAGGCGGGGCGGCCTCGTCGTCGACCAACACGAAGTCGTCGCTTTGGCCGGTCGCCTGGCGGAGCACCCGGCTCAACTCCAGGGCGGCGAAGCACTCGGTCGCCACGGTATCGTCGCTCGTGTCGGCGTCGAGCCAGTCGACCTCGGCCTGGGCATTTCCGGCGACCTGGGCCGACGGATACGGGCCGAAGTCGACCACCACCCGGGTCTGGCCGAATACGAAGGCGACGGGCGTAAGAAGAACCACAAGAATGGGGAGGAGCTGCATCCCAGGGCGGGTCATCGTCGGTCTCCTATTCCACAAGGCTTGGGCACGGGTCGCCGCGGCGGGCGACATCCGTCTCGGGCCGTCCCAGGTTTCGGGCGGTCCGGGGGACACTGGAAGTCTCTGCCGGTTGGACGGTTTGTGCAAGCCCCGGCGTCGGCCGATCCCGTGCCGGGAGTCCAAAAACCTGAACGGGAATCTTGAATCCGACCCCGTTTGTGATAGTCTGGCTCTTTGGATTGTGATCGTCTCCACGGTCGCTGGAGACCGGAGGTGTTCCGTTCTGGCGGAGTTTCGCCAGCCGGCTTGGACGGGAACGTCCATTATAGTGGTCGGTGGTCGGGCCTGCCGTGCGGAGCGAAGCGATCGTCTGACGGGCCCCCCCTGCGATCACCCAGACATTCCCCCCTTGCCGTTGCGGCATCGCTGACATTCCTGATAGCCCACCGAGTTGCGGAACTGGAGGCAGCAGTGAAACCGAGAGAGGCTTACGAGCTGGGCGTCAGGTTTCTCGACAAGAAAGACCTCGACAACGCCCTGGTCGCATTCACCGAAGCCATCCGGGTCGATCCGACGTTCGCCCAAGCCTACAACGGCCGGGCCGTCGCGCTGGCTCTCCAGGACGAGATGGAAAGGGCGCTGGCCGACTGTTCGGAGGCAATCCGCCTCGATCCCCGAGACCCCGAGTTCTACCGGTCGCGCGGTTACGTCTACGACCAACTGGGCGACGACGAGAAGGCCGCGGCCGATCTTGCCAAAGCGGAGGAGTTGGAGGGCCAGAAGTGAATCGCCGGCGGGCCGTTTCCATGGCCGGCCTGTCTGCCGCCGGGGCGATGGGCGGCAGACAAGCGGCCACGGCCGATCCTCTCGTCGCCCTGTTGACGCATTTCCCCGACAGGCAGCCCGTCTACTCGCGCATGCTCGGCTTGTCCGGCCCGGGGAAGTCGTCGGGCACCTTCTGCGTCACGTTGCCGCTGTTGCTCCGGATCGTTCAGGTTTTCGTCCGGTTTCCACTTGAAAT
>CAZDHR010000667.1:0-2554 GCA_964505295.1 uncultured Planctomycetaceae bacterium
ACGCGGGCGCGACGCAACGGGCGAACGACGAGCTCGACGTCCGCGCGGTCATGGGCTCGGCGGCCCAGTCGACGATATTGTTCCAGGCCGGGGTGGCGGGGGCCGACTTGTGTCTGGCGGTGACCGGGAGCGACGAGGCGAACATGGTCGCGGCCAGCATTGCCAAGGCCATGGGGACCCGTCGCGCGGTGGCCCGCGTCTACGCGCCCGTCTTTCGCGACCTGAGCACCTTCGACTACCGGCGTCACTTCCAGATCGACCGTCTGTTGAGCCTGGAGCACCTTTCGGCCATGGAGCTTGCGCGCGAGATCCGGCATCCCGGCTCGATCGCCGTGGAGAACTTCGCCCGCGGCGAGCTGGAAATGCAGGAAGTGGCGATCAGCGAAAAGACCGGCGCGGTGGGAGTACCGTTGAGGGATCTGGAGTTCCCCAAGGGTGTACGGATCGGGTCGATCTATCGCGGCAAGAAGCTGTCGATTGCCCAGGCCGAGGACCGAGTCGCCGTCGGCGACCGGATCTCGCTGATCGGGAGCCGGGAAGACATCGATGACGTGAAGGAGTTGTTTGAAGTCGAGCCGCCGCAGAAGCTGGGCATCGTGATCGCCGGCGGCGGGGAGACGGGCTACCACCTGGCCCGGGTGTTGGAAGGGCGTCGCTGCGCCGTCGTTCTGATGGAGACGAATCGCGAGCGATGCGAGTTTCTGGCCGCGCATCTGAAGCACACCACGGTGGTGAACGCCGATGCCCGACGTCGCGCCGATCTGGAGGAGGAGCGGGTGGGGAGTGCCGACGTGTTTGTGGCCTGCACGGGCGACGACGAAGACAACATCATGGCCTGTGTCGAGGCCAAGGAGTTGGGCGCGGAGACGATCCTGAGCATCGTCGGCCGGCCTGACTATGCGAACGTGGTGGGCAAGCTGGGAATCAACAAGGCCATCAGCCCTCGCGAGGTCGTCGCCAAACAAGTCCTGGGCTTCTTGAACACGGGGCCGGTGATCTCCCGAATGCCGCTTTCCTCGCATGGGGGCATCGACATCCTGGAGATCGAAGTGGTGGAGGAGGCGTCGGTGACGGAGCACGTGCTGGCCAACGTGCCTTTCCCCTCGTCGTGTCTGATCGCCGCGGTGATCCGCGAGAACTACGTGAAAGTCCCGGGCGCCGACGACCGTCTGCGCCCCGGGGATACCGTCGTCGCCCTGGTGCAGGACGCCGTCGTCGAAGAGACGGTAGGCTTGTTCAGCACCAACGGCACGCTCGACTAGGGGCCGCGACTCACGCGAATCGCCTGCTTTCCGGCTTGCACCCCAGACGCTCACAACCGGCGGTGGCACGATGAATGGGCGCCTCCTCTCGAAGCTGCTCAGCCTCGTGGCGATGCTGCTCGGCGGCTCGAGGGCCTTCAGCCTCCCGTGGGCCGTGCTCGGGGGCCGGTGGAAACACGAGAGCCAGGGATTCTTCGGCCTGTTGGGGGCGATCGCCGCCTGCTTCGTGGTGGCCGCCGTGCTGCGACACTTCGGACGCCGCTCGGAAGGCCGGCTGTTTCGCAAAGAGGCGATGGCCGTCGTTGGCCTGAGCTGGGTCCTGGCCACGGTGCTGGGAGGTCTCCCCTACCTGCTCAGCGGCACGTGTCGGGCGCCGGGCGTGCCGATGAGCGTCGTCGACGCGATGTTCGAGGCCCAAAGCGGCTTTAGCACCACCGGCGCCACCGTGCTCACCGAGCTGGAGGACCCCGCGCTGGTCCCCCGGTGCATCCTCTTCTGGCGATCCAGCACGCACTTCCTCGGCGGCCTGGGGATTATCGTGCTGTTTGTGGCCATCCTGGGACAAGGCTCGGCCGGCAAGGCGCTGATGCGCGCCGAAATGCCCGGCCCCAGCCATTCCTCCCCCCAAGCACGCATGCAGCACACTGCGTGGATCCTTTTCTTGATCTACGTGACGCTGAACGGGGCCCTGACCGTTCTGCTGCTCGTCCAGGGCCTCTCGCTGTTCGATGCGCTCTGCCATGCCTTTGGGACCATGGCCACCGGCGGCTTCAGCACGTACAACGCGTCGATCGGACATTTCACCACCGATCCCGCGCTCGGCGGGACGATGATCGAGATGACCATCGTCCTGTTCATGCTCTTCGCCGGGACGAACTTCATGCTCCTCTACTGCGTGGTGATCGGGCAGGCGGGAAGGCTCCTGCACGACGTCGAGTGGCGGACCTACGTCACGGTGATCCTGGTGGCCACCGCCTGCGTGGTCGCGGTGGGCCTGGCGTTCTTTCCCCAGGATTTCGACGAGTACGGCACCTCGGATACGCCCGTCAACGGAGGAACGGCCACCGACGACGATCCGTACCCGGTCCTTCGCGCCGTCCGCTTCAGCCTGTTCCAGGTCGTTTCCATCATGACCACCACGGGGTTCTGTACCGACGAGTTCGACAAGTGGAACAGCTTCGCCTGCGGCCTCTTGCTGGTGCTGATGTTCGTCGGGGGCTGTGCGGGGAGCACGGGCGGGGGGCTGAAGGTGATCCGTCACGTCCTCTTCGTGAAGATTCTCCGGCTGGAGA
>CAZDHR010000668.1:0-2515 GCA_964505295.1 uncultured Planctomycetaceae bacterium
GACGGGCTCCCTGAAATTCAAGAGATATTGCAGACGAGATGTGCGGAAAGTACGGTCCACGGCCGATATACTTCTAGGTTTGAGCGTGCTAATTTGGGCAAGGTACCGGGCTTCGGCTGCCAGGGGATCGTCCCAGGGACCGAAGTACCGTAGCTTGCCCCGAATCTTCTTGGCCCACTGCCCATTGGCGTGAGCGAAGAGGGGGAAGTCTGGTCTGGGCTTGCCGGGCTTCTTCACAAGTGTAGGCTCCAGGGTGTCGAGGCGCCCGAACGGGTGTCGGGGGCGTATGAACAGGCGTAGTCATCACGACACCACTACCTGAAGCCTAACACGCAACTTGTTGAAAGTCAAGGACTTACAACGGTATTGAGGCTGTAGCTCAGTCGGTAGAGCAACGGACTTTTAATCCGTAGGTCTGGGGTTCAAGTCCCCACAGCCTCACTCTTACGTAGCAACGACTTACGTCAATTCGCCATCCCGGCCCGGTCGGCCGACCTACCAAAAACCTACCACTCACGCTTTCTTGGTTTGCAGCACTTCTGGCACGTACAGGGCCTCGGCTGCCTGGTTCAGTTGGCGGGCCATGCTGATGTACCGTTGCGTCGTCAGGTAGCTCCTGTGCTGCATGAGGGCTTGCAGGGCGTCGGCCGACAGCCGATCGGCGTTCAGAGTGGCGCAAGCCCGTCGCAGGTCGTGAAACCCGTACAGGTAACACGAGGGAGTGTGTTCGTGATCCTCCCGGCAGGGGGTGCGTATCCCCGCCGCTTCTTGTATCCGATGCCACTCCACGTCCAGGGTCCGCCGGTCATATGCCCACCGAAACACTAGCGGGTGGAATCCCTGCAAGGCCCGCAGGTGGTCGACCACGACCGGGGCAAGCGGGGACCACGTGTCCCGTTTGCCCTTGTTGTCCGAGTGTCGGGAGAACGCCGCGCCCTTCTCCAGGTCCACGTCTTCCCACCGCAGCCCCAACATGGCCCCGATCCGCCACCCGGTCATGTACCCGAACACGACCAGCGCCCTCCACCACTCCGCCGGCGTGTAGTTCTGCCCACGGCTCGCGGGCTTCTCCGCCAGGGGACAAGCCGTCGTGTAGATCGTCGCGAAGTCCTCCGGCGTCACGTACCCCTTCACCTTCTGGGGCTCCCGCAGCATCTTGACCTTGGGCACCTTCGGCAACAGGTCCCGGTCGTGCGCGTGCTGGAGCGCCGCCCTGATGTGCCGCAGGTCCTTGTTGACCGTCGCCGGGGCCACGGTCGCCCCGCGCTTCTTGCCGGGCTCCGTCAGCCGGACACGGACAAACTTGGCAACCGTCTCCGTCCTGATGCTGGCGACCCGGCCCGGCCTGACGATCCGCTCGAAACAGTCAAGCGACGCCTTGATTTCAACCCGGCTGCGAGGTGCTAGCCCGGACAGCCCGGCCTCGTAGTCCTGGCGGAAGTCGGCCCACGTCGTCTTGCCGTTGCTCCGGTAGGTCCCCGCCTCCAGTTGGCCCTCCAGTTGCCGCCTGCGCCGGGCCGCCGCCTTCTTGCCACGGCTGCCCGGCCCGCACGACTCCGCGTGCCGCTTGCCGTCCATGTCGTAGTACCCCACGTACCACGACGCCTTGTCGCCCTTGGCGTCGACCTCGCGCTTGTACTGAAAAGTCCAGACCCGCTTGTTCATTGCCTTACCCCCTCCAAGAACAAGAAAAACCGCAGCCCCGGTCGACCGCTGTTGAGGCACTACCGAGAGCACCCGCCCAACCTCGCGGTTTGGGCACAGTCGACCAGGATTGCGGTCCTTCTGTCGCATCGAATTGTCCCCGGTATCTGCCAAGCAGTTTCAACGCCGATTATCCTACCCGGGTTGTCACGCCGTTGTCAACTATTCTACCAGACCCCCCGCCAATTCGCAGTGTCCCGGCCCGATCGGCGCGGCAGAATCCGGGCGCCGGCACCTAGGTGCCGGCATCCAAATGTCCCGAAAAGTAGCTTGGAGCACCCCCCCGTTTCGGCCGCTGCGCGTCAGTTGCACACGGCCGCGTCGCCCCAGGCAAGCAATTTTGCGATGATTTCCAGGGCCCGGGCCCGCACCCGTGCAAGCGGGATGATTTCGCTCTCGATGTAGCTCGCAACGCACTCGCGCAAGCCGTCCTCCAGCTCCGCGGCCGTGCCACACACGTCCAACCAGCCCGTCATATCCACTAGTGCCGTCGCCGCCTCGCACCACGTATCGACCCGCTCGCCGTCGTCGTCCAGGGCGAAGCACTCCACATCGAACACCTCGCGCCGCTTCTCTTCGGGCCACTCGTGCAAAACGCCTATTGCGTCGATGATGTTCACTTGTGCCTCCCCGCCGCCATGACCTGGTAGCTCGACTCCCGGGCCGACGCGGTGGCGTACTCCGCCGGCGAGAAGTCCCGGGCCCACGCCGGGCACGGGCACACCGGCAACGTCCACGGCACCACGCCGGGCAACCGGCAACGCGCCGCCCGCTCGGCCGGGCTCCACGTGGCGCGTATCGCCGCGCACGC
>CAZDHR010000669.1:0-2505 GCA_964505295.1 uncultured Planctomycetaceae bacterium
GCGGAGCATGTCGCCGAACGAGCAGAAGATCACGTCGGGGCGCGAGGCAATGGCGATCGCCTTGTCGAGGATCTCGACCGGAGTGACACACACCGGACAGCCCGGGCCGTGGATCAGCGTGATCTCCTTCGGGAGGATCTCGTCGAGCCCGAACCGGATGATCGCATGGGTCTGGCCACCGCAGATCTCCATGATGCTCCACGGGCGCGTGACGGTGGCGCGGATCCGGTCGGCCAGCCTCTTGGCCTTCTCGGCGTCGCGATATTCATCGATGAACTTCACGGCGTCTCCTCGGCGGCTTGCGCGCCGCTTTCCGGCGAGGCGCGAGCTTCCTCGTCTTCCAGCTCGGCCGCTTCGCCGATCTGGTCGAAGTAGGAGAAGACCTCCTGCGCTTCGGCCTCGTCGAGCCGGCTGATGGCAAAGCCGACGTGGACGATCACGTACTCGCCGACCTCCGCCTCGGGCGTGTAGGCCAGGCAGGTCTCGCGCACGATGCCGCCGAACTCGACCTTGCCCATGGCGAGACCGTCCTGCTCGTAAACCTCAACCAGCTTGCCCGGAATTCCCAAACACATGGCCTTATCCTTCGGATCGCCCGGCGGCGACCCATAGTTGTCCTAGTGCGATTCCGCCGTCGCCGGGCGGGACCTCTCGATGAGTGTACACGCGGAAGCCCGACTGCGAAAGCCGCCCTCGCGTCCGCTCCGCCAGAAGCGCGTTCTGAAAGCACCCGCCGGTGAGCACGACTTGCCTTCCGCCCCCTTGCCGGGCGAGCGCGACGGCCAGCTCGGCCAGGGCGTTGTGAAACCGGGCGCTCGTGCGCCCGACCGGCTCGCCCGACGCGCGATCCGAGAGCACCGCGCGCACGAGCGGCTCCCAGTCGGCCACGAGGGGCGCGCCGTCCGCCCCGGGCGCTTCGACCAACGGCAGCGGGTAGGCGTCCTCGACCCGGGGATCGGCCGCGAACTCCAGTTGCATGGCCGCCTGCCCCTCGAAACTGATCTTCGCCGAAAACCCGCAGAGCGCGGCCACCGCGTCGAACAGCCGGCCCATGCTGCTGGTGCGAGGGCTGTGGAGTGATCGCTTCATCAGCACCAAGAGCGTGTCCAATTCGGCTTTCGTGAACCATTGCCGGCCGAGATCGGCGGCCTCGTCGCCGAGGATCTCGAACAACACGCCCAGTGCCGAGCGCCGCGGCTCGCGCACCGCCTGGTCCCCCCCGGGCAGCGCAAAGGTCCGCAAGTGGGCCACGCGACGAAAACCGCCCGCCCCGTCGCACTCCAGCGCTTCGCCGCCCCAGACCGTGCCGTCCGGGCCGTAGCCCGTCCCGTCCCATGAAAACCCCAGCACGGGGCCGTCGAGCCCGTGCTCGGCCATGCACGCGGCCACGTGGGCGTGGTGGTGCTGGACGCGGATGAGCGGAACGCCCCACTCCGCGGCCAAACGCTCCGCGTGGCGCGTCGATGCATAGTCGGGGTGCAGGTCGCAGGCGATCACGTCCGGGACGACTTGGAAGAAATCGACCAGGTCGCGGACCGCCCGCTCGTGCACCTCGACGCTGAGCACGCTCTCCAGGTCGCCCACGTGCGAGCCCAAAATCGCTTGGCGTCCGAGGCTCAACGCGACCGTGTTCTTCAAGTGTCCGCCCACGGCCAGCACGGTCGGCACCTCTCGGCCCAAATCGATCGGCAAGGGGGCGAACCCTCGGGCGCGGCGGAGCAACTGGAGCCCGTCGGGCCCAACTCGGGCGACCGAGTCGTCGACCGGACGGACGATCGGCCGATCGTGCACGAGGAGCACGTCGGCGATCGGCCCAAGCCGCTCGACGGCCTCGTCGGTCGCGATCGCCATGGGCTCTTCGGAGAGGTTGCCGCTCGTGCAGACGATCGGGCGGCCGATCGCCGCCATGAGCAGGTGGTGCAAGGGTGTGTAGGGGAGCATCACCCCCAGGTACGGATTGCCGGGCGCGACGCCCTCGGCAACGTCGCCGAGTGCCTCGCCCGCGTGCGACCGGCGTAGGAGCAGGATGGGCGCCTCGTGCCGCGCGAGCGCTCGGGCCTCCGCGTCGGATAGTTCGCACCGGCACCGGACCTCGTCAAGCGAAGCGAGCATGATCGCCAGCGGCTTGTGGGGCCGTGCCTTGCGTTGGCGCAGCCGAGTCACCGCTTGGGGGCTCGTCGCGTCGGCCACAAGCTGAAAGCCGCCCAGCCCTTTCAGGGCGAGGACCTGCCCGGCCAGAACCGCGCCGGCCGCCTGCTCCAGGGCCTCCTCGCGCGAGGCCATCCCGCGCCCGCGTCGGTCGAGCAGTTGCAGTCTCGGGCCGCACTTCGGACACGCGATCGGCTGGGCGTGGAATCGACGGTCGGCCGGGTCCTCGTACTCGGCTCGGCAAGCAGGACACATCCGGAACGCGGCCATCGAGGTCCGCGGCCGATCGTAGGGCAACGCCTCGATGATCGACCACCGCGGCCCGCAGTTGGTGCAGTTGGTGAAGGGATAGCGGAA
>CAZDHR010000670.1:0-2504 GCA_964505295.1 uncultured Planctomycetaceae bacterium
ACCTAATCCACGCCGCCGCAAACGAACCTTTGACTGCTAGCGGTTGAGAGGATACGAGATGAGAGACTCTCACTCACCAAGATCGGCCTTGGAATGCCGCTGGCGTGGGGTGAGTGGAGGGATGGCTTGTGTCCTATCCGGCGTGCGGGAGCCCTGTCGACCAGCCCACCGCACTGCGCGCCACGCCCTCGTACTGCGAAGGATGCTCTGGGGCTTCTCAAATATCGGCACCCCTGCTACACTACACGATGCGGCTCGTCTGGGGCTCAGCACTGGCGAGACGCCAGTGCGAGCCGCTCGTTGCGTCGCCAGGAACTCCGTGATGGGTCAACTGTTCGACACGATTCGGCGACTCGTTGCATCCGAGCAGTACGTCGTGGGTCAGCATGCGGTGGAACGTCTGGAGGAACGAGGTATTTTGGAATGGCAAGTCGTGGCAGGGCTTGCTGACGGTCGTCTGATCGTCGAGCGGCTCGACGCGGATCCCAACCCGGTGGTCGAGGTGCGTGAGAGCCTGCCGGACGCGACCGAGTTCAAGGCCGTCTGGTCGCATCTGGCGCAGAGCGGCGTCGCGAAGTTGGTGACGGTCCATTTCTTTGATTGAGGTTTACGCATGAGGATCGCCGGCAAACGACTCAAGCGTGTTCGCTGGGTGCACACGGAGCGATACGTCGTCGCCGTGGAGGTCGAGGCCGTGATTCCGGTCGATGACCCCAGTGAGCCTTGCTACGAGTCGGAAACGGTCGAGATGCTCCGCGAGGTCGAAGAGCGCGCCCGTCGAGACGACGTGGAGTGGCTCAAGCAGCACGGCAAGGTGTACGAGGCGGTCGACTCGGCCTGACCCCTTGCCGCACACGCGAAACGACGTGCGTGTGTGCATGCTCGCGAGAACCTCTGCTCGGACAAGCCGACTTCGGTGCTCGACGCTTGCACGGGCCCGGGACGTTTGATACTCTCGATGTTGCCCTCGAGGCCCGCGGATTGCGGTTCGCGGGACGACGCCTTTCCCTTGCCCCCAGATTCCAGCCGCCGTGTCGCTCCGGCAATTGTCCTTCGACAAACGGGAGACAAGCCATGCGCAGCACATCGTTCTTGGTCGCGGCACTCGCTTTGGTGCTCGGTGCCTGGGGGTCGGGCGCGGAGATTGCGTTGGAGAACGCCCGGTTTCGGGCCGTGTTGGGTAACGATGCGGTGTGGCGGTCGCTCGTGGACAAGGCGACCGGTGCGGACTACTGCGCGGGCGACAAGCGCGTGTCGCTGGCTGCTGTGCGCGTGGAGGGCAAGACACGGAACGCCAGCCGGGCGTTGCTGGCCGGCGATCGGCTCACCGTCGGGTTTGCCGACTGCGACACGCAGCTTGGGTACGCGGTGAGCACGACCGACGACTGGATCGCCTTCAAGCTGGTCGAGGTGACGGGCACGCGCCCGAGCCACGTGACGGTGGTCCGCGTGGGCGTGACGATCACCGAGCGGGGCGGCTCGCGGTTGAACGCGGCCTGGAACGAGCGGTACGCCGTCTGTCTGCGCGGCATCAACCTCCAGACGCAGGGCTCGCAGAGCCGAGCGAGCGACTACCGGCTGTTGCAGGCGACCACGCAGGATTTCCCCGGGCCGAAGCTCGAAGGGGCCGGCGCCGCGCTCATCGGCGCGCCCACTGCCGAGCTGCGCCCGATTCTCTGCCGGCTTTCGGAGGCGTACGACCTGGTGTGCAACGAGGAGGAGGGCGTGCCGTCGAGGGACCTGGCGATCGCCCGGCAGTCGTACTGGTTCCTGGGCTTCGCCGAGAATGAGGTCGACCGGGTGATCGATTACTGCCGGCGCGCCGGTTTCCGCCAAGTGATGCTCAGCTCCGGCGCGTGGTGCAAGCACGTGGGGCACTTCACGTTCCACGAGAGCCGGTACCCGGACGGCATCGAGAGTCTGCGCCGCACGGTGGCCAAGCTGCACGAGCAGGGGATCCTGGTGGGGATGCACACGTTTGCGTCGAAGATTTCGAAGACCGACGCGTACGTGACGCCCGTGCCCGACCGCGGGTTCTGGGTCGAGATGTCGGCCACGCTGGCGGCCGACGCGGACGCCGAGGCGACGTCGATCCGCACCAGCGACGACCTGAGCCAATGGCCGGGGAGCCCGGTCGCGAAGCGGAAGGTCTGGGAAGGGCACGTGTCGAAACACCAGGAGGTGATCCTCGACGACGAGATCGTCCGCTACGAGTCGATCGGGCCGGAGGGGGAGTGGAACACGTTCGTCGGGTGCCAGCGCGGCGCCTGGGGCACGAAGGCGGCCGCTCACACGGCGGGAACCGAGTGCCGCCATTACGGCGTGGACGGGTGCATCAACGGGTACATCATCGACCAGGAGTCGCCGCTCTTCGAGGAGACCACCTCGCGGCTCGCCCACGTGTTCAACTACTGCGACTTCGACATGGTCTACTTCGACGGCAGCGAGGACGTGGACCGGCGGCGCTACCACTACTTCAGCGCGAACGCCCACGCCGTGCCCAT
>CAZDHR010000671.1:0-2490 GCA_964505295.1 uncultured Planctomycetaceae bacterium
CGGGCGCGAGGCCGCAGCACGCCGCCGACGGGCACGACAGGTCGTCGGGCTGGCCGCCGAGTTCTATCGGGCTCTCGTCCACGCCCTCTGTGGCTCGCCCCAAACCGGGGACGCCGAGCTGCGAGACTCCGTGGGGCGGGCGATGGAGGTGTGGCCGGGCGACGAGTTGGTCGCCGCTGCCTGCCTGGACCGTTGCCTGGAGGCCGCCGGGCAGATTGACCGAAACGCCCACCTGCCCACGCTCCTGGAATGCTGGCTCGACGACCTGGGCAACACGGCGGTCCCCGGCCAGATGCCCGTGCGATAGAGGTTGCAGCCGCGGGGCCGGCTCGCTCACGACCTCCTCTCGCCCTGGACGGTCAGGACCAGTCGACGGCGGCCGGCCCGGCGCCGGTGCTCGCAGAGGTAGATCCCTTGCCAGGTGCCCAGACAGAGTCGGCCGTCGCGAATCGGGATGGTCAGCGAGGTGTCGGTCAGGGAGGCCTTCACGTGGCCCGGCATGTCGTCCGGCCCCTCGATGGTGTGTCGGTAGGGGAAGGTTTCGGGAGCCAGGCTGTCGAGGACGCGGCTCAGATCGACCGGCACGTCGGGGTCCGCATTCTCGTTGATCGACAGCGAGGCCGACGTGTGCTGGCTGAATAGGTTGAGCAGGCCGGCCTTCACGTCGGCCAACTCGGGCACCGCCTCGACCACGTGCCGAGTGATCAGATGGCACCCCTGGGGGAACCGGGGCAACTGGATCTCTCGCTGGAGCCAACTCATGATCGACGCCTCGCCACAGGCCAAGACGGGCCAAACAGGTAGAGTATAGTGGGGCGGAATCGATCGTGCTCCCCCCACGAGTGACGAGCGGCTGCGAATGGGGCCTTCCGGATCCCGACCGGCGGGCGGCTCTCGGCGACCAAGCCCTGGCCTACATCCCCCGGATAGGGAGAATCTTTATCTCCGCGAGTTTGGCTTTCCTCGCCCCGGAAACGGGCGGCGAATCCCGCTGGCGAGGCGGTTTCGTGCTGAGGGGGGACAGAAAATTCTCGCCGAACCACTTGACTATTGTTTGCCGGCGCGGATAATAACAGGACTACATCGCGTCATCCCACCTATTCGGCTCTGTCGCAGCCGCCGTATCACGTTCTCAGGACGCTTTGACGGTACGGCCCGCCCTACGTCTGCTGTGCTCCGAGTGCAGCGTTCAAGTGCGGGCGTTGTGCGTTTTTCTCGTTGGTTGGAGTGGTTGGTAATGCGTAACGTTTTTGAGGCCATCTTGGAATGTGGTCACGACGAAGACTTCGTCCCCATGGAAAGGGACGACTTTAGGGCTACCGACGCGCCCGCCGGCTCTCGCAAGAAGCTGGAGATCCTGGCGGAGCGGGTTCGCAAGGGTATGCCCCTGTGGCATCCGGAAGATCGGGGCGACTATGGCGGCCTGACCGGGGCAGTGCGACCCCGCGACTAGCCGCCGCTCACCCACTCCCGTCAGCAGCGCTTCTCTGACTCGACCGGAACGTCCCCCTGAAGAAGCGGCGTCGTGCTCAGGCGCTGGGTGGGTGACTCCGCGCGCCGGTGGCGAGTTCCCGGGCCCTCTGCCGCGGAACGTTTCCGCTTCACGCGCGCTTCCGCCGGGCGTTCACGAGGGTTGGTTCTGCGAAGCCCCGGGCAGCACGTGCGACTGCTGCTGGGGCACCACCAATTCGGGGCAGGGCTTCGATTCGTTATGGGGCTTCAGCTCGTCGCGGAGAACGAGGACATCGGGGGGGGCCTCAATCCCTAGCCTGACCCTGTCTCCGGCGATCTGGACCACCGTCAGCACGATGGAATCACCCAGCCGGATACGTTCGTGTTCTCGTCGGGATAGCACCAGCATGAGGCCCCCCTATCAGGTTGTTGACCATCCAAGTAGCTGCCGGGCTTCAACTTGACACGGCTTCCGCCCGGCGGTTTCCCCCCCCGGCCGAACCCAACGGGGGAGGACGTTCTGCGGCCCAGTGGCCGGCCGTCTTGTGGCCGACCGCCAAGCACGCCCATTGAGGCCGGACTTGCCGCACGGATCAGTCCGGCTGTGACCGTTCGGGCGAGCGCACACGGCCCGCGCCTCGCCACGGGTAGTGGCGATTGGCCGACCGCTCAGGCGGCGGCTCGCTCCAGCACCCGGGTATCGACCAGATCCAGTTCGGGCGCTTCAGCGAGCTGGGTCTTCTGGAAACGTTCGCCCGTCGGGCCGTAAAAGAGGATGCAGTTCCGATCCGTCTCCCATATGGCCGTGAACTTGACTACTCTCGGCCCGTGGAGGCAGAAGAAGATCCCGCAGGGCTTGCCTGCCCGATGCAGAATCCGTTCGGTCATTTCGAACGCATCGATTTGAAGTTCGTAATGCTCACAAAGGGTTTCGTTGACGTATTCCCGAAGTTCTTCCAAGCTGTAAATCTCGCGAACACGGGTCAGCATCTGGGGTGAAATCTCCTTGATGGGCACGCAAGCTGTGCGGGGAGGCAG
>CAZDHR010000672.1:0-2482 GCA_964505295.1 uncultured Planctomycetaceae bacterium
CGCTGGGCATTGGCCCCGGCGACGAGGTGATCACCACGCCGTTCACGTTCGTGGCCACGACCGAGGCGATCGGGATCGTCGGGGCGACCCCCGTGTTCGTCGACGTCGATCCGCTCACGTTCAACCTCGATCCGGCCAAGATCGAGGCCGCCATCACGCCCAAGACCAAGGCCATCCTGCCGGTCCACCTGTACGGCCAGCCGTGCGACATGGACCCCATCATGGAGACCGCGCGGCGACACGGCCTGCGCGTCGTGGAAGACGTGGCCCAGGCACTCGGGGCCAATTACAAGGGGCGCAAAGCAGGCTCCTTCGGCGACGCCGGCTGCCTGAGCTTCTTCCCCAGCAAGAACCTGGGCGGCTTTGGCGACGGAGGAATGGTCGTCACCAACGACGAGGGGCTGGCCGGGCGCGTCGAGATGCTCCGGCGCCACGGCGGGCGGGTCAAGTACTACCACGACGAGCTGGGCCTCAACAGCCGCCTCGACGAGCTTCAGGCGGCCATCCTGCGGGTCAAGCTTCCCTATCTCTCGCAGTGGAACGAGTTGCGCCGCAAGCGGGCCCATCGCTACAACGAGCTTCTGGCCGACCTGCCGGAGATCACGCCGCCTCACGAACTGACGGACCAGGGCCCGGTCGTCCGGCGGGGCGAGAGCGTTTCCGACGAGGAGCCGATGCTCGAAGCCGTGTATCACCAGTTCACCGTGCAGCTCGACGACCGCGACGCGGTGAGCAAGCGGCTCAAGGAGGAGGGAATCGGTAACGCGATCTACTACCCGATCCCCCTCCACTTACAGGGAGTCCATGCCCACCTCGGGTATGGGCCGGGGGCGCTGCCGAACTCGGAGCAGGTGGCTCAGCGATGTCTCAGCTTACCCATCTTTCCCGAACTCTCCGAGGAGCAGATCAGCCGCGTTGTGGAAACGCTCCGCGCTGCCGTCGCATCCTCCGACTCGCTCGGAAATTCGGCAAGTTGAGCAGCCTGGCGGCGGGTGCTCGGGCCAGGCATTTCGCGCAACTGCACCGCCCAAAGGTGGCAACCCCCGGCCAAGCGGCCGACCGTGCTCTTCGGCGCGGCCTGCCGTGGTCGTTGAGACGGCACGGGCGTGAGCGGTCTCGCGAAGTCTGGTCCGGCGCGCCTCACCGCGCTGGCGGCGGAATTCTGCATGGTCTTCCGATTGCCGGCTCCGTATTCTCACGCACTGCCGGAGCCCAGCCCACCACCCGCTTTTCGCATCACCTTGGGAACGATTAGAATGGCGGCTCCACAAGTACCGCCCCGAGTGAGCGTCATGGCAAAAGCGACCTACAAAGACGCGGGCGTCGACCTGGAGGTGTATGCCCAGGCGATGGCCCGGCTGCCCAGGCTCGTCTCGCGCACGCACTCGCCGCGCGTGCTCAAGCTGGAGGGGGGCTTCGCGGGCCTGTTCGAGCTCGACTTCTCCAGCCAGTTGTTCGCCCGGAAGTACGAGGCCCCGGTTCTGGTCGCCTGTTCCGACGGCGTGGGGACCAAGCTGAAGGTGGCCTCGATGATGGGGGTTCACGACACGGTGGGGATCGACCTGGTGGCGATGAGCGTCAACGACGCGATCTGCTGCGGGGCCGAGCCGCTGTTCTTCCTCGATTACGTGGTGATGTCGAAGGACGACCCCCCGCTTCTGGAGCAGATCGTCGAAGGGATCACGGCCGGTTGCCTCCAGAGCGACTGCGCGCTATTGGGCGGCGAGACGGCCATCCATCCCGACCAGTACGCCCCCGGCGAGTACGACCTGGCCGGCTTCTGCGTCGGCGTGGTTCAGCGCAAGGACGTGATCGACGGCAGTGCTATCGTGCCCGACGACGTGGTGATCGGGCTGGCCTCGACGGGCCTCCACTCCAACGGCTTCAGCTTGGTCCGCAAAGTCGTCTTCGAGATGGCCGGTCTGTCGGTCGACGACCCGGTCGACGAGCTGGGCACGACCGTCGGCCAGGCGCTCTTGGAACCCACACGGATCTACGCCCGGGCGGTACGAGATGTGCTGAGCCACTACCGGGTAAAGAGCGTGGTTCACGGGATTGCGCATATCACCGGCGGCGGCTTGCGCGAGAACGTCAAGCGGATCCTGCCCGAGGGCGTCCAGGTCGTGATCGATCGCGACAGTTGGCCGGTGCCGGCGGTGTTCATGTGGCTCCAGCGCCTGGGCCAGATCGAGCCGTCGGAGATGGACCGCGTGTTCAACATGGGCCTCGGCCTAGCATTAATCGTCAGCCCCTACTACGCGGAAAGCATCCGCCACCAGCTCACCCGCTCAGGTGTGGAAAGCTGGCTGATCGGCCGGGTCGAAGAACGCGCCCGAGGGGTGGTATGGGCGTAGTGCGCCGACCCTTTTCCCTGGACTAGGCCTTAAGCAAGCGAAGCCGAGAAGGGCTTGGCGATAGGCGTTCAAACCCAATACGAGCAGGTCAAGGGGCTCGACCCGCCCTACTGGCACATCGACCGCCC
>CAZDHR010000673.1:0-2464 GCA_964505295.1 uncultured Planctomycetaceae bacterium
GCCCACAGGGCCCCATCACGCGGAGCGTGATGGCTACGAGTGGCGGAAATCGGGAAGTTATTCTTCGGCCGATCCTAAGTTCTCTGCTGGTTGACACTTGCAGTTCGGCGGAGTATTTTGATCAGATGTGTTCCCGGTTGAGAAGATCGGCCCCTACGAGTCACGCGGTCGGGCAAGCTGGCCGATTGTCGAAGCGGCCGGCGCCCGCGAGGCTGGCTTTCGCCGCGCGGAACTGAGTCACCCGTGACCTTCCAGAGGTGATGACATGCCCATTGAGCGTCCGAAGCGATTGATTCCGACGGTCCCGTGGCTCTACCCCCTGGCCGCGATCTGTGTGCAGGTTGCCATGGCAGCCCTTCCAACCGTTGCCTCCGGGGCCCCGGAGCCCGGGACTACGGTCCTTCTGCAATTCGACGGCACCGAACGCGTCACCGAAACGTTCGGCCGACCCGGCCCCAAGCGATTCCTGAGGACCGCCTCGGGCGAAGGCAACACCCTGGACGACAACGGTGCGCTCCATCTCGGCGCGACCACGGCCACGGCCGAAGGCAGCGAGTACGCCGGCGTCATGGTCTCGCTGGCCAAACCGGTCGACCTCAGAGAACGTCGGCTCCTGGTTCGCGCTCGAACCAACCAGCCGGACACCACGGCAGCGTTCTACGTTCGCGCCTACAACCAGGGGGAGAACAAGCCCGCCTGGAGTTTCAACTCGTGGAACGCCCTGTTGACTCGCCCGTGGCGAGAGTTCCACCTCCAGGCCGGTTTGTCGCTCGACGGTCTTGCCTGGGAGCAGAAGACCGTGGAAGACCGCGTCGCCACGGCCGTCGATCGACTCGAATTCATCATCGGCTCGCGCGAGGACGACGTGCCGATCGACATTCTGTTGGACAGCGTCCGGATCGGGGACAAGCTCGGCTCTTTCGCGGACCTCGAAACGCCCCATCCCCACCAGACGAGCACGGAGCTGGTGCGCGACGGCCAATCGCTGGTGACCATCCTCCATCCGGACTCCGCAGCGGGGCGCGAGGCAGCCGCAACGGTGACCGCCAAGATCGCGGAACGTACCGGCGTCACGCCCACGGCCCGCGTCGGGACCGACGCGGACCGGATTCCCGATCAGCCGACCATTCTGCTGGGAAACGTCAACACCAATCCTGCCATGTTGCTCCTCTACGCCCGCTACTTCACCCCGGCCGACAGCGTCTGCCCCGGCGCCGGCGGTTCGCTGGTGCATACCGTCGGCGATCCCTTCGGCAACGGAGCGAACGTGATTGTCGCGGCAGCCAGCGACGACGCCGGGCTAAGGCGTGCGGCCGGCGTCTTGGCCAGCGCGATCGACGGGCACGCCAAGTCCGGCTCGCTGGTCCTCCCACGTCTGTTCGAGAAGCACTACGGCGAGCCTTTCCTGAAACGCTACGGCTGGGCGGATGACGCCCCGGCAACCGATCGTCTGGAAAAGGGGCTCCAACAAGGCCAGGAAGCCCTCGACCGCGGCCGACACACGTCCGTTGCCGACGTGCTCGGCTCGGTGGCCGAGCGCTACATGCTGACCGGAGACAGCGTGGAAGCGAAGCTCTTCGTCGAGTTGTGGGATCTCTACGCCGAGAGCGCCAAGGCCGACCCCCGCAAATACGGCGGTCCTTGGGGGTTCGACAGCGACTTCCCCTCGGCGCAGGTCGTTGCCGGCTGGGACGTCATGGAGGAAGACCCGGCACTGACCGACGACCAGCGGCTGCGCACGACGAAGAACATCTGTCGCTGGCTCACCGAAGCCGTCATTCCCAAGTGCGCCGGCGCCGCCCGAAGCACGCGAGTGCCGCACAACCATCAGACGTTTCCCGGGCTGGGGGCACTCTTCGCCGGACTCTATTTGTCGCAGCACTACCATGTCGTCGAAGGCCAAATCTGGCTCGATATCGCCGACGCCATGTTCAAGCGCCAGGCCGGCTACTTCAAACCGTATGAAGACTGCAACGGCTACCAGTGGCTCACCAACGGGCACCTGATGCGCTACTCCCTCGCGCGGCCCGACTTTACCCTCTTTGAAAACGGCAACGGCGCGCGGATCATCGACTACTGCATCGGCACCATGGACAATCTCGGCTATCAGGTGCCCTACGGCGACACGGGCTCATGGCAGTGCTGGAACAGCGAGATGGTGTGCCTCGACATGTTTGCCTACGCCACCGGTTCGCCGGAGGCCCGCTGGGCGGCAAATCACAAGCGGTCTCTCAAGAACACGCTCGAGGCCTACGCCTTTTATCAAACCGACCCCGGCACGCGACCCGACCGGTTCAATGGCGTCATGGCCTGGCCGCTCGAGCCGCAATACTACGACACGCACCAGGCCGCGGACCGTCCCCCGCTGGAACGCTGCTTCGACAAGATCGCCTTTCGCGAAGCCCTCGATCCCGCCGCCGCCTACTTGCTCCTCGATGGTCTCGGCAACGGAGGACACAAGCAC
>CAZDHR010000674.1:0-2460 GCA_964505295.1 uncultured Planctomycetaceae bacterium
CGGATACATCCTGGTCGTCGTCATCTTCGCGATGTACATGTCACGGCGGGAGGAGTCATCGGAAGACTACTTCCTGGCGGGCCGCAAGCTCACGTGGTGGCTGATCGGGATCTCGCTGATCGCCTCGAACATCTCGACCGAGCACTTCGTGGGGATGGCGGGGGCCGGCTACGAAACGGGCCTGGCGATCGCCAGCTACGAATGGACGGCCGCCGTGGCGATCGTGCTGGTGGCCATCTTCCTGCTGCCCCGCTTTCTGCGCCGAGGCATCTACACGATCCCCGAATACCTCGAAAGCCGCTATTGTGCCGGCGCCCGCGGCCTGATGGCCTTCTACATGCTGTCGGCCTACGTCTTCGTGATCATCTCGGCGGTCCTCTATGCGGGGGCGATCGGGCTCGACGCGGTCTTCGGCGACGCGGTACGCCGGTACGTGGAGAAGTCGAACCTCCAGGCGACCCTCGATCTTGAGGGCATGCTCGGCGAGCAGTGGCTGTTGATCGTCTCGGTTTGGCTGATCGGCATCATCGCCGGCGTCTATACCGTCTGGGGTGGTCTGAAGGCCGTTGTCTGGGCCGACCTGTTCAACGGCCTCGGGCTCATCCTGGGCGGCGTTCTGGTCACCGTGCTGGGCTTCCTGGCCGTCAGCAGCAACCTGGGCGGCGGAAACGGGCTGGCCGAGGGGATGAGCATCTTCTGGCAGCGAGCCGGCGATAAGCTCTCCACGGTCAAGCCCTGGAACCACCCGGAGATTCCCTGGGTCGCCGTGTTTATCGGAGGGCTGTGGATTCCGCAGATGTTCTACTGGGGGTTGAACCAGTTCATCACGCAGCGGGCGCTGGGGGCCAAGAGCGTCTCGGAGGGGCAGAAGGG
Organism: uncultured Planctomycetaceae bacterium; assembly: GCA_964505295.1. Lineage (GTDB taxonomy): Bacteria > Planctomycetota > Planctomycetia > Pirellulales > Thermoguttaceae > DATKZH01. The sequence goes on from CAZDHR010000674.1 coordinate 874, forward strand.
GATGATCTTCGCCGCCGGCCTGAAGCTGGTGATGCCGTTCATTATCGTCTTTCCCGGAATCATGGCGTTCGAGTTGTTCGCCGATCAGATCGCCGACAAGGACAAGGCCTATCCGCATATGATCCAGACGATCCTCCCCGCCGGGCTGCGGGGATTGATGCTGGCCGCCCTGTTCGGCGCCGTGATGAGCTCGCTCGATTCGATGCTCAACTCGGCCTCGACGATCTTCACCATGGACCTCTATAAGCGCCATGTCAACCGAAAGGCCTCGGATCGCTCGCTGATCACGTTGGGGCGGGCGATGACGGCGTTGTTCGTCATCCTCGCGTGCTTCTGGGCCCCCCAGTTGGGATGGATCGCGGGTGGAAAGGGGGTGTTCGACTATATCCAGAAGACCTGGGGTTTCATTACCCCAGGGATCGTTAGCGTGTTCTTCTTCGGCCTCTTCTCCAAGCGGACCCCGAGCCAGGCGGCCATCGGGGCGATGCTCCTGGGGCCGGCGTTCTACATGTGGTGCCTGAAGGTCATGCCCGGCGTGGCATTCCTCCACCACATGGCGTTCACCTTCATCTTCTGCTCCGTCTACATGTTTCTCGTCACGCTGCTTGCGCCGCTCGGCGAGGAGGAGGCCACGTCGGACCGCGCCCTGGAAGGCGACCGGCCGACCGGCCTCTGGCAGCGGTGGCTGATCCCTTTCGTGACAGCGATCCTGGGCGCCTACCTGTTCGGGCTGGCCCTGTTCCATTTCAGTTGGATCACGCTCTACCAGGTCGCCGACGGCTGGGGGATTGACGCGTCGGACTGGGATTGGGTTCACTTCGTCAACGCCGGCGTCCCCACGGCGATCTACTTCGGCTGCGCGCTCTGGCTGACGCGCCTGCCCGCCCCTTCGATCCGGCTGGTGACGCCCGCCAAGGCGGCCCGCCCGGCACGGGCGTTGCTACGGAGCGTGGTCGCGCCGGCGGTCGCCGTGCTGGGGGCCGTCGTGGTGGGATTGCACGTCTACATGTTCTGCCTCTGGATCATCCCCGAGTGGCCCGCGAAGGACTACTGGCGGGGCTACCACGTGAACCTGTCGGCGGTCGGCACCGGGCAATCGGTGATCACCGTGAAGCCGCTCGAAGAGGAGACGGACGATCGCCCGGCCCCTCTGCCCGATCCGACGGACCCGGCAGCCTCCGCCCAGTTGCCGCAACCGCCCATGGCGATTCAGGAAAAGCCCGAGGATCGCGTGATCGCCGTCTACCTCACGCCGCTATTGATCGGGATCGCGTCGGCCGTGGCCATGCTCATCGGTCTGGCGCGGTTGCGACGGATCCCGGCGGCGCCGGAGATCCTGCCCGAGGCGACCACGAAGCTCGACCTGACGCCCAGCCGGATGGTGCCGTTTTGGGGGGCGTTGATCATCGCGGGTGCGGCGCTGTTGTACTACGTTTTCTTCTGACCGTGCTTGTCGACTGAAGAGGTTCAAGAATGAAGACGAGCGATCGGTACCATAAGTGGGTGGAATGGAGCGAAGCGGATCAGGTGTATCCTACTTTCCGCACATCTCGGTTTGAATATCTCTCGAGTTTCCGGTCCAGCGGG
>CAZDHR010000675.1:0-2456 GCA_964505295.1 uncultured Planctomycetaceae bacterium
TCAGCGCCGGCTTCGACACCCATCGAGAAGACCCGGTGGGCAACCTCGGGCTGGAGACCGAGGATTTCGAGGTACTGACCCGTGCGGTGCTCGACGTGGCCCAAACCTACGCCGGAGGCAGGGTGATCAGCGTGCTGGAAGGAGGCTACCATCCCCAGAGAATGGCCGACTGTATGGAAATCCACTTGGCTGAAATGATTCTCCGCTCCGGGCAGTAGCACGTCTTCCCGTTCGGGATGGCTCGTTGGAGCACCGGGTTCGGGCTGCGCCCAGAGACGCCGAAGCCTCGACTCCGACCCACCGAACGAAGTCGGACAGGGTACAGGCCGGCCAGGGCAAAATGGTCGCCACGGGGCACGCACGAGGGTGCTTCGCTCGACACGCAGGGACACACCGCATGGACCAGATTTTCGAGATGAGCTTGCCGGGCCCCGACGACAGGCATTGGAAAGCCCTCGACGACCTCTGCGGCGACTCGTTCGAGAGCATTTCGGAGATTGCCGTCCTGAAGTCCCCGGTGCGGGGGGCGCGCGACGGCTCGCCGTCCGGATTTCTCGCGTGCCGCCGGCCAGGACCGATCGGCCCCGCCCTGTACTCGGACTGGCGATTGGTTTTCGACCGGCAGGTGACGCGGTGGGTCAGCGCGATGGCCTTTCGGCGGGAGGATCCGACACGGCTGGCGAGGCTCTCGCCGGCACTGGGCGACCTTTCGCGGCGTCTGGACGACCTTCAACCGGATTGGGCCGACGTCCCGTTCATGCGGACCGTCCCCATGTTGCTGTTGCTCGAAACGCTGTTGGTGCCGGAGATCACCTTCCACGCGGCCCCCGGCGCCACGGAAGTCGTCGGGCGGGGAACGGACTGGCGACGGTGGCGGCGCGATCTGCACGCCGAAGCCGACTCGCTTCGGACCGCCTGCGCCGACCTGCACGAGATGATCCGCAATCTCACCGGCGCCAACGTGCGTATCGGCGAAACGGACTGGTACGTCTCCGTTCCCCTGCTGTTGCTGGCCGCCGTGGTCTATTCGCAATACGAGTACTCCGCGTCGCCCCTTTGGCAAGCGCACAGCGCGTTGCGTGCCCGAGATGAGCTCCGGCGAAAATGGGGGGCCGCCCTGGAGCGGACTGCCGGCCTGAAGCACGGTTGCCACCTGGTCTCGCTGCTGGTTCGATACCAGTCGGCGGTGGGAAAGCACGTGCGCCAGAGCGGCGACGCCGGGTTCCTCGCCGCAGCGAGTGCGTTTGCGGAGACGACGGGCGGGGCCTTTCCGCCTTCGGTCGTCCTCGACGCCTTGAGACTCCTGAGTATCCTCGAGGAAGCACGGCTTCGGAGTCTTCCCGGCACGGGCCCCGACACGCGGATCGGTCCGTGTCGGGTGAACGCCGGCGCGATCCAACCCTGGGAGTCGGCCGGGCCCGCCGCCCGCGATTGGTACCTGCTCGAGCGACGGGATCTCACCGAGGACGAATGGCGGGCGCTGGAGGCGTCGGGCGAGTCGGCCGAGCCGTTCATCGGCCGCGTGTTCCGCAGCCAGAAGACGCTCCGGGAGACCCTCCAGCGACGTCTAACTCCGAGCGATCCATCGTCCGAGGCCGGCCGTGAGCTAGTCGACCGTCTGGTGCGCAAGGCCCGCCAGACGGCAGCCGACAGCATCGCGCGGATCGCGGCGGCATGCCGCACGGAAGCGGATACCCCGCCGGACCAGGCAGCCCACACCTGGGCCTACGCGAGCCGGCTCGACGTTTCCGACGATGACGTGCGAACGTTTCAGCGATTTGTCGAGCGGCACTGGGCCGCCCTGCTGGAGGCCGACGATGCAGGCTCCGCTTCCGACGTAGCCGTCTTCTCGTTCGGACTGAGTCAGACGCGGGACCTCAAAGGGCCTCTGGAGCGATGCGTCGCCGAGGTCGCCCGGGCCGTCCGGGACGCCCCTCCGGGTCGAGCGGGCGAGGCGGGAGCAAAGGCTTTTGGCAGGCACTTCCGCCTCGCTCGCACGGCGATCCCGTGCAGTTGGAGTCCGGTGGAAAAAGCGGGCGGAGTGGAGCACGTGGTCGAGGTTCGGTTGAGGGATGAGTTGGCGGCGTGGGGGCTTCTGCTTCCGGGCGATGCGAGGCGCGGCCCTGCGACCGCCGACGTGGGCTACTCCGACCCGAGGTCGGCTGCCGACTTGCTGAGCCGACTGTTCGACAGGGCCACCACCCGTCTCGACTCGACGCAACGGGCGCTCTGCGGGGAACGGTACGTGCCCTTTCCGCTCTTCGAGCGGATGTTGGACGTGGTGGCGCGGCTCCGCCCGGCCGAATCGCTTTCCATCGCCGTAGCATTCGACGGCCGGCGCCGGCTGATCCGACTGCCGACCGGCCTCGACGAAGCTCGCCACGGGCACCTGGTCCGCTACATCGCCGACTGCGTGCACGCGGTGGTTTTGAACCGGGCGATGACCGATGGTTTTC
>CAZDHR010000676.1:0-2448 GCA_964505295.1 uncultured Planctomycetaceae bacterium
GGAACGGCCCGAAGGGTGCTTCGCACAAATTGGACCTGACCCCTTTTTCGTCCTCGAAGGCCACGCAGGGCGCGAAGACGTGCGTGTCGTCGAAATCGCCGGGCCAGCCGAGCGCGAGCACCGGCCCCTCGGTGTCACGCTCCCACCGCTGCGGCGAGTAGCCGGCCGCGGCCCCGCAACCATCCAATCCCTCGCTTGGCGAAAAGCAACATCCCGTCCTCGTGAGAATACATGCCAGCACCTTTGGGCCGTTTCTTCGGAATCTTGACTTATGCTAGCGGATGCCCGAAAACGGTGCTAGAGAATCCTGCTTTTCGACCGAATCGACGTTGCGAAATCGAACGCGGCAAAGGGAGAGGACCATGAACCGACGACGTTTCTTGAAGCGCTCGGGCGCGGCCACCGCGCTTTCCCTGGTGGGGGTGATGGCCGGCCGCTCCCGGGCGCGGGGACAAGGCGGGGCCAACGATCGAATCTCGGTGGCCGTAGCCGGGCTGCGAGGGCGCGGCGGTGGGCTACTGCAAACGTTCGCCTCGCTGGCCGAGGTCGAGGTGGCGTACGTCTGCGACCTCGACGAGCGGGTGTTGGGCGAGCGGGCCAAGTGGGTCGAGGAGAAGACCGGGCGCCGGCCCAAGGCGATCAAGGATTTCCGCGAAGCGCTCGACGACAAGTCGCTCGACGCGTTGGTCCTCGGTACGCCCGACCACTGGCACGCCATCCCCACGATCATGGCCTGCCAGGCCGAGAAGGACGTGTACGTGGAGAAGCCCGACGGGCACAACGTGCTGGAAGGCCGCACCATGGTCGCCGCCGCCCGGAAGTACAAGCGCATCGTCCAGCTCGGAACCCAGGCCCGCAGCGAGCCGCAGATGCACAAGGCGATTGAATACATCGCCTCGGGCAAGCTGGGCCGGGTGCGGTTTGCCAAGGCGTGGGAGAGCTCGCGTCAGGGCTCGATCGGCCACCCGCCCGACGGCGACCCGCCGCCCGGCGTCGACTACGACCTGTGGCTCGGGCCGGCGCCCTTGCGGCGCTTCAACCCGCGCCGTTTCCACGGCTCCTGGCGATGGTTCTTCGACTACGGGACCGGCGACCTGGGCAACGACGGCGTACACCGGCTCGACAAGGCCCGCTGGGGATTGGCGACCGCGCTGGCGGCCGAGGGCAAGTCGCTCCCCGCCACGCCCGGCGGCGTCTCGGCCCACGGGGGCAAACACTACTTCGACGACGACCAGGAGTGGCCCGACAACCTGATGGTCACCTACGACTTCGGCCAGTGCGTGCTCACCTACGAGATGCGAATCTGGTCGCCTTACCCGCTCGACGGCGAGCGCGAAGGGGCGGCCGTGCTGGGCGACGAGGGCTACCTGGTGATCGGCAACCGCCGCTGGCGGGCGCTGGACGCCAAGGGCAAGCAGGTGGCCGAGGAAGAGGGCGGCGACGCCACCGTGGCCCACGTCGAGAACTTTCTCGCCTCGATGCGTACCCGCGAAAAACCGGCCGCCGACCTGGAGACCGTCGGCCACCCCTCCAGCCTCCTCTGCCACCTGGGCAACGCCGCCTGGCGGGCCGGGCGCAGCCTGCGCTTCGACCCGGAGACGTACACGTTCCGCGGCGACGAGGAGGCCAACCAGTTTCTCACCCGGTCCGAATACCGGAAGCCGTGGGTGCTGCCGAAGATCGCCGAGCTGTAGGATTTGGCCAGAAAAGAGCAAGTGGGCCCGGCTGAAGCAGGAGCGATTGGTCGCCCAGCCCGAATGACGCGAGGGAAGATGGCCGCTTGCGGCTCGCCGCCCGCGGTGACGAACTCCTGGGCGACGAACGCCCCCTGCTGACCGCTCGTCCCGGCGATCCCCAGGTCGGCGCCCGCGTAGCCGATCGTGGGGTTCGGGTAGAGGCGCGCTTGGACGTACCCCCCTGGGCAGCCCGCACCGCCATCCTGGCGCTGGCTGCCTTTGGACTCTGGGCCGCGTTCCCCAGTTGCAGTGCGGCCGCCGCCGAAGGCGATTCCCGTGTTGCGTCCGCGATGCAGACGGGCGAAGAGCCCGATGCCGAGCCCGCAGGCCCGAGCGGGCGTTTGGGGGTGGACAGGCCGCCGCCGGCAGGATAGGCTGGGAGGTCGGCACGCCGCCGGCCCGGTTCTTGTCGTGAGGACGGGACGCCGCGCGTGGCACGCGCCCGTGAGAGGACACGCTGGGTTCGGCCATGGTTTCCAAGCCGCTCGGAACCCGTTCTCGAAAGCTCGCGGTGGCTCTGCTCCTTCTGGCCATCGCAGGCGGCTACGTGCTTGTGTGGCTCCACGCAGAGCACGTGCACGGGTCTGCCTTGTCGCCGGACCAGTGTGTGGTGTGCTCGTGGGCGAAGAACCTTGCCACGATTGGGGCTTCGGTGGTGTGGGGTGCTCGTATAATATGATGTTCGGCTTTTATGCAGACTGATGTGTGTACC
>CAZDHR010000677.1:0-2440 GCA_964505295.1 uncultured Planctomycetaceae bacterium
GGCCGAACTCGTCGAGGGTGATCCGCGTGCCCCCGGCGACCCGCTTGGGGCGAAGTGGCTCAATCGCCCCGGGGATCATCAGGTACGCGCGGTTCGACTCGGGCACCCCTTTGACGACAAAGGAGACGCCGCTGGCGGCCGACTGGCCCGGCACGAGCTGGGCGCCGGGGCCTGACCAAATCCCGACCAGCAGCCGCGCCCGATCGGTCCACAATACGCCGCCGAGCACGTCCGGCTCGCTGCCCTTGACGGGCGGGGCCGAGTCGCCCGCCGCCGCCCAGCGCTCGACCAGCGTCAGCTCCAGGTTCAACAGCTCCAGCGCCAGGGCCCGAGTTCGCGTGTCGGTGTCCGGCGCGTCGAGGGGTGACTGCGACTCGAACAGCAGGCCACGGACCCCGGCAGCGACCGCGGTGTAGGTCAGAAGCCGGATTTGCTCGCAAGAAGCGGGCGCAGGCCCCATGCCCGTCAAACCAAGACCACTCCATTGCCGGCGGATGCTCGGGGCAAGCTGGGTCCCGACCGTGGTCCAGAGGCAACTGCCCGCCCGGGGCAGCCGGGGCCGCTCGCGGAGCCAAGTGCCGTACGCGCTCAGCTCGAGGCTCGTGCCCAACGGAGATCGCCCGACGATCAAGACGTCGACGCACCGGCTGTACTCTCGCAAGTTGCTCCTGGGCCGGCAGACGAGCGGTCGGCCCGTTTGGCGGTCGGCCGCCCGCACGTGCGACGCCCGTTGCTTGACCGTGTCGAGCTCGTCGGCCGACAGATCGCGGCCCAGGTCCCACGCGAGCACGCGCTGGTACCTCGGTCCGATGGGTGCCAAAGCGACCGAAGCGCCGTGCGGCGTGCTTGGCTCGGGCGTGCCGGGCGGCGGAGAGATCAGCCAAATGCCCAGCCGGCGGGCCTCGTCGAGCATCTCGACGGGCGCGAGTCGATCGAGCCAGACGACGTTGAACCCCAGTCGCTGGAGCAGCCCGAGCGACTCGCCCTGGTATTGAACGATGCGGGGGAAGAATGGCCGGCCGTCGACCAGCAACAACGAGCCGTCGAGCCGGATTCGACCGGGGTGCACCGTCGCCGCCGGCTCGGAACGGCTGGCCGTCCATCCGGCCGTCTCGAGCGACGTGGCGGGAACGGGCCGGTTCGGGCCGACATTGGGAGTTGGGCCGGGCGTGCCGGGCGTCAACCCCACGTAGCCGCCCACGTCCAGGTCGTCGATCCACACGTTGGTCACGCCCGGACCGCCGTACACGTTGAGCAGGACGCTTTCGACGTAGGCCTCTCGCGGATCGATGGCCGCACGGAGCTCGGCTCGAAGGACGCGAGTCCGCCGGGCGAGCTGTTGCGGGACGTCGTCGAGGCGGAGCTGTTGCCAGCGGCCGACGGCCGTGTAGCTGGAGCCGTGAACGAGCGTGGTGATCGGCCGTCCGCTGCGCGGGTCCTTCGCACGAGGCAGCACGATCTTCGCCAGGATTTGGATTCCGCCCCGGTCCGACTTGACCTGGACCGTGGGCAATAGCTCGTCGATCACCCGGGGCCGGCCCACCTCGTGGCCGAAGTAGACGTGCGTCCCGCCCGCGGCGGAGATGGCCACGTGCTCGCACCCCTCGCCGGTAGCCGCCTCGCCTCGCACGCGGCGATGCGCCAGGACCTGGACCGGGGCGTCCCCGCCGGCCGATCGCCAACTGGGCTGAGGCCCCTCGAAACCCTCGTACCAAGGCGTCTCTCCGCGCGCAGGCCCTGCGGCGACGGCCAGCGTCGCCAGCATCGTGGTCGCGTAGATCAGCGCTGGCGAGAAACGTGGCACGAACACAACACCGTGGGCTCCGGGCAACTTGGACGTAACGTGTGCTTGTAACACGATTTGCGAGACAGCTCCAGATCATTTGCCACCCGGCCGCCCACGCCCAGGTGGCGTTTGCTGAACGGCCCCCGCGAGGTCGCACGTCGGCGAGAACGCACAACCTCTTTTACGGCAATATGTTAGGTCACAGTTCGGCCGCTCGCCATACCTCTGGCACGCGGGATGCTTTCCTCTTGGAAGCGTTCGACAACCTTGAGGAGACATCCATGAGCGAAGAGTCCCAAGCCGCCCGTCCCGAAACGAATGAAGTCCCCAAAGAAATCGCCGAGCTGGTCGCGGCGGTCAACGGGCTGCCGGTCGAACACCGTATGACAGTCGAGCCCGCGTTAAATCGGGTCGTGGAAAGCACGAAGCGTCGGCGTCGCATCCTCAACCTGGTGCAGGACGCCCTGAGCCAACTCCGCCTGGACATGAAATACCTCGTCTTCGATCTGGAAGCCACACGCCGTGAGCGCGACGACTATCGCCGCGAGCTCGACCAGGCCTGATCGCGCCGCGCCGGCAAGCACCCCAGAATGGCAGGAAAAAGGTGCCTGTCACCTTTTGCCTGAAAGGCCCTTCGGGTGCTTCGCACAAGAG
>CAZDHR010000678.1:0-2423 GCA_964505295.1 uncultured Planctomycetaceae bacterium
AAACTACCACCACTCCCCGGACCCAAATCCACTTCAGACGGCTGAAGTATTACCGGATCTACTGGTTCCCAAGCTGGAGCTTGGGAACGAGGGCAAGCTGGAGCTTGGGAACGAGGGCAAAATGGGACTCTTCCAGAGGCACGCGCATTTCGCCCGCGGCGATCGCACGCGCGGTGCGCCGGGCTCTCAGGCCTGGTCGAGGACTTGCCCTTGGATCTGAATGGTCACGTCGTCCAGCGGGACGTTGCGTCCGGATTGGGCGATGGCCGATTCGGCAATCCTCAGCAAGCCCGTGCAGCAGGGCACTTCCATGTGGACGACCGTGACGCGGCGGATCGAGGACTGCGTGAGGATGGCGGCCAGCTTGTCGACGTAAGACGGGGCGTCGTCCAGTTTCGGACAGCCGACGACGACCGGGCGCCCTTGGAGGAGGCGCCGGTGGAAGTCGGCGTAGGCGAACGGGACGCAGTCGGCCACGAGCAACAGGTCGGCGTCTTGCAGGAATGGCGCGTTCGGCGGGACGAGGCGAAGTTGGACCGGCCAATTGCCCAGGGCCGAAGGGAGGGCATCGGCTTCGCCTTCTCCGGCGCACGCAGCCGGCGGCTGACTGCCCGGCGGGCGCGCGGCCATGCGGAGGTCGTGTACTTCCATGCTGGGACACGCGCACGCGTGCGGGTCGGCGGCGCCGGCGACGGGGGGCTCGCGGCTTTCGACGTGACGATGCGCCGCCTCTTCGTCGAACGGGTCCGCGTCTCGCTCGACGATCCTGATTGCGTCCTCAGGACACGTGCCCAGGCAGGCACCGAGGCCGTCGCAGTAGACGTCGGAAACCAGCTTGGCCTTGCCGTCGATGATCTGGATGGCCCCTTCGGCGCAGGACGGCACGCACTGCCCACAACCGTTGCACTTCTCTTCGTCGATTTCAACGATCTTCCGCTTCGCCATGGCTGGTTATCTCCTCTTGAGGATGAGCGTGCGGCGAGGCACGCGCGTTCTGACCGAATCTCCTCGACGGGTTTCGGCTCGTCTCACTCCCAAGTATCACCCAGGCGGCAACGACCGTCCTTGATCTGAGTCAATCGGGGCCGAGAATGCCGGGGAGTCGGGGCAGCGACGGCGGGGTCAATACGCGATGGGGGCGGGGAAATCCCGCCGGGTGGGTGGTCACGCTCGCGAGGAGCCGGTATATTGAAAGGTTCGACCGGGGGCCTCGGGAGGCGAGTCGGGCTTTGTCCGGCCCCTAAGGCGGGGGAGGGAAGAAACCGGGCTCGACCGGCGCCGCCGGGGGACCGTCGTCGGCTAACGACCCACGCGTCCCGGAGGGACGCTCAACACAACGGAGACCTGCGATGCCAGTGACCGCCCAATCGATGGAAAAGTGGCTCAGTATTTTGCTGGGGGCCGATCCCGAGGCACCGAGGCTCTCGCTTGAGGAGTACCTGGAGGCGATTCCCCGGCTGGAGTCGCTGGCCGACGTCCCCCGCGGCACGCCCGTCCTGGTCCGAGGTGACGTGGATGCCAAGCCGGGCTGCAAGGTGGGCGAAGGGGATATTCGGCTGCGATCCATGAAGGAGACGCTCGATTTCGGCCGCGATAAGGGCTGGATCCAGGTGGTCTTCGGACACATCGGCCGAAAGCCGGAAGGCTCGCTGGAGAAGGTGCGCGGCCGGCTGGCCGAGATCCTGGGCTGCGAAGTCGGCTTCGTGAAGGATTGGCTCGATCCGGAGTCGGGCACGATCCCGGACGACGTCTCGAAGATGATCAAGTCGGCCGCGCCCGGCAGCGTGATCGTCCTGGAAAACACCCGGAAATACGACGCCGAGCGCCTTCTCTGGAAGGCCAAGGCCGACGACGTCCCCAGGCTGGCCGAGCCGTTGGCCAAGCTGGCCAACGAGTTTGCGGAGAAGGTGGCCCGAGTGTACGTCCACGAGGCGTTCTCGGCCGGGAGCCTGGACGGCTCCAGCGTGGTGGTGCCGGCGGCGATGGATCGAGTTGCGCTGGGCAATTACGCGGCGGGCGAGTTCACCGGCCCCTTGGCCATTTGTCTCCAAGCCCAGATGGTCGTCTTCAGCGGTCTGAAGATCGACAAGCTCGACGATCTGGAAGCGATGATCGACCGCGGCCGGATCCGCTGGGTGATCAGCGGCGGATCGCTGGCCATGGTTCTGAAGAAGGCGGCAGCGGAGGTCGACGGCCGGGAATTCTCGATGGGCGTGGCCGAAGACCCGGCCCACGCCGACAAGCCGTACTACATCCCGCGAGAACGGGTCGCCCAGGCCAGGACGATGATCGCCGAGGGCCGGGCGAAGGGGATTCGATTCGTGATGCCGGTCGACTTCGTGCTCGCCGACGGTCAGGTCTCGGAGACAATCGGTCCCGATCAACAACAGCTCGACGTAGGCCCCGCCACGCGCACCCTGTTT
>CAZDHR010000679.1:0-2409 GCA_964505295.1 uncultured Planctomycetaceae bacterium
CCCGTCAATGACGGCCGGTTTTAGCAGCCCACACGCCGTGTGCCGTCCGCCGGTTACGGCCCACGGCGTGTGCCTACTACTCCGCCAATGCGGAAGTTACTGTTCGGCCGGTTGCCGATGTCCCGTTTCCGGCGCGGGTAATGCCTAGGGACTCACGTTCCGCACCCCCCGAAGCGAGTTTCGTTGGAGCCTGGTTTTCTCGGCGTTTTTGCACTTTCGAGGAATCCCGGTCTGCTGGTGCCGTCCACCCGGCAGTGGGGAGCCCCCGCCCGACGCGCTCATTTTCACCCTGTTTTGCCGTGCGAAACCTGGGTCGCCGAGCAAACTTGGCTCGGGGGGTGCGGAACGTGAGTAGGGAGTGCCCGGTTGATGACGGCAAATGGTATGGTTCAGTTGGGGCGGGGGTAACCGGGACGTCAATCCGCCAGAGACGCAAAGCAGCCGCCAAGAGTCGTTGGGAGGAGGCGGGAAAATGCCGGCCAAAACTCGGATGCTTGACGACGGGAACTTCGTGTACTCGCCCGACGCGCCCCGGAACGCGGCGTTCTTCGAGTACCTCGAGTTCGCCGACCGCTTGCTTGGCGAGTGGCACCGAGTGCGCGAGGCGTGTGCCCGGTTGCCCTTCTCGCCGGAGACGGGAGAGCGAAAGAAGGAGCTGGATCGAGCGGTAGGCGCCTTCGTCGAGTCTTTCCGGCCCTACTACACGATCAAGCACGTCAGGCAAGATCCGGCCTTCCTGCCCGCTTCCCGGTTCTTTGCCCAGCACCGCCCGGTTCGGGAGCCGTTTTCCATTCTCCACTGCAATCTGGAAATGCCCCTGCACACGGTGCATGCCTTTCGCGACTACGCCGATGTGGCCCGGGTCAACAAGGCCCTCGACGAAGACGTCCCGCTTCCCTGGTGGCAATCGGGACCGCACGATCGGCCGTGCTACTTGTTCGGCAGTTGGGTGTGGGAGCTCAAGCCGTCGGAAACCGGCCAGAGCGACGAAGGGCTCGTGCTGGTGTTCTTGCAGATGACGGAACAGCACCAACCGAGCCACGATCGAGCCGGGGGCGAGGCCGCGAGCTCCACGGTTGCGCCGGGGACGGACTATATCCCCGAGAAGGTCCGGCTGCTCGTCTGGCGCCGGTCTCGCGGCAAGTGCGCCGAGTGCGGCGGCCGCGAAGGGCTCGACTTCGACTTCATCCGGCCGATGCAACGGGGCGACACCGCTCGGCCGGAAGACGTCCAGCTCCTCTGCGCGGGCTGCCTGCGCGAGAAGCACGGCGTGGCGTAGGGTGCGTGAAACGCACCATGATCTCCCGGCGAGGCAAACCTCCGTCGCGGGCTCCGGCCGATCGGGGCTCGGAGCCGGTTTCGTTGTTCAGCGAATATGGTGCGTTTCACGCACCCTACGCGGGTCTTCTTATACCACCAGGAGAACCACTCTTTCATCGAATCTGCTTGCGGAAGATCTCCCATTCATCGGGTCCAGACGGCCCGAAGCCGCTTCCGACCGCATGAATGCGGTCACGACCAACGGCGTATGGACAATCCCGGCTACTCGCCACGGGTCTACTGCCCGCCGAGCACGGCCGGGAGCACGAAAATTTTGCCGTCGCCCATGCGCCCGGTTCGGGCGACCTCGACCAGCGTGCGGACCACCTCCTCGACCCGGAGATCTTCGACCCAGAGGGTGATTTCCACTTTGGGAAGGAAGGCCAACGAGTATTCGCTGCCCCGGTACTCGTCCAGGTAGCTCTTCTGCCGTCCGTAGCCCTTGACCTCTTGCACGCAGCACGCCTCGACCGGCGCGTGCTTCAGCTCGTCGAGCACGTTCTCAACCAGGTAGGGCTTGACGATGGCGACAACTTGCTTCACGGGCGAAGGCCTGGCAGGGGTTCTGAAAAGACCAGCCTGCAATCTATCCCAAACGGGTCGCTGCCGGAACCCTCTCTCGGGGGTACGGGGGCTTCTGGACTTGAAAACGGGCGGCGTGGAGGTAGAGTGGGCTTGGACCAGCCGGACCCCGGGATCAAGGAGCCAAGCCATGCGCGAACCCCAAGCCACGACCCCCGCGACCCAGTTGCGACGAGAATTCCTGCGGGCCGCCGTGCTGGGGGCCGGGACCTGGTCGTTGGCCGGGCGCGGCCTGCAACCGCGGGAAGCCTCGGCCGCCGAGGGGCTCGCCCGGGGCGCAATCGACGCCCACGTCCACGTCTGGACGCCCGACCTGGACCGCTATCCCCTCGCCCCGGGCTACGCGAAGGACCGGATGGTCGTGCCCAGCTTCACGCCCGAGGAGCTGTTCGCCCATACCCGCCCGTGCGGCGTGGGCCGGATCGTGCTGATCCAGATGAGCTACTACGGGTACGACAACTCGTACATGCTCGACATGATGCGGAAGCACGGGGGCGTGTTTTCCGG
>CAZDHR010000680.1:0-2398 GCA_964505295.1 uncultured Planctomycetaceae bacterium
CCCATATCGGCGTTATAGGGGCGCATGATACCACACCCCAGACGGGTTGGCAATGGAGTGGCACGCAGGCGGCGGGCCCGCGCATTCGAAGCGGTCTGCGAAACGAGAGTGTCTCGGGATTCAGCCCTGTAGGAGGCGATTGTATCGCCGACGGAGCCAAGCGGCGGGTTCGGTCGGCGATACAATCGCCTCCTACAGGCAGGAAAACGCGTCAACGGAATCCATAGCCATTTATTGATGGTCAGAAAGAAAATGCAACACAGCGTCTGCGTTTTCGTGCGGAAACCCGGCCTCCCGTTGGTCGGCCTCGTTGCATTGGCTTTCTGAGGGTCAATAGCCGGCGGGCTTGCCCGCCGCGTATTTCGTGGAAAAAGCGCCGCAGCCACGCGGCGGGCAAGCCCGACGGCCAAATGGTCTCTTGTCGGACGGTCCTTTGACTGTATAAGTATTTGTTCTCACTAACGTTGCGACGAATTCCAGCAGCAACCTTGCGCTGTAGTAAATAGGCCGCCCTGCCCCGCTCCGACTCCAGCAGGAGAGCGATTCGATGCAATGCCCGACTATGCCTTCGACCGTCGTTCTGCTTGCAGCCCTGTTGGCCGGCTGTAGTGGCGGGGCACAGGAGAAGGCGGCGGACGACGAGGGCGGGCAGCAGCCCCCGTCGTCCGAGGCGCCCCAGGCGCCCCAAGAGCCGGCCGACCCGGCGCCGAAGATCACCAACGAGGATGACCTCCGCGAGGCGTTGGCCGCCAAGAATCCCGGCTTCTGGGGCGAGTTGCCGATGCGGAAGTCGGGCCGCGATATCGTCGCGCTGGAGATTCACGACCCGGCGATCCGGGACATCAGCCCGCTGCGGGGAATGCCGCTGGAAATGCTGGGGCTCGAACAGACCAGGGTCAAAGACCTCGAACCGCTCCGGGGCATGCCCCTGAAGACGCTCGGGCTCAACAAGACCGAGGTGGCCGATCTCAGTCCCCTGGAAGGGGCGCCGCTGGTCATGCTGTACCTGCCCGAAACCAAGGTGAGCGACTTGCGCCCTCTGGCCAAGATCCCCACGCTTGAGCAACTCTGGCTGAATCGCTCCCCTGTGAGAGATATCAGTCCGCTGAAGGGATTGCCGCTGGTGAGTCTGACGCTGGAGGACACCGAAGTGGAGGATCTCAGCGCCCTGGCCGGCAGCTCGATCGAGCGGCTGAACATCGCCGGGTCCAAGGTGACCGACCTGTCGGTGCTGGAGACGCTCCGGCTGGGCCGGCTGGTCTTCACGCCCAGCCGAATCAAGAAGGGGATCGAGCTGGCCCGAGGTGTGCCCAAGATCGGTACGACGATCGAGGAAGCGGAGCGGACGCCCGCGGCCGCGTTTTGGGCCCGGTACGACGGGGGCGAGTTCAAGTAGCAGCTCGCCGCGGCAGCGCGCAGAAACACGGGAGACGACACGCCCGATGAGCGCCATGAGTTCGGTCGAGCGGGTAATGACGGTGCTGCGCAACGACGAGCCGGACCGCATTCCGCACTTCGAATGGATCATCGACCGCAAGGTCCGCGAGGCGATCTGCCCGGGGTGCTCGATGGAGGAATTCACCGTCCGCATGGAGTTGGACGCGATCCTCACCGGGCCCGACTTCAAGAAAGAGAAGATCAGCCCAACCCGCACGCGCAACGAATGGGGCGTCGTGACCGAGAAAACCGGCGAGGAGCACGGCTTCCCCGTCGAGGGTCCGATTCACTCGCTCGACGACTTCCGCAGCTATGAGCCGCCCGACCCGCACGCCCCGGGACGCTACGATAGCCTCGAGCGGATCGTCCGCCAGTACAAGGGCAAGCTGGCCGTCGGCGTCCACCTCAACGACGTCTTCTCGATCCCCCGCTACCTGGCCGGGTTCGAGGGCCTGCTGATGGCCTTCGTCGAGGAGCCGGAACTGGTCCGCGGGCTGGTGGACCTTTCGGTCGAGGTGAACATCGAGATGGCCAAGGAGTGTGCCCGGCGGGGCGCCGACTTCATCTTCACGGGCGACGACTACGCGGCGGCCGAGCGCCCCTTCATGTCGCCGGCGGCGTTCCGCGAGTTCCTCTATCCCGGCCTGAAGCGGGTCGTGGCCGGGTTCCACGAGGCGGGGCTGCCGATGATCAAGCACACCGACGGCCGGATCGGCCCGCTGCTGGACATGATCCTCGACTCGGGCATCGACTGCCTCGACCCGATCGACCCCATCGCCGGGCTGGACATCGGCCAGATGAACAACGACCACGGCGACCGCATCGCCCTGAAGGGCAACGTCGACTGCGCCCACACCCTCACCTTCGGCTCGGTCGAGGACGTGGTCGAAGAGACCAAGTCGGTGATCGCCAAGGCGGCCTCCGGCGGCGGGCTGATCCTCTCCTCCAGCAACAGCATCCA
>CAZDHR010000681.1:0-2395 GCA_964505295.1 uncultured Planctomycetaceae bacterium
GGGGCGAAGCCGGCGGAGGTGGCCGATGCGGCCGACGCCGTCGGGACGGCCGTGGCCGGCAAGCACGTGCGCGCGGCCACCAAGCCGGCGCCGAAGAAACCGGCCTGCCCGAACTGCGGATCTACCGAAGTCGACGAAGACGGGGACTGCGCCAAATGCCGCGAACCGAATGTGGCCACCAAGGGCAAGCAGGCCGAAAAGGCCCCTCAATCGCCCACGGCGGCCACGGACGCGAAGAAGGCGCCCAAGGCGAGCACGAAGGCCAAGGCGAAAAGGGGCGCGACACGGGGCAAACAGGGCGACCAGAAGGCCAAGCGCACAAGCGGCCTGGACGCCGCGGCCCGGGTGTTGGCCGAAGCCAAGGAGGCGATGGGCGTTCGCCAGATCGTCGAAGTGGCCTTCGAGAAAGGCTACTGGAAGAGTGGCGGCAAGACGCCGCATGCGACGATCTACAGCGCGATGATCAGAGAGATCGCCGCCAAGGGGAAAGAGTCCCGGTTCCAGAAGGTCGACCGGGGCCGGTTCATCATCAACCCCGGCAAAAAGGGCTGAACCATGCGGAGAAGTATCCGACAACGCCACGTGCGGTTCGAGGTGATCGACGATCGCCTCGTCCAGACCGTCACCGGTCCGGACGGTCGGGGATACACCCATCGCTGCGGGCGGCCGACCTACGAGACGGTGGCCCATGCCATCGAGCAGTTCGGCCAGGCGGGCGTTGCGCTCCAGCCGCTGGCCATGGCCGTCGATGCCCCTTGGACCCAAGTGAACGTCGCCTTGGGATTCCTCAAAGAGCGTGGATGCCTCGTGACGCGCCTGCGCCGGCACTACCCGGCTTCGACGTTCTTGTTTGAGGATGCGATGATCGAGTACCACGCCTTGGCTGAAGAGCCGCTCGCCGACTGACATCCCGCCCTCCGATTTCCCTTTCCACCCCGGCTCAAGCCCGGGGTTCTCTTCGGCCCAGGAAGGCCCCTCAATCGCCCACGTCGCCCACAGGCGCAAAGCCGCCGGATCAGGCGACCACCTTGGCCAAGCCCCCCAAGGGACGCCACACGGGCCAAACAGGGCGACCCGGCAGATTCCGCTTCCGGCCCCATGTCCCCTCCACGCCCGCGTGCTACCGGTCGGCCCAAAAGTATTCCGGCGAATCCTCTGGAACGGGCAACAATCCCGCTTGATGCCTTCCCGAAAACATGGCTCTCCTGGGACTGGCCAAACCAGCCAACAACCCACCAAACAGGAGCAACCCCATGAGCGTCACCTTGACCACCACCTGCCGAGAACGGAACGAGTACGTGAACTTGGCCAATGCCAATTTCCAGCACCTGATGACCGCGCTGGGCTACGACATGGCGAAACTCGATTGGGTCGGCGAGCTCGACCCGGCGGACCTCTTGACGCGGATCGCCAAATGCCTCGCGGCCATTGCCCAGGGCCACGGCGCCGAGTTCACCCGAAGCCCGCGACACACCAGGATCGCTACCGAGAATGGTTGCGTCGAGCTGTTCGACGCCGGCCGGGACGAGCAGGGGATGATCGACTACCTGGCCCGCCTGACGATGCTGGTCGGCAAGGCCATGGCAAACGGCGAACCGATCCAGTATGCCTGATACGGGCATAGCCGTTTTCTTCCCTCAACCCCGGCCTGGGCCGGGGTCCTCTTCGGCCGGTTCGTCGGCGTCCACAAACCGCACCGGTTTTGGCAGGCGATTCCAATGGTGTCCTTGCCTTCCGCAGCGTCTGCAGTAGCGACTCCACCGCCGCGTTGCATTCAAGCTCAGCGACACCGCCGCCTCCGGGCGCGAAGGCCCGCTCCAGGGCTTCCCTGCCGAGCAAACGGCGAAGGGCTGCCATGTCCTCCGGGTCGTTTGTCCGGGCGGTGAAGATCGGCTGCGATTTCCGCTCTCCGTGCTGACGACGCTCCTCGTCGCAGAAGAGGCAGCCGTTCCCTCCGCACCACGTACAGTACAAGAATGCACCCTTCAGCCGTTGTCGTAGTGGGCGTTTCATCGCATGTTCGGCTCGCGGGGCTTCATGGGCAGCGGCGACGTACCGGTTCGCTCCAGGATCGCGGGCTTGCCTGAAAACCTCTGGAAGCGGTCCGCGATCACGTCACAATAGGGGCGGTCGAGTTCCATCAAGTAGCCCTTCCGGCCGGTCTGCTCGGCGGCGATCAGCGTCGAGCCGCTCCCGCCGAACAGGTCCAAGACGTTCTCGCCCGGGCGCGACGAGTACTGCATGGCCCGCACGGCCAGCTCCACCGGCTTTTCCGTCAAGTGGACCATCTTGTTGGGGTTGATCTTCTTCACGTGCCAGAGGTCGGGAACGTTGTTGGGCCCGAAGAACTGGTGAGCGGCGCCTTCTCGCCAGCCGTAAAAGCAGTTATGCGTGA
>CAZDHR010000682.1:0-2374 GCA_964505295.1 uncultured Planctomycetaceae bacterium
GGGCGTTGAAGGGAACCGCCCCTATTCTGTTCCATAGACCCCGAGCCGGACAGTGGCCGAGTATGAGATGTGTTAAGATACACTACCGCACGATATGCCTCTTCCTAACATCAGTCTATCGCCCGCCCAGGGGCCGTGTCAACAATCTGTCCCCTAAAAGGGTTGTGTGTGTGGGCGGCGTTCCTTGGCGGCCTCGGTACGCGGAGTGTTGTGCGATCTCACCCGCCTATATGGGGGGGCGAGGAGGTGACAAATTGATAACCGTCACCGTGCCGCAAGGCGACCGGGAAGTTCGCTTCTCTCGGCGCGTTTCTCGGTGTCGACCACGGTCTCTCCCCTGGCGTGAGGCTTCAGCTCGACTTGCCTCTCGCCAACGACTATCGTTTACAGTTGGCGGCTCGGGCTCGACCTCTCCCGGTCGGGTCCTGCCGGGACAACACATCATCGCTGTAAGTCATTTGCTGATATGAAGTTTGAGAAACTGGTCGTCGTGCTCCCTTGTCGAAGTCTTGAGGGCTATTCGCTCGACCGCGAAGTGGAGCATGCCGAGGAACTGCTGTCCGCCTGGTCGGCCCTCTACCACCCCGCGCTCCTGGCCGACGCCGGGTCGTTGCCGCGATGGGGTTCCGCGGATGAACCGCCCAAGGACCCCAGCGACAGCCTAATCCTGCTCCCGCCGTCGAGCCAGCAGACCCTGGCCTCCGACTGGCTCGCGCAGGCCACCAGCTCGGGGGCTTGTGTGATTGGCGGTCTCCAGCGGCGGGACGAGATGGTCGAGGCCGCTCTGGAACGGCTCGACGGGGGCCCCGGGAGCGTCGACCCGCAACTGGCCGCAGACTTCCTGGCCCTCGGCTATTGCCATCTCCAGATGGAGGTGCTGATCCGGGACGCGGGCTACGACATGGGCACCGACGCCCAGTACTACGATGAACAGTACTACGACTACATGGGGCAGTTCGACCGGGAGCTTCTCGAACGGGAAACGATTGCGGCAGCCGTGGCCGCCGTGAAAGGCGAGGATCAAGAGGCCCACGATCACCTCGGCAAGGCATTCACGCAACTGACCGATGCCCGGCGAGGTCTTCCCTACACCTACTCGACCGACGAAGACCCGCACCTGGTTGACCTTACGCTGGTTGCTCCCGCGACGCTAGGCCAACCTCTGCGGGATGAGCTGGCCAAGAACGTCCCCACGAATCTTCTCATCTCGGGCCAGGTGCTCGAGCAGTTGGCACGCCAGGAGCCGGCCACGCTCGCCGCCCTCCAGGAAGCCTCGAGCAAGAACACCGTCGTGATCGTCGGGGGGGAATTCGACGAGGATGCCCTGCCGCTGTTGACGCCGGAGGGGATCCTCGGCCAATTCCGCCGGGGGATGGACGCCTACGAGCGGCACCTCGCCCGGCGGCCATCGGTTTTCGGCCGGCGACGGTTCGGGTTGTCGCCCGTGCTGCCGCAAATCCTCCGCAAGCTCGGCTTCGCCGGCGCGATCCACTTCACCTTGGACGAGGGCCAGTTTCCCACCAGCCGGAAGAGCAAGATCTGGTGGGTGGGGATCGACGGGACGGAAGTGGAAGCCGTGGCCCAGTTGCCCGCCGACGCCGCACGGGCCACCAACTTCCTCAACTTCGCGGCCAAGGTGAGCAATACGAGTTACCAGGAGCACAACGCGACGGCCGTGCTGGCCCACTGGCCGGGCCAGACCTGCTTGTGGTATCGCGACCTGCAGCGGATGGCCGCCTACTCCCCCGTGCTCGGCGAGTTCCGCACGATCACCGAGTACCTCGAACGAAGCCAATCGATCAGCGAGTGGACCCGATCCGGGCCGGATGACTACCGGCCGCCGTATCTGAGGCAAGACGTCGGCCGGAGGCAGTCGGATCCCATCTCCCGCTGGGTCCGCTACCATCATCGCCGGGCGGCGGCCGACGCCCTCGAGTCGCTCCGCGCCATGGCCGACCTTGCCGGCAGTGGGGAAACGCACGGTCCCTGCGGCGAAGATCTCTTGCGAGAGGTTGAAGACGCCGAGCAGAGCGCGACGGCCGAATCGGTCCCGTACGCGGAATGGGAGAACCGTTTACGTCATCTCGCTGAGGAGGCGACCTCGCGATTCGCCGGGGTCGTCTCTCGCACCGAGACGGCCACCGAAGACGGCTACCTGATCGTCAATCCCTGGAGCTTCTCGCGACGTGTGCTGCTCGACGCATCCAAGCTCCGCCGGATGCCGGTGGTTGAGGGCCCCGTTCGAGCGGCCGGCGAGTCGGCCGGGCAGAAGCAGGTCGTGGTCGAAGTCCCGGCGATGGGGTTCGCCTGGGGCGGGCCCGGCCCCGCGGAGCCGGCCCTGCCGAAAGCCCCGAAACGCAAGAAAAGGTGGCGC
>CAZDHR010000683.1:0-2351 GCA_964505295.1 uncultured Planctomycetaceae bacterium
ACACCTCTCTCCAAAGTCGCCTAGACTTCCCGCTGTAACAAATTCCTATTGGGTCGAGTTGACTCGCGTGGGAGCATGCGGCGCTTGTTCGACTCTCTTCAAGTGCGTGGCGATCGTTCGTCTCACGTCGTGACCGCACGCAGGGCGCAAATCTGCTACAAAGGACGCTCACAGAGGGCGCTGGCGCAAGGCGCCCTGTTCGTTGCTCACACGCGATCCAACGCGCGTTCGATCCGCGCCGCGCATCGCTCTCGGCCGAGGATGGCCAGCGTTTCGAACATCCCGAAGCCGATCGACTTGCCCGTGACGGCGACGCGCACCGCGTGGATGATCTGCCCCACCTTGATACCCTGCTGCTCGACGAATGCGAGCATCAGCTTCTCCAGGTTCTCCGCATCGAACGGCTCGGCGGCCGCCAGTCGGGCCTTGAACTCGGCGAGCAGTGTCACGGCCTCGGGCGGCTTGCGGAGGCGTTTTTCCAAGGCCTTTTCGTCGTAGGGCAATCGGTCGTCGGGCAAAAAGAAATCGGCGTAGTCGAGGACGTCGCCGGCCACCTTGATGCGATCGCCCGCCGCCTGAAGGATCTGCGTGACCTTCGACTCGATCTCGGCCGAAGGCGGCGAGTCGACCAGCCCGGCCTTTTCGAGGTACGGCAGCGAGAGCGCCACCTTTTGGTCGATTGGCACCTCGAGCATGTGACGCTCTTGAACCGCCCGCAGCTTCTGCGCGTCGAAGCTGGCCGGGCCCTTGTTGACCCGATCCAGGGAGAAGACCTCGACCAACGCATCGCGCGTGAAGTGCCCCGTCTTGTCGTCGAGCGACCAGCCCAAAAGGGCCAGGTAGTTCACGATCGCCTCGGGCAGGTAGCCGACCTGCTGGTAAAAGTCGACGATGACGGGGTTGAACGTCTCGGGGTCGGGCTCGAGGCCCATCCGCTCGGCGATGCTCCGGCCGTGCTCGAGGAGCTGGGCGAAGTCGCGATTCTTGAGGTACTTCTTGAGCTTCCGCTTGCTCAGCTTCGTCTTGCTCCCCGGCTCGGCCACGTAGGGCAAATGGGCGTACCGGGGCAGCTCGTAGCCGAGCGACCGGGCGATGAACATCTGCCGAGGCGTGTTCGAAAGGTGCTCTTCGGCGCGGATCACGTGGGTGATTTGCATGTCGTGATCGTCCACCACGCTCGCCAGGTGGTAGAGGCACGACCCGTCGGCCCGTTGGACGATGTGGTCCTGCTCCCCGGCCCAGTCGAACTCGACCCGGCCGCGCACGAGGTCGTCGATCGCCAGCTTGCCTTCGTCGGGCATCTTCAGGCGGACGACGGACGTTCGGCCCTCGGCCTCGAACCTCGCTCGATCGTCCGCGGTTTCGGCCATCCAGCGGCGGCTGTAGCGGAAGGGTCGCTTTTCGCCCTCGGCCGCCTTGCGCTCGGCCTGGATCTCCTCGGGCGTGGCGTAGTCGCGATACGCGAAGCCGCGGGCGAGCAACGCTTCGACCGCGGCCTGGTACTTATCGCGCCGCTGCGACTGGTAGTAGGGCCCATGCGGCCCGCCCACTTCGGGGCCCTCGTCCCAGTCGATGCCCAGCCAGCGGAGGCCGCGGAGGATCGGCTCGAGGGCTTCCTCGACGTTGCGCTGCTGGTCGGTATCGTCGATCCGCAGGATGAACCGGCCGCCGTGGCGCCGGGCGAAGAGCCAGCAGAACAGAGCCGTGCGGACCCCGCCGATGTGCAAATACCCGGTCGGACTGGGGGCAAATCGCGTGCGAACCATGGTGGGAAATTCTGAATGATGTATGCGGAAGGATCAGTTGCGGGGCCGGTGGCCGAGGGCCAAACCGCCAGAATACAGAGTTCCCGGGTCCGCATCCAGGGGCGTCGGCTCGGGCTTGGTGCGCCTCGGTCACCGCAGGTAGCCGGAGGCGCAGACGTCTCGCACGCGCGTACGCTCATTCGAAGTCCGCGACACGGCCGGTCGCCGTCAACCCGCACGCCGCCGCTCGCGTTCCGCCTGCATCTTCGCCAGGCGTTTGCGCAGCGCCTTGCGCTCGGCCTTGGACAGCTTGCGACGCGGCGATTCGCTGCTGTCCCCGCTCGCCGATTGCGAGCCGGTCGATCGCGACGGGCTTGCCGCGGCGGTTCGGGTCGTCGCCCGCTCCGACCGGATCGAGGCGGCTGTCCTGGCCGCGGGCCGGGGGACGCCGTGGGGAGGATGGACGACCAAGGAGCGGCCGAACAGGGAGAGTCTCTCTTCCTCGGCCTGTTCCTCGAACTCCTCCTCGTCGCCGGCCCCCTCTTCACGGCGGTGCCCCACGGGCCCTTGCGCGTCGAGGATCACGTGCAGGGCGTGGAGCCCCAT
>CAZDHR010000684.1:0-2337 GCA_964505295.1 uncultured Planctomycetaceae bacterium
TCGTAAGCTGCCGAGTCTCTTCGGTGAGGGGATGGACTAAAAAGGCGAACTTCATGTTCGGAAGCCTCCGGATCGAACTGCCGAGTGGGGGCAACGGGGTGGAGCCATATTATGCGCCAAACTTCCAGGATGGCTAAGAATAGGCACTCTGAACAGCAGCGACCGTTCGTGCATCCTATGAGGGCGTCGTCCTGTGCCCTGGTGGGACTGCAAGTTGAAGGCTTCGGGCCGCATAACCCCTACAGAACTCGTATGGGGAAGGTCAAGTGGTGCCCGATTGCACGGAATGTGCGGATAAAACCGGCGGAGCGATTGTCTAGCTGACATAGTGCCGGGCGACCTCGTCGGGGGTGAGCACCCGGTCGTAGAGGGCCACCTCGCCGATCTTGCCGGCGAAGTTGGCGAAATCGTCGTTGCGCCCGCCGACGAATAGGTGCTCCGGGCCGTCCGGCTCGGCCTGCTCTTCCAGCCCGGCCGTGCGCGCTTCCCAGGTGCTATAGCCGCCGAGGTGGTGCTGCTCGGGCGGAGGGAAGTAGTGCATCGAGTAGTTGGCCACGAGCGCGATCGGACGTTGGTCGGGCGAGCGGATCGACAGGAGCGAGAGGTCCGCGTCGACCGGGCCGGCCGGCCCCACCGCGCCCGCGTCCTGATAGGCGGGGCACATCCTGGCCCGATCGCGCGGCTCGCCGAATGGGTCGGTTCCAATGCGGTCGGGCCGCATGATCCATCGCCGCGAGTGCGTGTGCTCCTCGTCCCGGACGACGGTCCAACCGATCTGCGCGGGCGCCAGGTTGGCCGCCGCCCGCTCGATCCCCTTGGCGATTTGGCCGGGCAGGAAGGCGGCGTAGTCGGGATCGGCGCGGCTGCCGAGCGCGGGCATGACGGAGGGGGCCGAGTGCGTGTGGGTCGCGGAAATGAGCATCCGATCGGCGGGGATGCCCGTCGCCTCGCACGCCAGCTCCTTGGCCCGATCGATCAGCTCGCGGGGCATCACGCAGATATCGACCACGGCGATGGCGATCCGCGTGGTGCCGTCGTCGAGCACGAGGCAGCGGGCGTGGAGCGGGTCGTGGACCACGTCGACGACGCGCTCGAACGTGTAGCCGTTGACGATCACCGGGAGCTTGGGCGGCGAGACGTCGATCGCATGGGCCCCCGCGCGGAAGACCCTCTTCCCGCTCGGCGACGACGTCCGGCTCGTTGCGGCGTCGAGGCCAAGGGCCAGCAGCCCCGCCCCGGCCAGGCCACTCGTGTGGAGGAACTGGCGACGGTCCGTGTGGTTTTTCATCGGTGCGCTTGGCGTATTCGAGCGAGCGATTCGCGTGTTCCAACGAATGACTCAGCCACGTGAGCCCCCGCTTGATAGTATAGCCAGCCAAACGCGGACGGGAATATCCGAGACAACTCGCTCGGCCGCGGGGCCGTTCGTCTTCGACGACATCGTGCGCCGCGACGCATCGCGCATCGCACCCACGCTTCCGCGTGGGTACGAGCGGCCGTCGATGCGTGGAAGCGAGCAAGCAAGCAAAGGCCTGCGCGGCCTCACTTGCCTTCCAGCTTCGCCAGGTACTTGTCCGGGTCGTCGAGGATCGCGCTTCTGCACCCTTCGCAGCAGAGCAGGACGTCGCGGTCCTTGACCGTCACCTTGACTGGGACGCCCATCGAGCCGAGGGGCTCGCCGCTGACCGGGCAGACCTTCTGCGCGTCGGCGATCGCCCGATCGGCCTCGGAGAGCTTGGCCAGGACTTCGGCATACTCGCCGGCTTCGGCCGCCTGGTCCTCCCCGGCGTGCGGGTGGTCCGCGTCGTGGTCGTGATCCCCGTCGTGGTCGGCGTGGTCATGAGCACCATGGTCGTGGTCATGAGACGCGGTCGACGCGGATTGCGGCGGGGAATCGCCGGTCTCTGCGCAGCCCGACAGGCCGACCGCCACACACACGGCGGCAATCGCGGCCAAGAAGGAATCGATTCGCAACATGGCAGCATCTCCTTCGGTTGGAGCTAACGGGAAACAAACGGACGTGGTCAGTTTCGGGTCGCCCCCACTCCGAGGCCGACGTTCGCTTTCGATGGTCGTGGTAGGGTGGGTGCTTGCACCCACGCGTTCGCGGCGGCTATGGAATCGGGGTGTACGTTGTCGGTCCTCCGCATCTCCTTTTGCGTGCGTGCAAGCACGCACCCTACGACGGCCCCGCGTCGAGGCCCGCCTTGGCTTTCAGCTCCTGGATCAAGCAGTAGGTGACGGGGACGAAAAACAGCGTCATCAGCTCGATGAGCATCCCGCCGAACGACGGGATGGCCATGGGCACCATCACGTCGCTGCCGCGGCCGGTGCTGG
>CAZDHR010000685.1:0-2335 GCA_964505295.1 uncultured Planctomycetaceae bacterium
AAGCCCGCCAGCGGTAGAAACCTTCGCCAAATCGCACCGACGGCATGCCCAACAGCCTGTCGTCCGTGTCACGGCCACTACAATCGGAAGGTCGCGAACAATCGTGGCCACCAAGCATACGCAAACGAAACGGACCACGGTCGCTGGAGGGTGACTGGCAAGTGTCTGGAGGCCATCGGTCGGGGACGGTCGAGGATGGCGACGGAAGATGGATGGGGCGGTGGACCCGAGGTCGAGCAACCGACCGGAAGCGGGCCGTACGAGTCGACGTGGCCTTGATCACGCGACATCGCTCAGCGCAGGCCGGACGCCACGGCGAAGCAAGCATCGTCCTGCCGCTCGGGCAAGCGGTCGGACTTCGGCGGCACGGACCGAACGGGCCGGAAACGGAACGGGGCTATCGGCTCCGATGCGGCAGGCCGGTCACTGGATGAAACCGACGTCGTCCAGGTCGCTTTCAATCCCGCCCCACAGCCCACCGGTCTGGGCGCCGAAAGACCCGATCGCCCCGAAAACGGCCATCAGGATCATGGCCAGCACCACCGCGTACTCGACCGACGTCGCCGCCTCTTCGTTTCGCAGTATTTCGAGCAAAGGTCGCATGACGCAAAGGCGCATATCGGAAAAGGACATCGGACACGAGAAGCAACGCGAAAAGAGCATCGTGGGAAGGCAGGGCCTCCCAGGAAACTCTACCTCATAGGCGGGATTCGTCAAAGCCGCCGACTCAGGATGGTCGCGGGGATCGCGTGACCTCCGCGCCCAATGGATGGGGGACGTCTTCGTCCGTTTCGGGGGATCCGCTCCGGGGCTTCTCAGTCCGGATATCCGGGTGTCCGGAGCGCGGATCGGCGGATCGAGAGCCTACGGCAACGGCGGCCAGCAAGGCGTGCTCTTGAGCGGCAAAGCAGCCAACTGCTCCGCCCAATAAGCGATCAGTTCCGCACGAACCGCTTCGTGAAGACCGTCTGCCGTCTCGGGGGCGTCGGCCACCTCCGCCACGATCCAAGGGATGGCGATGCCGGCGTCACGCAAGGCCCAGTGCAGGAAGGTCTTTCTCCCCATCCACACGCCCTCCCGGTGCGACCAGAGCGCCTCGGCGCGATTCGCGCGATGGGTGAAACGGAAGAACACATGAGCAGCCAACCGGACGGCGCGGCGGAGATAGAGTCCGCTTGCGCGGCGTCGTACGGACAGTTGGCGATGGGTTGGGCCGTTCGCGGGTGGGGGAATCTGCTGAGCATTCATCGTGGAGTTCTCCAACTACGGTTGCAAGCTACGGCCGGTGGTCGCACCACGACCCGGCCGACACCACCTTGAGCGCTGACTGCGGTTCGGCGTCCCGGCCGGAGCACGGCGATCCTGGCAAACGACCCCTAGGGTTCGGTAGCCGGCTGATCGACGTCGGCGGTAGCCGGCTGATCGACGTCGTTCCCCTCAGCGGCCTTCTGGGCCTCCTCTTTCTTTTTGCGACGGCGGGCCCTCTTCTCCTCGGCCTTTCGCCGTTTTTGCATTTCCCTGCGCCGTTTCGCGAAAGCGTTCTGATCTTTTGCCATGAATCCTCTTCCTGAACCCGGGCCACTCCTTGAAGCTCAACCAAGCACATGCCAATCCCGGCGACGGACACCTCACGGCAATCCACATCGACCGGCGCCATTCGAGAAACCCCCGGCGTTACCCCTTCTTTTGGAGGGGTATATGTGCGCGCTCCGTCCCAAGATCAAACCAGGCAGGCGATTTGCCGCCAGGACGCACGCGCCGCCAAAGGGCAGTCCAGTCAACCGCGATCGAAGAAGCCTCCGCGGCCGTTCGCGGTCAAGCGAACTTGAGAGGAAGAACCTCGAAGGAAGCTGAGAGGGCCAGCATTGTCACTCCGTGCACAGCACGTATTCTAACACGGCCTGGAGATTGAAGAAAGGAGCCGAGAGGAGTGACGTGCGCGGTTACGACCGTGCCTGAGGACCCAGATACCCAGAATCCGAGCCTTCCCCCGCCCTGGGGGGGTGCGCAGGACAGGGGCGACGCCCCTCACGCCGGTTCTCGCTCGGCAGGGGGTACGAAGCCGGGGCCACTTCGGGGAACATCCAATCACCCCCATTTACTTTCCCAAGCCCCAGTGCTATGATGCTCCGGATAGCGGTGAGAAGCGATGTGAGCCCCAGCCCGTTCGATGTGCTCTCGTTCTAGTCACCCGGCGATTTGCGTGGCGGCGACCTTTCCGGAAGGCGCCGATCTCCAATGGCGGTTGGCTTTCTCCCTCTACCGTTTGGCCGTAATCCTCCTTAACGAGACGGGGCTCTGGGGGAAGCGATGGCGGCCTAGTGCGTTTCTCACT
>CAZDHR010000686.1:0-2332 GCA_964505295.1 uncultured Planctomycetaceae bacterium
CGACCCCCTCCTCGTAAATGCGTTTCCAGCTCGCCTCCTCCTCGCCGGGATTGATGGGGAAGAACAGGGCCTCGTTGGGCTGGGCCGCCTGGTAGTCGCCGGGGGCGTCGCCGATCATCAGCGTGTGGCCGGCGGGGTACTTCGCCGCCATCGTAAGGAACTCCCGCTTCGTCCCCAGCTCCTGGCCGCAGATGGCGATCACGTACTGACTCAGGTCGTGCTCGGCCCACTCCCGCTCCAACGCCGCCTGGGGCGTGGCCGAGACGACCATCACGTCGGCCTTCTCGGTGAGCTTCTGGATACTCTCGCGCACGAAGGGGAACGGCGGCACGCCGCGGACGATCTTCGCCACGGTGTCGTTCACCGCCGTCGACCACTCGAGCGTCCGCTTTAGGTCGGCATCGCCCGCCGCGGCCACCTCCTGCTCCAGCGCCGGGTTCCCCAGCTTCTTCTCCCGCGCAATCCAATCCCGCAGGCTCTGGGGAATCTCGATCTTCACGCCCCGCGCCTTCACCTCCGGACGCTTCTGGAGCCACTCCAACGTTTCGACCAAAGCGGGAAAACGATTGATCCCGCGGCTCTTGGAGTAGAGGTTCACGAACTCCGCGGCCTGCCGGGCGTACTTGCTCACGCCCTGAAGCTCCCAGTAGTTGATCGTGTTTGGGATGAAGCACTCCTTGTGCTTCAGCTCCATCGTGTCGAACGCGCATCCGTCCGAGTCGATCCCGACCAAATAATCGTGTTGCGGTGTGAACTCGAGCATGTTCCCTCCATCACGCCCCGGCTAGACGCCTCGTTCTGCAATTCTCAATTTCCGATTGCCAATTGCCAATTCTCAATTTCCAATCCTCAATCCTCGCTCGCCGCTTCCCCGCCGCCTTAGAGGGCGCTACTTCCGGTCCGCCTGAGGCACGTACTCGGGCAACTTCTTCTCGGCAAACAGCGGCTCGAACCGCGTCATCCGCTGCCGGCCGTCGATCATCGGCAGGGAGATCATATCGTCGCCAACCAGCGGCCGGGCGTAACGGACGAAATCGTCGGTCACGTCGCTTCCGCTCTCGCTGATCCAATCGGCGGGGAACGTCCGTTCGCTGTTGGCCACCACCTCGAGCGGCACCTTGTCGTAGCGCACGCTGTAAACCGGCCCCGGGTTGCGGAGGATCGTCGACATGTATCCCCCCTCGCCCGCGGCGGCCAGCTCCACGGCCTTCTGACCCACGCGGTAAGCCTCGTCCAAGTCCACCGGCGACGCGTAGGCCATCGAATGCCGCTGCGCCGTGCCGCTGACGTTCCCCCGAGCCGCGCCCTTGGCGGCCAGCCCCTTCTCGTTGAGATAGTTGACCACAATCTGGGCGACCGTCATCTTGCTGGAGCCGAACTTCTGATGCCCAAACGCGTCGGCCACCTTGCCCAAATCCCCCACGTCGAACCCCTCGCTGATCACCACCACGCAGCGACCGCTTGCGCGCAACTCGTCGTTCACCTGGTCGGCCAACTGCTCCAGCGAGCAGGGGCTTTCGGCCAAGTAGACCAGGAGCGGCATTTCGCGGTCGGGATCGGCCAGCCGGGCCGACGCCGGGATGAACCCGATCCGGCGGCCCATCGCCTGCATCACCAGCACGGGATCGTCCGGACACGAGCCCTTGTTCTCCTCGTTGGCGTATTGCACCATGTGCAGCCAATACTTGGCCGCCGAGCCGTAGCCCGGCGTGTGGTCGATCAGCTTGAACTCGCTGTCGCCCACGTCGTTGTCGATCGTCTTCGGAATCCCCACGGCCACCAGGTCGAGCCCCCGCTTTTGGGCAAGCTGGGCCATCTTGTGGGCCGTGTCCATCGAGTCGTTGCCGCCGTTGTACAGGAAGTAGCCGACCTGGTGGGCTCGGAACACCTCGATCACCCGCTCGAAGTCCTCCTGCTGGTGCTCCTTCAGCTTGTACCGGCACGTGCCGATCGCCCCGGCCACCGGCGTGTAGCGCAGCAGGGCCACCTCTTCGGGCGACTGGGCCGAGAGGTCGAGCAATTCCTCCTTCAACACGCCCTCGATCCCATGTCGTGCCCCGTAGACGACGCCGACCCCGTCGAAGTCCCGCGCGGCCTCGATCACGCCCCGCAAGCTGCTGTTGATCACGGGCGTCGGCCCGCCACTTTGGGCCACCACCAGGTTCCGCGATTTCCTCATGATTCCCACCAAACGAGGGGGCCTGATGCTCCAAAACCCACATTTTACAGGCCCGCCACGGCAGGGGCAATGAGGACACAATCGGGCCAGAGGTTCAAGGCCAGCGCACATTAAGTTCGTTGCGTGGCAAGGACTTGCATCAGGAACTCGTTG
>CAZDHR010000687.1:0-2311 GCA_964505295.1 uncultured Planctomycetaceae bacterium
GGCCTCGCCTCCGCTTGCGCCGCCGCCGCGACGCCCGAGACGTGCCGTGCCGAACGCCGCCAAGACGCCGAGGGCACGGGCCCTCGCCCGCTCGACTACGGGCTCTCGTTCCTCTCGAACCCGTCGCCCGCCAACTCGGTCCGGTTCTGGATCGAAAGCCGCACCACGCTTGTCGACGACTCGGCCGGCGATCGGGTCGACTTCTATCAGTGTGCGTCGTGCAAAAGCGAGAGAACGTTCGCCGAGGAGGGCCTGTTCCAGGAGGACAACTACGATTTTCTCCCCATCTTTGGGGGCAAGGAAGCCGAAGACCTGCTCATCTTCCGCCGGCCGGCCCGACTGAGCGAGCGGTACCGTGAGGTCACCAAGTCGGAGGACGTTTGGGGCAAGCCGATCCTCAAGCTCCGCGAGGGCCGCGACGTGCGGGTCCTCGACATGTGGGAGGCGATCCGCGACGCCACCGCCGCGGCCGTGCCCCTCGTCACGCAAACGGAGATCGCCAACCCCGAGACGGGCCTCCGCGCGATCATCGAGTGCCCGGTCAAGACGATGAACGTCAGCCTGGACCTCAAGATGTATCAGGTCGACACGGGCCCGGTCGCCTTTCCGGACCTGTCGCGGCGATTCGATCCGTGGATCGAGTGCCTCCGCCTGGCGTTCGTCGCCTTCAACGCCCCGCACTTCGCCGACTTCGTCATCGAGCAGCCGACGCCGGTCGTCGAGAACGAGAAAGAACTCTGCAAGATTCATCACTACTCCAATCCGATCAGTCTCCCGGCCAAGAACACCGTGCTGGCGGTCGGGGCCGCCGACGGTTAGATCGAATCGCGTGAGGTGTGGAGGTTCGTGGTTTCGTAGGGTGGGTCGAGGTACGAGACCCACGGGCGGTGTCGTCGCCTTCGACGGAGGAGGCGCCGTTTATGGCGGAGGTCATTCTCGTCTTCACTCGGAGACGTGGGGCTCGTGCCTCGACCCACCCTACGCCCTCTCCCATACTGCGCGCTCCCCCGGGAGTGCAGAATTCCGTTGAGTGTGAATTGGTCCACGAGCCCCAATGCACAAGGAGTCTGTCATGCCTGCCAAACGACTGAAGGAGTTTCTCGACGCCGAGGAGGTCAAGTACGTGGTGATCCAGCACTCGCCCGCGTTCACGGCGCAGGAAATTGCGGCGTCGGCCCACGTTTCGGGCAAGGAGTTGGCGAAGACGGTGATGGTGCGGATCGACGGCAAGATGGCGATGGCCGTCGTGCCCGCCTCGTTCAAGGTCGACCTCGACCGGCTCGGAGAAGTCGCCGGGGCCGAGCGCGTCGAGCTGGCCGGCGAGTCGGAGTTCGAGAGCATGTTCCCCGGCTGCGAGCTGGGCGCGATGCCGCCGTTCGGGAATCTCTACGACATGGAGGTCTACGTGTCGGAGCGCCTGGCCGAAGACGAAGAGATCGCCTTCAACGCCGGCTCCCACACCGAGCTGGTCCGATTGTCCTACGCCGACTTCGAGCGGCTGGTAAGCCCCCAGGCGGCCAAGATCACCTACGGCGATTAGCCCTCAAACAACCGAGGTCTTCTTGGAGTGCGGCGACTCGTCGCCGCTTTCTTGGGCGTCTTGCGCAGCCGGAGAGCGATGCCGGAGTTCACCTGAAAGTCGACTCGCTGCGTTTTCCGGCCGCTCAGAAGGCGGTGACAAGTCATCGGCGGGGTGCCACGGGCGTCTCGCCCGTGCAGACCGCGCTCGGCGCGGGTCTCCTGATCCCGCCGATGCCGACTGCGGACCGCGTCAGGTGAAGAACACCCGCTCGGCCGTCTTGCGCAACAGCCACTCACGGTCGGTCTCGCTCAGGAAGTCGAGGCGCGAGCGGATCAGCTCGATGGAGTCTCGGTAGGTGTGGCCGCGGAGGACCTGGAACGGGCCGTCGCTCGCCCACATCAGACGCTCGGGGCCGAAGGCGTCCAGGACGCGGCGGATCATCGGGCCGAGGTCGAGGTAGGGGGCCTGCTTCTTGCCCAGGGCGTAGAAGGCCGACACCTTGACGTGCGCGTTCTTGTGCCGCGCCAGCCGGCAGAGCTTGTCGAGGTCGGCCTTGCGCATACGGCCGTCGACGCCGATCCGGGCGAAGTGGTCGACGACGACCGGCGTGTCGGGCAATCTGGCGCACAACGAATCGACCGCCGGCAGGTATTCCGGGTTGATCAGCGGGCACATGGCCAGGCCCTCTTCCGCCCCGCACTTCCACATGGCGGCCATGCCCTCGCCGTCGAGCCAACGGTCGGGCGACCGGTCGCGGGGACGGATGCGAAACCCGCGCACGCCCTGCCG
>CAZDHR010000688.1:0-2307 GCA_964505295.1 uncultured Planctomycetaceae bacterium
GACCGGCAGCTTCGTCGAGCGCCAGCGATGCCGCACGCCACACGACAGCAGCGACTGGCAGACCTTCGAGGTCACGGCCGACGGCGCCCACTTCCTGGTCGAGCTCGACGGCGAAGTCGTGCTCGACTACACCGACCCCAAGCCGCTGGGGCGTGGGTTCATCGGGCTGCAATTGAACTCGGGCAAGGTCGAGTTTCGCAACGTCAAGCTGAAGCCGCTGGGGCTTGCGAGCCTCTTCAACGGCAAGGACCTGGCAGGCTGGAAGACGTATCCCGAGATGGCAAGCAAGTTCACGGTCACGCCGGAAGGGTGGCTCAACGTGAAGGACGGCCGCGGCCAGTTGGAGACCGAAGGCCAATACGCCGACTTCACCCTCCAGCTCGAGGTGTTCGTGGGCGGCGCGGGGCTGAACTCGGGCATCTTCTTCCGCTCGATCCCCGGCGATCCGATGAACGGCTACGAGGCCCAGATTCACAACGGGTTCCTCGAAGGCGACCGCACCAAGCCCAAGGACTGCGGCACCGGCGGCTTCTTCCGGCGCCAGAACGCCCGCAAGGTCGTGGCCGACGACTTCGAGTGGTTCCCGATGACGATCCACGTCGACGACAGACACATGGCCGCGTGGGTCCAAGGCGTCCAGGTGAGCGACTGGACCGACAACCGGGCGCCGGACGAGAACCCCCGCAAGGGCTTGCGATTGGAAGCGGGCACGATCATCATTCAGGGGCACGACCCCACCACTGACCTCTCGTTCCGCAATCTCAGGATCGCCGAGATTCCGGACCGGTAGCCCGCGGCACGTCCACTCGAAACACCCGTGAAGGATAGACCCGTGAAGGATGTAGCATGAGCGAATGCCCCGCTGAGGAGAAGCGCGCCAAGACGGACGGTATTGACCTCGGCATGCTCTTGATCGCGCTGCTCTCGGTCCTGCTGATGGTGATGTTCTGGCACCGGGGGTGGACGCTGGCGTTCCTGGCCGCGGAGACGGTGGTCATCTCGATCGTGCTCTGGCAGGCGTGCGATCCGTTTGCCGAGGCCGCGCAGTGGGTGGGCCGAACGTATCGCCTTCCGGGCTCCGTGCGCGGGGCCACGCTCGACGCCATCGCCAGCTCGCTCCCCGAGCTGTTCAGCGGGATCTTCTTCGTGATCGTGATGGCCGCGTCGAGCACGGACCAGAGGACGATGGCGGAGACCGTCGGCGAAGGATACGGGTCGACCATCGCGACCTGTGCCGGCAGCGCGATTTACAACATGATCCTGATCCCCGGTGTCTGCGCGCTGGTGATCTCGCTTCGCCGGCCGAGCAGGCCGGCGATCGACGTGGAACGCGACGTCGTCTGGCGCGACGGCCTTTTCTTCCTCGTCTGCGAGGCCCTGCTCCTCTATTTCCTGTTCCAGGACATGATGCACTGGTGGATGGGCGCCGCCTTCGTGGGCCTGTACGCCCTGTACGTCGCGAAGCTCCAGCGCGACGCCCGCGCTTATCGACGCCATTTCGACACGGTCAAGGAGGTTCTCGATGAGATGGGGCTCGACACGCCGTCGCGGGACGCGAAACGAGTGCTGGCCGACCGGGGAACCCGAGTCGACCGGGGCACGGTCGCCCGGATCAAGCAAGCACTCCGTCAGGGCCATGGCGGCGAGGAGTCGAAGGACGAGGAAGGAGCGGTCAACAGCGCCGGCGTCTTCTTCCATTGTTGCCGCGTTCCGCTCAATCGGGGCTCCGCGTGGGGGCTCATTGCCGCGGCCACGGGCGTTGCCGCGGTGGCGTGCTATTTCCTGGTCGAGGCCGTCTACGCGACCGCGGGGGAGCTGAACGTGGCACCGTTCTTCGTGGCGGTCATTCTCGCCGCCGCCGCGTCCTCGCTGCCCGACATGTTCCTCTCGATCGGGGCGGCCCGGCGGGGCGACGACTCGGGCGCCATCTCCAACGCGTTCGGGTCGAACATCTTCGACATCTGCATCTGCCTTTCGCTCCCCCTGCTGTTGGCGTGCTTCCTCAACGGCTGGCAGCCGATCAGCCTGTTGCAGGACGGCAAGCCGATGGCCGGGCTGGTCGGGCTGCGCATGCTGCTGTGGGTGCTGACGCTGATCACGCTCTTCATCATCTGGCACAAGCGACGCGTGACCCGGACCAAGGCCCTGATCCTCTGCGGCCTCTACTGCGTGTTCATCGCCTACGCCATTCTCGGGTCGCTCGACGTCTCGTTCTTCGGATACTCGTTGTAGGGATGAGGGTTGAGGGATGAGGGATGAGGGATGAGGGTTGAGGGATGAGGGATGAGGGTTGAAGGATGAGGGTTG
>CAZDHR010000689.1:0-2305 GCA_964505295.1 uncultured Planctomycetaceae bacterium
AACTTAAACGATTCCGAAATCTCCACAAAGCCCAGTTTTCAAAATGGACAGATACGCCTTGTGGTGTCGCCGTCTCGGCCGCACTGTGCAGGCGGGACGCCTGCACCACAACCGGTTCTGTCAGGCGTTCGTAGTATATCATGGCGAGGCCCGGGACGAGAGCTTTTCCGGGCGAGAAAACTGTACCGTGCGAGCGCCGCGTCGTACAATGGGCTCTCGCAGCCGTTCGCGGCGTTCGACGATCACCCAACCATACTTCGGAGGCTGGTCAAGATGAAGACGAGGATAGGCGTTCTGCCGGCAGTGTTTGCGGTCGTTCTCGTCGTGGCGGGGGCGTCGTCCGTCGCGGGCGAGATGGTCCTGGTCGAGGCCGAGGGCTTCGCGGAGCACGGCGGCTGGGTCGTCGATCAGCAGTTCATGGACCAGATGGGCTCGCCGATCCTACTGGCCCACGGCATGGGCGAGCCGGTCGAGGACGCGACGACCACCGTCGACTTCCCCGCGCCCGGCACCTACCGCGTGCTGGTCCGCACGCGCGATTGGGTCGCCCCTTGGAACGCCCCGGGCGCCCCGGGCAAGTTCCAGTTGTTCATCGACGGCGAGCCGCTCGAAGCGCTGTTCGGCACGGAAGGGGCCGAGTGGCACTGGCAAGACGGCGGGACCGTCGAGATTAAGGGCAAGCAGGCGAAGCTCGCCCTCAATGATCTCACGGGCTTTGACGGGCGCTGCGACGCGATTCTGTTCACCACCGATCGGGCGTTCACCCCGCCCAACGAAGGGGAGCCGATGGCCGCCTTCCGCCGCAAGCTGCTCGGCTTGCCCGAAGCGCCGGAAGACGCCGGCCCGTTCGACCTGGTCGTGGTCGGCGGCGGCGTGGCGGGCACGTGTACGGCCGTCTCGGCGGCACGGCTGGGGTGCAAGGTGGCCCTGCTGCAAAACCGGCCCGTGCTCGGCGGCAACAACAGCTCCGAGGTCCGCGTCCACCTCAACGGCAAGATCAACATGGAGCCCTATCCGGCACTCGGAAACCTGGTCAGGGAAATCGGGCCCCGACGTCAGGGGAACGCCAGGCCCGCCGCATACTATGAGGACGAGAAAAAGCTCAAGGTCGTCGGCGGCGAAGGGAATCTCCACCTGTTTCTCAACATGCACGCGTTTCGGGTGGAGATGGACGGCGACCGCATCGTCGCGGTGATCGCCAAGGACATCCGCAGCAACAAGGAATACCGGTTCGCCGCCCCGCTCTTCGCCGACTGCACCGGCGACGGCAACCTGGGCTTCCTGGCCGGCGCCGACTACCGGATGGGCCGCGAAAGCCGGGAGGAGACCGGCGAATCGCTCGCCCCGGAGAAGGCCGACGCGATGACCATGGGCACGTCCGTCCAGTGGTACACCGCGGAAACCGACGCGCCGGCCCCCTTCCCCGAATGCCCCTGGGCCCTCCAATTCGACGACCAGAGCTACCAACGGGCCAAGCGGGGCGATTGGAACTGGGAAACCGGCATGAACCGCCATCAGGTCAACGAGTTCGAGCTCGTGCGCGATCACGGGTTGCGGGCCGTCTTCGGCAATTGGGCCTACCTGAAGAACCACAGCCCGGAGAAGGAGGAGATCACCAACCTCAAGCTCGCCTGGGTGGCCTACGTGGGCGGCAAGCGGGAATCCCGGCGTCTGCTGGGCGACGTCGTCCTCAAACAGCAGGATATCGAAGAGCGGCGCGAGTGGCCCGACGCCTCCGTCACCACCACCTGGAGCATCGACCTCCACTACCCCGACCCGAAAAACACGGAGCACTTCCCCGGCGAGGAGTTCCGCTCCGTCGCCGAGTTCCTCCACATCAAGCCGTACGCCATCCCCTACCGGTGCCTCTATTCGCGGAACGTGTCGAACCTGATGATGGCCGGGCGCAATATCAGCGTCACCCACGTGGCCTTGGGGACGGTTCGCGTGATGCGGACCTGCGGGATGATGGGCGAGGTGGCCGGCATGGCCGCGTCGATCTGCAAGGAGTACGAAACCACGCCTCGCGGCGTGTACCAGAACTACCTCGACGACCTCAAGGACCTGATGCAAAAAGGCGTGGGCGCGCCCCCTCCGCCGCCGGTCAAATCGAGGCCGCCGGCCTGGATCGGCACGGCCGGGCCGAACCTGGCGCGAGCGGCCAACGTGACCGTCTCCGGCAACTACGGCACCGGGGAATACCCGGTCGCCAACGTCAACGACGGCCGGTTCGACGTGGCCGACAACGGACTGCGCTGGGTCAGCGACAAGAGCCTGCCGGCTTGGGTCGAACTGGCGTGGGACG
>CAZDHR010000690.1:0-2285 GCA_964505295.1 uncultured Planctomycetaceae bacterium
GCACCACCCTTCCAAACCGCTCCTCCCTCCCGCGGCGAAGCCGCTTCGTCCAATGCAGCAAAAAGCGCCGAATCTGGTGCATTGGTGCATCTTTTCGCGTTTTCGATCGACTCCCGGTTCGCTCTAAGTTTCTTTCCCGCAAGGACTTAGAAAGTGGAGACGAGCGGGCTCGAACCGCCAACCCCCGGCTTGCAAAGCCGGTGCTCTCCCGATTGAGCTACGTCCCCGACCTCTCTGAGTAATATGACAGCGCCATTTAGCGGAGATCTTACAACATGTTGTGCTGACAGCACCGCTAAGGGCCGGATCCCTCGTCCGGCTCGGCCAACTGCTGGAGCGTGGCTGCGACGTCGGGCGCCGTATCGGCGTCGCGCAGCGTCTCCTCGTCCGGGAGCGTTTCCACACGGATCGGCGCGGCCCGGCGGGTCCGATAGTAGACGTAGGCGGTGCCCAAGACGGCGAACGCGGCCGCCCCGAGGATCATCAGCGTCAAGGACGAGCGATCGGCGGGCGGCGTTTGGGCTACCTCCGGCCTCCGGTGCCAATGGATCGTCCGCGCAAGCAGCATCGGCGCCCGGCGAACGGTCCCATCGGCCGACTTGTACGCCCAGAGCTTGAAGAAGAAGCCGGTGACCTCCGCCGGCTCGGCCATCTCCATGCCAAGGGGGAACCCACCGGGTAAGTGGAGACACCACACCACCATCGGGTCCTCGGGATGGTCGTCCGGCCGCAGCCACGTCTGGTAGTAGCCGGTCAGGCCATACTCGTTTCGGGGTGTCTTGGCCGAGTGCGCTCGCCGGATGACGCCCCTAGTCGTCACCAACTCGCCCCGGTATTCCTTCGACTGCTCGAGAAGCTGCACGAAACCCACCCCTCGGGTTGCGGCGCCCTGGAGCGTGGCCTCGTCGTTGCGCTGGAGCACGTCGAAGAAATGGAGCCAGGCCTCCCACTCCGAGATGCCGAGCGGCTTGTTGTCGCGGATGGTGTCGAGATAGCGGGGGTCGACCCCGGCGAAATACCGCGACGACGCAGGCTCGCTACGCACGCCGGGCCCGGGAGAGAGAAACACGCCGGGGATCTCGGCCTCCGGCGGGGAGAAGATCCGGGTGTCGACGCGGCCGTCGGCGAAGGAGGGGGCCGGATTCGCCGACCCGTCCGCTCCACGCTCGCTTCCGGCCAACAGCCAGCCGTAGTGCCTGGGCTTGCGGGCCTCGAGCATCAGGATGAGCACGAGCCCCAGCATCAGGACGAACATCAGCAAACGCCACTGCTCGCGGCGCGTCAGGTAGTTCCGAGGCTTGGGACCTCGTTGGAAATCCAACACAGGCATCGACCTAAAGCTAAGCAGCGCTTAGGATTCCGTTGCAGAAACCCTCCCATCTTCATTATACCGCGGGCCGTGGCGAGTCACAAGTTGGGGGGTTGCGAAACACCGGTGACTGTTCAGCGATCGGAGGGAATGTGTAAGAAGCGGGAGAACGGGCAAGAGGACGAACGACAAATCCCCGGGCGAGACGAGGCCAACATGACGTCACTCTGTCTTTTCCATTCCCCCCCTTTCCCCTTTTCCCTCGCTACACATGGAGTCCCTTCGTCGGGCTGGACTGTTGCAACAGGTAAGATGCGCTCTTTCCGGCAAGATGGGAGGCTTGTCGGAGACTCGCCAGTTGGCTGCCAAGGCGCGGCGGGCCCCCGGCCAAAGCCTCGCGCGGGGCAAGGCGGCCGAACAAGCGGAGAGCGGCCCTGGGTTGAGATCCTTGTCCTCCAACTTGGTTGTCGCTACCCTGTTACACAAGGGGTGGCCCGGATGCTCCACCGGGCCCGTAGCACGGGCTTCAAGCCTCCGGCCTTGCGAACGGAGGCTTCCGGCCGGTGCAATCGGGACCGCGGGCAAGATGCCTGTGGCACGGGGTCGCTCCATGACGAATCCGGGTAAGGACTTGCGACGCAAGCGGAGCGAGTCGTCGGGTGGATAACGGCCTTCGATCACGATCGTCTTGTCAACGTGTCTATTGACTTTTCCCTTCCGAAATGACACCACGGCGGGACCGCCGAGCGGGCTTCCCGTGGAAGATCGCAGGACCCTCCTTCGGGATGATGAGACAACCGCGTTGCCCACAAACTCGGGTCTCCCGACCCCAGCGCAGAAGAGGTAAGGAACCGATGAGACATTCGACTCGTCTGCGAGTGTTGCTGGTCGGCAGTATCGTCTCCTGTTGCCTCGTGGCGACAGTTCGGCGCGGCGAGGCCGCGGAGGAGGCATGGCGATTCCTGGACGGGCTCCG
>CAZDHR010000691.1:0-2268 GCA_964505295.1 uncultured Planctomycetaceae bacterium
CGAAGCACCCTCCGGGCCGTTCCGGCAAATTGGACCTGTCCCCTTTTTTGCCCGGGGCAAGCGTGAGCGTGTGCGTCTTCAGGTCCTTCGTGATCTCAGCGTCGACCAGGCGGAAGCAGTACTCCTCGGCGCTCTGGTTGGGCGTGCGGGCGCGCACGGCCCGGGTGCCGTCGACGAAAAGGTCGCGGAAGTGCCATTTGCCTCGCTGCACGTCCGGCAAGGTGACCTGCCAGAGGTCGGCGTCGCCCTTCTGCCAGCCGGTGATGGGTCGGCCGCCGCTGAGGATCGGGGTTTCATCGCCCCAGGCAGCGTAGGTGACGGCGTGTTGTTCGGTGCCCGAGTCGTCGGGCGTGAAAACCAACGGCTCGTCGAGGAAGTAGGTGCCACCGCGGATGAGGACGGTAAGGTCGGCGGTCAGTCCGGCGGCGATCTTCTCGCGCACGGCGTCGCCTGCTCGGGCGACGGTCGCGAACGGTCGCTCGGCCGTGCCGGGTGCGTCGTCGCGCCCGTCGGGGGCCACGTGGAAATCGCCGCTGACCTGCTCCGCGACGCCCGGCTGTACGAAGAACCCCCAAGCCATCGCCGTAAGAACGATCGCTGCCGTGACTAAGGTCCTCATCGTGCGCTCCTTGCCGTGGGTCGGTGTGTGTGCCGTGTGTCGCTCGCCTCCAGTCAACATGACACTACTGTCGAAGCATCCATCAAGTCCCAAGCCCAGGGGTTGCAACCCCTGGGCTTCAGGAGCAGTCGCCCCCATCACCACAACGACTGCCAATACACCCGGTCCGTCGCGTACACGTCGATGGGAGCGTCGGCGGCCAGGTTTTCCGGCAGGATGCCGTATTGCTGCATCTGGCGGACGTAGTACGGGCTGGGTCGGAAGCCGGGCATGTCGAAGCGCTTCTCGCGCTGGAGCCGGTCGGCGGCGTCGCGGACGGCGGCGAGGATCTCTCGGTAGTCGGGGTCGGCGGTGTCGGCGAAGACCTCCTGCCCACACAGCCCCAGTCCGCCGGCCGCCCTCGCCAGCGGCGCCCGGATCAGCAGCGACTTCTCCGGCCGGCTGAGGTTCGCCAGCGCCTGGTGCGGCGCCGCCTCGCCGAACTTGAGGTAGGCCAATCGGATTACCAGCTTGTAGTCGCGGAAGCTGGCCACCAGCGCTTGGGCCGGCGCCCGCTTGCCGAACTGGTAGAGGTCGCCCTTGCTCATGCCGCTGTAGGGCTCGACGTTCGTGCGGAGGTGACAGCCCGCGCACCGCCGCTTGATCGTCTCGACGGGGAAGCTCACCGTGGAGACGCCGCAGCCCAGGCCGGCGTAGGTGCCGGGGTAGGTGGCGCCGCTCTCGATCCACAGGCGGAGCATCTTCCTCTCGTGGGGCGACGGCTTGGCGTCGTAGTGGCTGCCGTCGGCCAGATCGAGGAGCCGGCTGGCCGAGCTGCCCAGCGAGCGTGGGGGCTCGTTACCCGCGTAGTTGCGCCCGTCGGAGATCAGCCCCTCGGTAATCATCGTCCAGTAGCTGGTGGTATAGATGGGCGTGCGGTCGCCGCTGAGGTCGATGCAGCCGTCGCGGCGGTCGGGGTTGTGGCAGGGCGTGCAGTGCCGATCGAGGATCGGCTGGACGTCGCGGGGGTAGTCGAACACCTCGGGCACGTCGGGAATCGGCTTGATGGGACTTGGGGGCCGCTCCATGGCCAAGAGCCCGGGCTTAGGATGGGGCGATGCCAACCTCCGCTCGTGGCAGCCGACGCAACTGGTCCGCTCGCC
Source organism: uncultured Planctomycetaceae bacterium (assembly GCA_964505295.1). Lineage (GTDB taxonomy): Bacteria > Planctomycetota > Planctomycetia > Pirellulales > Thermoguttaceae > DATKZH01. The sequence goes on from CAZDHR010000691.1 coordinate 1,762, forward strand.
CGGCTGCACGCTCACGAAGCTCTGCATCCGCTTGACCGAGAGGTCGTTTTGGTCGAGGGCCACGAAGAAGAGCGGCCGTCCGGCGGGCAATTCCATGTGGGCCGAGCCGTCGGGCTCGACGGGGACGGTCCCCAGGATCCGCTCCAGGTTGAACGTACCGCCGGCCGTGAGCGGCTCCTGCCCGCCCGAGAAGTTGACCGGCTTGGGAAGCTGCTCCAGCACGAGCAGCTTGGCGATCTCGCCCCGCTCGACGCCGGCCATGTTGCGGCCTTCGTAGACGTCTTCGAGCACCAACACCCCGCTTTTCTGGGCGAGGTCAACACGCGTGGTTCGCGCGGGCTCCCGTGGCCGCGGGCAGAGCGGGCGCGGCTCGTGGCACGAGAGGCCCTTGTCGGCGGCGGAGAGCTTATGGACCAACTCCACGTCGCCCCGGCCGTCCATTAGCCAGATGCCCGCCTCGTCGGCCACGGCGGCGGCATTTTCATTCACTCCAGCGGCCACAACCGC
>CAZDHR010000692.1:0-2244 GCA_964505295.1 uncultured Planctomycetaceae bacterium
CCGGCTCCCTCTGGTCGGCGGAGACGAAGTAGCCGTTCTGGAGAAAGCGGAGCGCGTAGTCCATCACTCTGGAGTCGGCGGGGAGCAACGGATGGAGGACGGGGACCTGGACGAAATCCGCCGCGCCGGGCAGCCGCGTGGTGGCCACCGCGACCACGCCGTCGTCGTCGCCGGGCACCAACGGGTTGAAGCCCTTCTCATTGCCGAGTCCTCCGGCAATGATTCCGAATTCGCATTGGGGGACCGCCAGATCGCTCTCCAGCCAGGTCCATTGGCGTCCCAGCTCCTCGCCCGGCTTGCCGAGCACCGTGGTGAACAGCTTATCGTCGCCGAAACGGACGGCCAGCGACGACCCGTGGTTCGGGGGCCCCAGCATCACGAATCGTCGGATCCGACGGTCCGGGCGGCGACCGGTCGCCGCGTCGGTATGGTCGGCCAGGTAGTGGCGGACGACGATGTTGCCCATGCTGTGGCCGACGAAGCTGATCTCCTCGATCCCGTCCAGGTTCCGAATGATCTTGGCCAGCGCCCGGGCATGATCGCCGATACTCTGCCGCGTGCTGGGGTACGCCACGCTGAAAACGGTGTATCCACCCTTGCGCTCGAGGTGCCTGCACAACAGGGCCATCGAGAGCCGCGTATCGGCCAGGCCGTGCAGGACGATGACGGCTTTGCCCTGCATGGGCGGCAGACTCCGGGCGGTCCTGATCTCGTCGAGTTTTGCACGGCAGTGCTCGTAGGTGCCCCAGGCGTAACGCAGGTTGTTGCCGTCCAATAGGCGGCAGTGGCCGGTGAGGACGTTACGTTGGATTCGCCAGCCGTGGAAGCAGAGTTCGTCGCCCCAGAACTGTATCCCGCCCATGGTCGGCATCGGGACGCCGTCGACCAGCGACCAGTTGGTCTTCGCCGGTTCCGGCTCTTCCACCGGCCGGTCGACCGGTTCTCCGCCCCGGGCGGCGGGCACGAGCACAGCCGTGGCCATACACGCGACAAGCAGACAGCTCCTCATGCTTGACCTCCCATCAGTCTGGGGATGAGGTCCGGGAGCCCACCTGGGGAGAATGGGGCTAGGAGCATCATATCGCGAGGCGAGGGGGGCGGGCAATGGCAAACGGCGCGTGGCTCGCCGGGAAGCCGGCTCAACGACGCGGTCTCCCGGCGAAGCCCGGGGCCGGTTGCGTTGTAGAAAGCCCGGGCCGGCGGTTGACTTACCCAATGGGCAAGCGTACCCTGGGGGCTGACGATTCGGTCTCTTTGCGCGCGGAGGATGTTCATGACCAAGAAGATTACCAGACGGACTTTCGCCAGGACCACGCTTCGGGCGGTGCCCGGGGCGGCCGCCCTGGGATTGGCCGCTTCCCCGGCCCTCCAGGCACCGGCGTTTCAGCAACGCGGGGCCAACGATCGGGTGCGCCTGGGGTTCATCGGGGTGGCCAACCGCGGCGGCCAACTGATGGACGCCTTTCTGACGCACGGCGACATCGAGGTCGTCGCCCTGTGCGACGTTCACGAGCCCACGCTCGCCAAGGCTTACGAGAAGGCGGGCGGCAAGGCAGATACGTACCGTGACTTCCGCGTGCTGATCGCGAACAAGGACATCGACGCGGTGGTGATCGCCACGCCCGACCACTGGCACGCGATCCAGACGGTCGACGCCTGCGACGCGGGCAAGGACGTGTACGTCGAAAAGCCGATGTCGATCACGATCCACGAGGGTCGGCGCATGGTCGAGGCCGCCCGGCGCAACAAGCGGGTCGTGCAGGTGGGCACGCACCGCCGCTCGTCGGAGTTGTATGCCCAGTTGGCCGACTTCGTCCAATCGGACAAGGTCGGCAAGGTGACGGTCAGCCGGGCGTATCGCCTGAGCAACATGTATCCCCTGGGCATAGGCCGCGCGAAGCCCGAGCCGCCGCCCAAGGATCTCAACTGGGACATGTGGCTTGGCCCCCGGCCCGAGCGACCCTACCAGGAAAACATCGCCCCGTACAAGTTCCGCTGGTGGCAGCTCTATTCGTCGCAGATGGGCAACTGGGGCGTTCACTACCTGGACGCGATCCGCTGGGTCACCGGCGAGCTGGCCCCGTCGTCGGTCTGCGCGATGGGCGGCCGGTTTGCGGTCGACGACGACCGCACCGTGCCCGACACGCTGGAGGCCGTGTTCGAGTTCGCGTCGGGCCGGCTGGCCGTGTTCGGACAGTACGAAGCGAGCGGCAACCCGACGTTCCCCCGGGGCGAAATCGAGTT
>CAZDHR010000693.1:0-2194 GCA_964505295.1 uncultured Planctomycetaceae bacterium
AACTCGCTAACTCCAGCACGGCCAAACTCAACGTTACGCTGAACCAATACACATGGAGTTGTGCAGTATGAGCGAGAACGAGCCAACCTGGATCACCGTCCTGAAGCGAATAGGCTTGGTGGCCGGTACGATTACTGTCGTTAGTACAGCCCTCGTCATCCTTGGAACGTTCTACACGAAGTGGTTCGTTGCCTATCCGTTCCACATACTTGGCTGGGTACTGCTCACACTGGGCGTGTTCTTTGCGTACCTTCGGAAGGCGAGTCTTAATGCGTTCCTCTCGCTCGACTGGCTGATGTTCCCACTGGCGCTTGCGCAGATGCTACTTCTCCTCCTGCTGATTGCTCTCTGCGTGTCATGGGAGACCGAGCGCTGGACGAGTATCGAAATCGGAGGAGGCGAGCCAACACTTGACTGGGGAGGTGATGCGCAGACAACGGCGAAGCACGAAGACATGAAACAGATAGCGGACATGCCAGCATTCGAGGAAGACAAAACGACAAGTCAAGAACTCGATGCGATTACGGTTGTGCTCAAGAAACACTGGACAGTGTTGGTTCACCTAGCGGGTACTGTTGTATGGTCGCTCGTGTTAGTTGAGTTATTGAGTGTCCGTCAGAGAATCCTGTGGTCTGAACGTGAAAGGACACCAGAATGAACGCTATCCGCGGGTTTCTTTCTCGCCTTGAAGATCCCTTCGAAGGAGAAGGACAAGTCTGGCCGGTAGTCTACTCTGCGGACTCCTTCTCTCTTCGCCTCTTTGTACGTGTCGCCACACAACAGCAGGCAACATGCCTGGGGTACGGGACCACGTCGTGAACCGTCGCCGCGTTGGCGACCTCCCCGCCTCGTCCAACAGCGCGTTGGGGCGATTGCCAAGCTCGCCGCCCTGCGCCACGCGGTGAGGCTGTGCGACATTTGAGCCGGCAGGATCGACCGGCCGGTGCTCCCAAGGCCGGAGAAGCGGGGGCCGAGAGGAATTGCGCCCCTCTTCTTCCGCAATAGGCGATAAGTGGGACATTCGCTCTTCGAGCGCCGTCGAACCGACGCGACGAGCGGCGGCGTCCGTTGTACAATGGGGCCCAGCGGCGTCTACTGACGTGGCATGTGCGGCGAGAACAGCAGCGCCGCGGATCCGACGAACCACCGGAGGGAGGTTGAACGATGAATGTGAAGCAAGGCTTGAGTCGGCGTCGTTTCCTGGCAGGCTCGGCCGCCGTCGGCGCGGCGACGATTATTCCTCGCCACGTGCTCGGCGCGCCCGGTGAGCCCTCGGCCAATGAGAAACTCAACATCGCCGGCATCGGCACGGGCGGGATGGGGTCGCGCGACGTGACGCGGGTGCCCACGGAGAACGTCGTGGCGATCTGCGACGTCGACGCCAGCCACGCGGCCAGCGCGGCCAAGCCGTTCCCCCAGGCCAAGATCTACGCCGACTTCCGCAAGCTGCTCGACGAGATGGACGGCCAGATCGACGCGGTGATGATCGCCACGCCCGACCACAACCACGCCGTCGTCACCATGGCGGCCCTCAAGCGGGGCAAGCACGTCTTTTGCCAGAAGCCGCTGACGCACAGCGTGCACGAGGCCTTGGAAGTGGCCAAGGCGGCCAAGGAGGCGGGGGTGGCCACCCAGATGGGCAACCAGGGCCAGGCGACCGAAGGGGCCCGGCTCACCTGCGAGTTCATCTGGGCGGGCGCGATCGGCCAGGTCCGCGAGATCCACTCCTGGTCGAACCGGCAGCCCGACATCTCCCCGCGCGGCATCCCCCGGCCCAAGGAAACGCCCCCCTGCCCGGAAAACCTCAACTGGGACCTCTGGCTCGGCCCCGCGCCCGTGCGCCCGTACCATCCGTGCTACCTTCCGTTCCGCTGGCGGGGCTGGTGGGACTTTGGCACGGGCGTGTTGGGCGACATCGGCTGCCACAACCTGTCGGCCGCGTTCAAGGCGCTCAAGCTCGGCTGGCCCACGAGCGTCGAAGCCTGTTCGACCCACTGGAACGCCCCGCCGGAGATCAAGAACGAAACGGCCCCCCTCGCCTCGATCGTCACGTTCCGCTTCGCGGCCGAAGGCGACCGGCCGGAGATCACGATCCGCTGGTACGACGGCGGGATGATGCCACCGCAGCCGGAGGGCGTGGCCCCGGGCCGCAACCTCTTCAAGGGCGACGGCACGCTGATCGTCGGCGATCGAG
>CAZDHR010000694.1:0-2183 GCA_964505295.1 uncultured Planctomycetaceae bacterium
AACCCGCCCGAACCAGAGAGTGAAACCGGAAAGTTATTCTTCGGCCGCCCCTTATTCCTTGCTCTCCAGGATCCCGCAGATCTCCCGGATCCACACGCTGAACTCGGCGGCGTGGTCGATGTAGATCAACAGCTCGTCCGGCTCGGTCTCGTCGCGCCAGCCGCCCTCGGGGTATTGGGTCTCGACCAGGAAGTCGAGGAACCGGACGGCGGCCTGGCGAGCGCGCGGGTCGTCGGTAATGAGGTAGTAGATCGCCGCCGCCAGGCTGCTCTTGCCGCTCCCGGCCCAGCCGTAGTTGTCCTCGAAGCAGCGGAGCTTGAACTCGAACAGGCGTCGGGCCACGTCCAAAAAGTGCGGCTGGCCCGTGATCTGGTGCATCCGGCACATCAGCATCATCGGCAGTCCCACTTCCCAGTAGGCCTGCTTGGGCTTGGCCGTGTCGATCAGGTTGTCGGGGTCGGAGTCGTCGACCAGGAGGCGCCCGTCGCGAGTCATCTTGTAGTAGAACCTGGCATCGTCCGGCTGTTGCTCGACGAGGCTGATCGCGCACTGGGCGGCCCGATGCGCCACGTCGACGCGCCCGGCGTAGATCGCCGAGATGCCCGTCCACGCCGTGGCCAGCGACCGCAGCAGCCGGTCGCCGGCGAAGTGCGGCAACCCGCCGCAAGGCGCCTGGCACGAGACGAGGAAGTCCATGACCGGGTAGGAGAGGTCGAAGCGTCCCAAGCGGTGCGCCCCCTGAAAGAACCACGAGTGCTTATACACGTCGCCGCCGTAATCCTTCAGTTGCCCGTTGGGCTGGATCCGCTCGCGACGCACCCAGTTGAGCAGCCGATGGGCCTCGGCGAACCGGCCGGCCATGCCCCACGAGTACGCCTGCTTGTGATGGGCATCGACCGCGTAGCCGTCCCAGAGGTAGCCCCCGTCCGGCTGCTGGTACCCGAGCTGATACTCGACGGCCTTGCGTGCCGCCTCGTGATATCGCTGGAACGTGTCGGCCATGCTTCGCTCCCTTGGACGGAACGCCGCGTGAACCGATGGGCGACAGGGGGTAACGTCTGCCCGGAGCCGCGTGCCCATTTCCTTCCGGGCCGATGATAACGCCGCCCCGCGCCGGATGCAACCGGCGGGCGACGCCCTGATCGCGCTACGACGGCCGCACGCCGGTACGCAGGAACTCCTCGTAGCGGCGGCGGTACTCTTGCTTGTACTGCTCGACCGCCGCGTCGAAGCTCATCGGCGGCGTGTCGGGCCGGATCTTGCCGCGGACCTTCAGCTCATGCGTGCCGGGTGGGAGGATCAGGTGGCCGTCGGTCGGGGCCACGGCTTGACCATCGGCCTCCGCGCCGTCCACCGCGAAGAACCACGGGAGACGCACCGTCAGTCGCTTCGGCGGGTTGCGGAACCGGCTGGTGATTCGCACGTCGAAGCCGTCGGCCCGGGAGTCGAACCGCAGGCTCACCGGCCCGAAGTCCGTGGGGGCTTGGGTGGTCTCGATCGTTTTCCCTGCTCGCATCCACTCGGGCGACAGGGCCGAGAAGAGCACCAAGTCCTCCCCCTGCTCGCGGAGGATCATGTTTCGCAAAAGCTCGATCGTCTTGGCCGAGGCCGCCCCGTCGGGCAGGATGTTCAGCCGGTGGTAACCGCAGTCCCGCGTGCCCCACGGGACGGTGCCGAACTCCTGCGGCGCGTGGGTCGACGTCGTGTGAAGCAATAGCGCGTACAGGTCTTCGACGGCCGCCCGCTGGTCTTCCGGCGTGCCGCGGACCAGGGCGTTTTGGGCGTTGTTCGGCGTCTGCCAGTAGTGGAGCGAGGGCGCGGCCCGGAACACGTAGCCGGCGTCTTCGGTGCCCGCCAGACCCGTGCGGCCCGTGTCGGGCCAATCGGCGGTCCCGCGCTGGGCCGTGGCCTGCGGCAGGATGAACGACAGGATCCCTTCGGCGTAGGTCGCGCGCGATGCCCGGATCGTCGCCGTCACGCGCGGATCGAACGGCTCGAAGAGCGGCTCGGGATAGAGCAGCAGGAGGTTGTCCCAGTGGTTGCCGGCCGCGGTGCCTTCCAGCGCCGGCGTGATCACGCCCGCGGTCTTGGCGAGCTGCACGGCGAGGGCCTTCTCGAAGGCGTTTCGGAAGCGTTGGTACTCGGCGCGGAACGCCGCCACGTCGTCCGGCTTCTCCATCGCC
>CAZDHR010000695.1:0-2162 GCA_964505295.1 uncultured Planctomycetaceae bacterium
CGAAGCACCCTTCGGGCCGTTCCGGCAAATTGGACCTGTCCCCTTTTCCGGTGCATGGGCCGATCAGGCAGTTGTTCGACGGATACCCAAAGCCGGTCGGCTCGCCGGGCTCGGCCGGCAGGTGCTCCGTCCCGAACGGGTCGCCGCGAAGGCAGGGCACCGAGGTCGCATACACGAACTCGGTGAACACGACCGGCACGTCCTTCTCGCGACACGCGTCGATCAGCCGGCGGACGTTGGGAATGATCTCGCGGCCTTGGGGAACCTCCAGGGCGGCGCCCGGGTCGAGAAAACCGTGCTGCATGTCGATCACCACCAGCGCCGTGCGACCGGGCGTCAAGCGGTGCAGCTCGTCGATCCGCTCTTGTCGGAGGTGGAGGATTTCGTCGAGATGGGTCATTTCGCCTCCGATCGGTCGAGTGCCTCTTGGCACCATTTACGGTGCTCGTTCTGCTCGTCGAGATAGGCCCTGCCCGGCGCAACGGATAGCGCACGGTCCAACCGGTCTGGAAAAGGCCTGACGGCCAAGCCGTCCGCCAGGGCCGACAAGCCACGAGGCCCGCGCCACCGACCAGGATAGCGTGAGCCGGGACGGGGTGCAATTCGCTCCCGCAAGACGGCCGTCTCAACTTCGGACGGCGTCGATCATGGCCAGGACATTCTCCAAGGGAACGTCGGCCTGGATCGTGATCCCCGGCTCGAGGATGTAGCCGCCGCCTGAGCCCATCCGCTGCTTCAGCCGGAGGACCTCGCGCCGGACCTCTTCCGGGCTCGCCTTGACCAGGAGGCTTTGCGTGCCCAGCCCGCCGCAGAAGGTGAGATCGCGGCCGAATTTCCGTTTCAACTCGACGATGTCGAGTGCCTCGGGCTGAATCGGGTGGAGGATGTCCAAGCCGAGCTCGACGAGATCGGGGACGACCGCACGCACGTTCCCGCACGAGTGTAGGAAGACCGTCCTCCCGGCGCGCTGGGCACTGGCGAAGATTCGGGCGAGCTGGGGCTTAACAAAGCGCCGCCACGCGTCGGGGCTGATGAGCATCGACTTCTGGGTCCCGTAGTCGTCGCTCAAGGCGACCCCGTCGAACGTGAAGCGGTCGAACAGGACGTCCATCGTGCGAAGGATATAGTCGGCGACGCCCTCGAGCAGTTCGTGCACGAAATCGGGCTCCAGCGCAACCCACAGCAGCAAGTGCTCCATCCCGCACATGAACGTCGCCCGCTCCCAGAGGTCGCCGACCCAGACGATCGTGTAATGCTCGGCGTTGGCCCGGCACCACGGGCCAAGCGGCTCGAAGCGGTAAGCCGCTTTGGGATCGGGGAACGTGTAGCCCGAGAGATCGGGCTCCGTGAGGCACGGGCCGATCGGAGCGCCGCGATCGATCTCGTTGGTGGTCCACACGACGCCGAACTCGTCCCGGATGCGGCTTCCGTACTCTTTGGGCGATGCATACAGCGGCTTAATCGACGCCATGCCCCGCATGCGGATCGGAAGGTTGAGGCGCTCCTCGACGTCCGTGGTGCCGTAGTACTCCTCGAGCGCTCGTCGCGAGGGCGGTGAAAGGGGGAGGTTGTAGGGGACGGGTACCGTGCCGTCGTGCCCCAGAACGCGTCGGATCCATCGCTTGTTGGTCACGTCAATCTCGGGCCTTCGTGGCCGCCCCTTCAGACCTCGTCGGGGATCCGATACTGTTTGCGATACGAGGGTTTGAGGTGTCCGTTGGCCTCGTCGTTGCCGACGAACGTCTCCGTGGCGCCGTCGAAGGTCAGCTTCGCATTGCCCAGGCGGTACGACAGGTTGGCCATGTGCTCCAGGGAGGCGGCCATGTGGCCTTGCTCGATGTCGGCGTTGGGCGTCTGCCGGGTGCGGATGCAGTCGATGAAATTGGCCGCGTGCGGCTCGTCGGGGAACCGGCCGTACTCCTGGGCGACGACGTTGCCGAAGCCGTCGGCGAGTGCGCCCTTCATGTCCGGAGGCCCGGCTTCGAGCACCTGCCAGCCGCCACCGACCCGGCCCAGGTACATGATCCGCTTCGTGCCGTAGATCTCGATCCGCGACGTGTTCAGCGGCCAGAAGGGGATCTGGTCCGACTGGCGGATGCCCATCGGCGTCTTGAACATGTACTTCTCGGTGAAGCCCGTGCACTCGAAGCTCATCGCCATCT
>CAZDHR010000696.1:0-2159 GCA_964505295.1 uncultured Planctomycetaceae bacterium
GTGTCGTTGTTCGCTCCGCGAACAAGCGTCTTTTCGCGGAGCGAAAAGCGACGATGTCGGCCGATCCCTCAACCTGAAAGACAACATGCACGCGACGAACACCATCGCAACCGAACGCGAAGAATGGACCTTCGAGGAGCTTCAAAGCGAAGCCGAGGACGTACGCAAGCGGCTGAACCTGTGCCGCACGTCGCTGGGGCGGTTCTTCGTCGACAAGCAGGAGCTGATCGACCTGATGCTCGTGGCGGCCGTGGCCCAGGAGCCGCTCTTGCTGGTCGGCGTGCCGGGCACGGCCAAGAGCGAGCTGGTGCTCAAGTTCCGCGAGGCGCTGGCCATCCCCGACGAGGACTATTTCGAGTACATGCTCACCCGATTCACCGAGCCCTCGGAGATCGTCGGCCCCATCGACATCAACCAGCTCCGCGAAGGCCGCTACATCCGCCGCGAACAGGGCAAGCTCCCGACCGCCAAGCTGGCCTTCCTCGACGAGATCTTCAAGTCCAACTCGGCGATCCTCAACATCCTCCTGACGATCCTCAACGAGCGGAAGTTCTACCAGGACGGGCTGCCCCAGCCGGTGGAGCTGAAGGTCCTGTTCGCCGCCACCAACGAAGTGCCCGAGCACGGCGAGCTGGCCGCGCTGAAGGACCGCTTCGTGCTCAAGGCCGAGAGCCGGTTGGTGCAGAACGAGCACTTCGACGAGCTGATCGACGCCGGGCTCCAGGCTGAGGTGCACCGCACGCTCAACCAGAAGCCGTGGATGGAAGGCCACGCCACGCTGGCCGACCTGCTCAAGGCGGGCCGCTACCTGACCCACCTGTTCAGCCGGCGACGCAGCCTGGCCGACGGCACCGAGCAGGGCGACCGCCACCAGTTCTTCCCGGCCAACGTGTTCCGCGAGTTCCAGCGCCTGGTCAAAACGCTCGTGCGCGAGGATCGCGTGTTCATCAGCGACCGTAAGCTGGTGAAGCTCTACAAGCTGTTCCGCGTTCGCGCGTGGCTCTTGCGCGGCGGCACCGTCAGCCGCGACGACCTCCGCCTGCTGGCCTACCTCGGCGAGTCGCCCGAGGAGATGGCCCTCTTGCGCGAGAAGGTGCCGCTTCTGTTGGGTGAGGCGTGAGCGGGGAAGGATGAGGGATGAGGGATGAGGGATGAGGGATGAGGGATGAGGGATCGGGCATGGGGGTGAACGCGGAATGACGGAACTTGGACGAGGGACAACGGGGAAAGGGAAAGGTCTCCTCTCCCCCTGGGAGAGGGTGAGGGTGAGGGCATCCGCCAGGGCAAGTCTACCGGTTGCCGGGATTCGTGGTTCATTGCTCGCGACCAGCCTCTTATCCCTCATCGCTCATCGCTCATCTCTCATCCCTCCACAATAGGCATTTCTCCCCGTGTCTGTTCACGAGCTTCGCAATCCGGACGACGCCCGGGCGTGGGTCTTGCAGGGGCTGTGGCTTCCCAGGGCGACTGCCGTGGGGCCGGAGATGGTCGGCTGCGCGCTCGATTGGTCGCTGGAAATCGCCTCGGCCGGCTTGCCCTTGCCTCCGGTCGGGTTCGTGGCCGACGTGGGTCACGTGGCCTTGGGCGTCGGCCAGCCGGACGTGCTCGAACCGCCTCCAACGGTCCCCGGGCTCGACGCCGGCACCGTCCGGGAATACGAGGACTACGTCGTCGGACGCCTCTACGCCGACTTGACGTTCGAGCGGGCGTCCGACGCCCTGCTCGGCTATCACGGCCGCGATCGCGCCCGCGGGGTCGCTTTCCTGGTAAGCCGGCTCGGTAGCCGGGCGGAGATCGGCGGCGCGATCCTCAGCCCCGCCGTGCTCAAGCGGCTCAGCGAGGGCCCGGCCGAAGAAATCCTCGCCGAGGGCTGGGAATCGATCCGCACCGACGGCCTCCTTCCAGGACTGATGCGGCAGTATGACGAGATCCGGGCCGCGATGCGCAGCGCCGGCGATCTCTTGGGCAGCGAGGACGTCTTTGAGCTGGAGCGGCGAACCGCCCTGGCGGAGTTCGGCCAACGGCTCGCCCTCCGGCAAGTGCTCCAGATGGCCGAGCAGTTGGGCGCCGCGCTGCCCCACTACCGGCCGCGCCCGACGTCGCGCCGTCCCCTTCCCGTGGCCACGCCGATCTACGACGAGGACACGTATCCGGTGGGC
>CAZDHR010000697.1:0-2154 GCA_964505295.1 uncultured Planctomycetaceae bacterium
TGTAGGAAACGGGACCCGCATGGGCGGATGAACGCGGGGAAGAGGGGGCCGTCGAACGGCGAGACTCGCTGGCCGCGCCGGGCGTCCGCTCTGCGGGCAAGCGGTCGGCGATCTGGGACTGAACGTCGGGAGGGGCCATCACGAGGACCTGGGAAGTCCGTTGGTCGGGAACCACGCGGACGCTCGGATTCTTGCCGAACTCTTCGTGCAGCCGGGCGGCGACCAAATCGGCGCTGCCGGGCCGGCAACGGTAGATCTTCAGAACGGCCTGGGAAACCAACGGTTGGCCCTTGGCGGCCGTGCCCGTTTCGCCCCCTCTTGGCGAGCTCACCGCCGCCTGGGCGACTTGGCGGGGCAGGGGGAGACTGGCAGATTGGAGAGATTTGGCTTGGCGAAGGGCGATTGCCGCGGTACTCCGATCGCCGGATTCCCCATCACCACCAGCCAGCAGCAGTCCGGTCACCGCAGCGATGAGCAACCCCAGCGGCACCGCAACGAGGAGAAGTCTTCCGTGGCTTCGAAGAACGGACATGTAGCAACCTCCCCTTTCCCCGAATAGAAGGGGTCAGCACGGACAGGAACCGTGATGCGCAGAGTTTGCGCGATAGGAATAATCGGCATATCCCGTATATCTTCTCCACCAAATGGCTGAGTGATCGGATCAACAGCGCCGGGCGGAAACGAGCCGCGGCATCGGGAAGAGCGCAACTCGCTATTGGGCAAGCCGTTGCGGTGTTGCACGCGATGGGGGGGGCGGCAAGCCGATTCAGGGGGGGCCATAGCCGCAACTCCCCGATTCATCGGCGTTTGCGGGCCATCTCAGCCTTGTCGGGCACGGCCGCACCGCAGCGACAAGACAACCGCTGAGCGTCAACCGCCCCCAGGGCCCAGAATCATCCCGGCCACGGTCATGTAGATGACGATCCCCACGACGTCGATCAGGCCGGCGACAAAGGGATTGCTCATCAGAGCGGGGTCGAGTCGCAAACGCTTGAACAGCAGGGGCAGCAGGCACCCGGTCAGAGTGCTGTAGACAACGATGAGCAGCAAGGTCAGCAGGAGTACGAGCGCTGCGATATAGATGCTCATGTCCCGGAGCGTGACGTTGCCGATCCAGAACACCAACAAGGCACAAAAGTAGCCGATCGTGCCCAGGAACCCGCCCAACAACAGCCCGGTTGCCAATTCGCGGCGGACCACACGCCACCAATCAGCAAGCGTGATGTTGCCCGTCGACAGCGCCCTGATGGTCAGCGTGGCCGACTGGTTGCCGGAATTGCCACCGGTAGAGAGCACCAAGGGGAGAAAAAGTACGAGCCAGGGGATGCTCTCAAGGAGCGGCTCGTACTCATTCAGAGCGGAGGAGGTGAGCAGCGCTGTGAAGAACAAGATGGTCAGCCAGACCCCCCGTTTCCAGGCAAGCGAGAAGACCGCGGTCTCCAGGTAGCCCTCTTCTAGCGGGGCAACCGCCCCAATCAGGTGGGCGTCTTCGGTGGCCTCCTCGACCATCACGTCGAGCACGTCGTCGTGGGTAATGATTCCCAGCATGTGGTAGGCGTCGTCGACGACCGGGATGGCCAAGAGGTCGTACCGAGCCACCTGTCGAGCGACCTCCTCCTGATCGTCGCTCACATTGACCGTGATCAGGTCACGTTCCATGAAGTCACCGATGAGGGTATCGGGCTTGCCCGTCGCCGAGACCAACTGCCGGAACGAAACCAGCCCGCGCAGGTGATCCTCCTCGTCGACCACGTAAAGGTAGTAGATGGTCTCCAACTCCTCGGCCTGCCGGCTGATTTCCTTCAACGCGGCGCCTGCGGAGAGGTTTTCGCTTAGCCGGGCGAACTCGGTGGTCATGACGGCGCCGGCGGTGCCTTCGGGGTAGGCTCTCAGGCGCAGGATGTCGCGACGTTCCTCAACCGGAATCAGCGGCATCAACTTGGCCACCACCACGGGGTCGACCTCGTTGAGCAGGTCCACCCGGTCGTCCGGCGGAAGATGGGCGATGAGCTGGGCGATCTCGGCCAACTCGGCCGTCTCGGTCATCTCAACCTGCTTGTCCTCCTCGAAGAAGCCGAATATCTCCACGCGCAACGGCATCTCCGCATGGTTCAACACGCGCCACGTCTCTTCGGCCGTCAGTCCTTCCATGAA
>CAZDHR010000698.1:0-2122 GCA_964505295.1 uncultured Planctomycetaceae bacterium
TCGTTTTGGTGGAGACTGCCATCCTTCCCACCAGATGAAGCTGGTGGCAAACGACGGGTCGGCTAAAGCCGACCGGCTTGCGTGGCCCCTCCGCGGTTTAGGGGAATAGAAACCGCGCGCGTTTCCCGCAGATCCACGGGCCTCTTCCCCGTCCGTTTTAGCAGCCCACACGCCGTGTGCCTGCTACGGAGTGCGTCCCGCTCAGTCCCACCACCACTGGCCTTCGGCCAGCTCGATCGTGGTCTCTCGGTGGAGTTGGCCGACCTTGCCGTTTTCGTCTTCGAGCAGGTTCTCGGGCGCAAGCGCCTTGGCCGCCTCGATCTGCACTCCGCCGCCGATGGGCGTCATCAGCCGGCCGCCTTTCAAGATGGCCGCTACGGTCGACTCGACTTGCGTGGGGGCGTTGTACGTGCGCACGGCGAACGCCTCCTCGCTGCCGAACAGCTCCATCTTCCAGCCGGTTTTGCCGAAGAAGTCGTGCTCCTGCATATAGCCGGCGGCGACGAGCAGGTCGATCAGGTTCCGCAGCTCGGCGTAGACCGGTGAGTTCCGCGCCAGCTCGGCGTACCGTTTGGTGAAGCTGGTCGTGAACATCCGGCTTGCGCTGCTGGAGCGGGAAAGCCCCCGGCGCTGGCCTCCCGCGGAGACCAATTCATCCTCGCCGACCAACTTCACTCCGTCACCCACCAACTCCACCGCCAGGCCGTCCTCGCTTTGGCGCACGCATTGGTAGTCGGGCACGAAGTACCAGCGGAACAACGCGTTCCGCGAGACGGCCGACGGATTGACCCGCTCGACGAAGCTCACCATCCGCACGGGCGGCTCCTCCAGCCCGATGCCGATCAGCTTCATCCGGTAGTCGGCCTCGACCAGCACCTGGGCGAAGTGCGTGTCGGCGGGAACCCCGCTGACCGTGATCTGCTGCATCCCCAGGGCGGTTCGCAGCCCGTTCTGCATATACGCGGCGACCATCTGCTCCTGGCCCCGCGCAAATTGGGAGCCCGCATTGCGAAGGAACCGCTGCATCTCGGCCAGGCCCTCCTCCGTCGGATCGATCGAGCAGCCGACCACCCGAGCGCCTTGACCGCCAGGCGAAAACGCCCGGAGCGCGACCACCAAATCCTGCAATTGCACCACGGGCCGGCCGCTGGTCATGCCCACGACCCGTCCGGTGACGTCGTTGATCCACCCTTCCGCCGGGCCTTCGATCACCACGTCGCCGCTCTCGGGATAGCAGAAGACGTGGCGAACGCGCTGCAACCCGGCCAGGCAACGCATCTCGTCGGTCGGCACGCCCCCCTTCTTGAGAATCTCCTGCTCCAGACGGGGAAGCGAAATCTTGCGCGACGGGCTGGAGCGGGTCAGCTCAGGCGGCATCGACGCCTTGGTCGCGGCGATTCGTTGCCGGGTGACCTGCCCGCCCGGGTCGGCGACCGACCGCTTGTGGAGCACGCCCTTGGCATCGATCACCACGCCCGCGCCCGCCGCACCCGCGCCGCCCGCCTGTCCAAACGTCACGTCTGCCAACGGGCCACTCACGGCCAAAGCAACCGCCGTCAGCAGGAAGACCATCCGGTAACCGATTAGTGGCCAACGCATGAGCAACTTCTCCACTTCCACGAGAACTGACCGGTACGCTCCCACCCCACTGGCAAGCCGCCAAGGGTGGGAGCGTGAGGTTGACGAGGTAAACAAACCAGTCCGGCAAAACACTGCCGCCTGGGCGGACACGTGACCTACAGTATTGATCTTAATTGGGCAAGTTAGGCAAGGCAAGAAGTTGCTTCGAGATTGGCAAGACCCTCAGGATACCACCAAATCTGGGGGATCCTGCGTTCGTTCTCGCCGTAAACCATTTTGAGGAAAAAGCTTACGGCAATCCGGCCCGTCGAGTCCTCGAGGGGCCCGCACGCCCCGTTTTCGCCACCCGGACCCCATCGGTCCTGCCGCGACAAACGCACCGCGCAGGACCGGACCGCTACCGGCTCCCTCCCTGCGGAGCCAACCAGTCTTGGATCAGCGCCCAGGACGCCTCGTCGCACGCCTTCTGCGCCTGGTCGCCACCCTGGTTCGAGACGACCAGCACGGCGAAGTCACGCCACGGCGCGACCCACGTCACGGC
>CAZDHR010000699.1:0-2116 GCA_964505295.1 uncultured Planctomycetaceae bacterium
CGCCGTACGCCGGGCTGCGATTCGCCCAAGAACCGTGACGGCGCGCGTTCCTGGCCCGGAGGCCTGGCGAGAGACTGCTCACCTCTCTTTCCGCTTTCCAAACTCAAAGGCCCTCGTTCAGCCGGAACGTGCAACCCCAACCTCACCTCACCGGCCACGGCCGCACGCCCACCCGATCGGCCCAGCTCTGCCAGGCTTCCTCCAGCTCCCTCACCACTTGCGGAAATTCGGCCGAGAGATCGCGAAGCTCCGTGCGGTCCTCCTCCATGTCGTGGAGCTCCCACGGTTCGTTATGGCCCGCCACGAGTTTCCATCGACCGCGCCGCACGGCCCGGTTGCCCTCGTGTTCCCAGAAAATGTAGCGCTCAGACTCGTGCCCCTGCCCGAGGAAGACGGGAAGCAGGCTGGTGCCCTCAAGCGGTTGAAGCTTGCGCCCGCCGACTTCTTCCGGGTATTCCGCGCCAGCCACTTCCAGCAGTGTCGGCATGATGTCCACAATGTGGCCGACTTCGTGCGTGATCCGACCGCCTTGCTTGATCACGTTCGGCCAGTGCGCGATTAGCGGCGTCGCGATTCCGCCTTCGTGCACCCAGTGCTTGAAACGCCGGAACGGCGTGTTGCTGGCGTTGGCCCACGACAAACCGTAACTCATGTACGAGTCCACCCCTCCCGGCGGCAGCCCGTTCTTCCGGCGATCGAATCCCTTTGGGCCACCTTCGGCGCAGCCGCCGTTGTCCGAGAGGAAAAGAATCAGCGTGTTGTCGAAGACGCCTGTGTCCTGCAGCGCTTTCAGAATTCGGCCGATGCCCTGGTCCATCCGATCGATCTGAGCCGCGTAGACGGCCATCTTGAGACTCATCAGCTCTTTTTCCTTTTCGTCGGCCCAGGGCCAGGTGCGGGGATCGCGGGGAGAGAGCTTCCATTTCGGCGAGATAATGCCGAGTTCCACCATCCTGGCGTAGCGGCGCTCGCGCAGCTCGTCCCAGCCGATGTCGTACTTGCCCCGGTACCTGGCGATGTCCTCCGGCCAGGCGTGCAACGGCCAGTGCGGAGCCGTGTAGGCCACGTACAGGAAGAAAGGTTCCGGCTCGCCCGCGTACCGGCGAATGAACCGCACGGCGTAGTCGGTGATCGCGTCGGTCATGTAGAATTTGCCCGGCTTCGGGACGATGGGCTTGTCGTCCAGGGCCATCGTGCGCTTGACCCCCGGCGCCTTGGTTTTCGTGATGTCGAAGTAATTGGCGGCGCCGCTGATCAGTCCGAAGAAGCGGTCGAAACCCCGGTCCACTGGCCAGTGCGGGCGCTGCTCACCGACGTGCCATTTTCCCGACATCAACGTGCGGTAACCCGCGAGTTTCAGCGCCTCGGCCAGAGTCAGGCATCGGTCATTGAGGTAGCCCCGGTAACTCGGGTAGCCGAGGTCGCGGATCATGTGGCCGATCCCGGCCTGGTGCGGGTACAGACCGGTGAGCAGAGAGGCTCGGGTGGGACAGCAGCGCGCCGCGTTGTAGAATTGGGTGAAGCGAATTCCTCCCGCGGCCAGCCGATCCAGATTCGGGGTGTGGACCTCCGACCCGTAGCACCCGAGATCGGAGAAGCCCATGTCGTCGGCCAGAATGAGGACGATGTTCGGCCGAAGTGCAGTAGCCCCCGGTTTTCCTCTTGTCGAGCTGCCCAACCACGGCAAGCCACTCAGGGCTGCCGCAGCACCGGCCAAGTTCTTGAGGAATTGCCTACGGTTGACGTAGCTCATGCCCTTTTCCCCGACACACGCTTTCGAATCCGGTAACCACAGCCAATCAATCGGGATCCAAAAACGCAGCGACCATTCACGGAAATTCGGCTCTGAAGACAAGCGTCGGAGACAGAACCGCAGCCCCGCCCCAGTCAGCTCAGCTTCACCCGCACCACTTCGATCTTGTCCAGTCGGTGTTCTCCCAGTCCCAGCTTGCCCGCAAGTTCAATGTGCCGCGCCATCGAATCCCGCGGTGGGAGCTTCTCCGCTTTCCGCATCCGATTCAGCGTGTCGAGCACGAGCCGGTCCACTGCCACCGGATCCGTGGCCACCCACACCTGTCGCAGGGGCCGCATGAATTGCAGGCGCCAGCCAGGACCC
>CAZDHR010000700.1:0-2096 GCA_964505295.1 uncultured Planctomycetaceae bacterium
GAAAAAGGGGACAGGTCCAATTTGTGCGAAGCACCCTTCGGGCCGTTCCTGCAAATTGGACCTGTCCCCTTTTTCGTCTCGACCGCCCCGTGCACTCCGCCGTTGGGCATGTAGAGCGACGCCCGGTCGCCGAACCACTGCGCCCGCTCGCCCCCGGCGGTCGGGCCGCAGGTCGGTTACCCCCGTCACCACACAGTGGGGATGCTCGTGCCAGGAGAAGCCGGCCCCAAAGCCCCCGCCGACGACGCCCAGGCGGATCGTCTTTCCGGCTTCCCCGGGATAGGCGCGTCCGGCCCGGGGCAAGAGATCGCCCGTTACCGAAAGCGCCGCGGCGGAGGAGATCTTCAGGAAGGCGCGGCGCGAGCTTCCTGCCGCGTCTGGGGTGGGAAGTCGGTCTTCGTCGGCTCGGTTCATGGTTGGCCTCGGTCCTGTCTTCCGGCGGCAACGGTCGGTTCGCGACGGCCGCATTATCGTCGCCCCACCACGGCCCTTCAAGTCGCGTGCCGCCGGCTCGCTCGGATTGCGGACGCAGGGGACCTTCCGTACGCATTGCTCAGGCCCTTGGAAGCGTCAGCTTTCCACAGGCTTTCGCCGAACCACGATGGCACAGACAAGATACACCCGGGGGCCGAGGTCCCACAGCCACGGTCGCGTGATCTCGGCGGTTTCCACCCAGGGGGCCAACTGAGGGTCCGACCGGAACGACGCGCGGATCACGAGCGGGTTCATGCCCGTGAAGAAATTCCGCTCGTTGATGAGCCGTGTGGCCGTTTCCAGAAGACGCGATTCGGGAACGTCGGGCAACTCGGGAAAAGTGGCCGAGGAGACGATCTCCATGACCAGCACGCCGGTTCCGCCCGGCCGCAGCAATTCCACGAGCAATCGAAGGTGCCTTGCCCGCACGCGCAACGCCAAGTCCAGACAGCGCGGGTGCCGCTGGCCGAGCGCCATCAGGACCGAGTCGAGCAATTGGGTCAACAGGCACGCCGAGCAGACCGTGTCGAACGGGCCGGCTAGGTCCAACGGAGGATGCGTCGCCGCCAGCTCGAGGCAGGCGTCCAGCTCGCCGCTTTCGGGCGGGTGCTCCGCGGTCCAGCTCGCCAGGCGATCGGCGAGGAAGGTGACGTCGACGTCTCCGTGGAGCAACACCCGGGACGAAGCCTCGCAGCCCTGGCGCGCGACGCCGGCCGTGAGGGCGTCGGTGTCCAGGTCGACAAGGTGGATCTCTTGGAACCCGTCGAGCAGGGCTTCGAGATCCACGTCGTTGCAGTTGCCTGCCCCCAATACGCAAAGACGGCCGCCTCGTGTGGCCGAATCGACGAGCAACTGAGTCACCCGATCGCGATGTGGGGCGAAGCGGTCCCACATGCCGCGACTCTGCTCGTTCCGTCGTTTCTGCTCGCTGGCGATTCTGTTCACAACGGGACCGGAAGATGGGGCTGTGGGATTACTGCGTCGCATCCAAAGGGCAGTCCATCAGAGACAATCTACCCAAGCTCGGCATGGATTGCGAGACTTCCCGTGCCGAATCCGGTATACTCATCGCGTACACGGACCCCGACGTATCGACCCACCCTTGGGAGAAACCGACGATGAAGATCGGCTTTCACACCGACGCCTTCAACTCGGCCTATTGGAGCTTCGAAAAGTGCCTGGCGTGGGCGCAGGAGCACGAGGTTCACCTGATCGAGTGTGGGCTGATCGACGGGGTGAGCTGGATTCACGGGCTGGGCTACCAGCCGCACGTGGCGATGTACGAGGACCCGGCCCTGTTGCGCCGCAAGATGGAGGGCTACGGCGTCCGGTTCTCGCAGGTCGACGCCGCCTACCCGCTCAGCGGCAAGGACGGACCGGTGCGCGGCGTGTCCTACATCCTCAACGCGATCCGCTGGGCCAGGCTCGCCGGTTGCCCCCGCGTCGACACGACCGACGGCATGCAGCCGCCCGAGGGGCTCGAAGACGAAGAGGCGATGGACCTGATGAAGTTCGTTTACGAGCAGATCATGGAGGTGGCCGAGGCGTACGAGATGATCGTCAACATCGAGCCGCACGGCTACTTCACCACCAACCCCGCCAGGATGGCCCGAGTGCTCGAG
>CAZDHR010000701.1:0-2075 GCA_964505295.1 uncultured Planctomycetaceae bacterium
TTCGCAATCAAGCTCGATATGCCCGCTTGATTCCTCCCGGAAGTACAACGTATCGTATAGGTCGATCGGATAGACGAGGGTCTCGACCTCGTGATACCCGTCGTCACGTCTGCCCAACACTTCGAAGAACAAATTTAGCTTGGCGGGTGCCTGGGCCACCCAGCCCGACGGGGATCGATGCAAGTGCATCCTCTAGGTCCTGTTGTCGGCCGATTCTCGTCCTCCATGAAGAGGGTCGTTCACCCAATACCGCCACCTGGAGGGGGCCATCGCAAAAAACGACCCACCTCACCATCTGCCGATTGTATCGCTCCCTGGGGGCACCGTCAACCTAAGATTGGGGCCGCAGCCGGCCACAACGGGGGAATTCCCGCCCGTTTGGGCCGCATCGCCGTATCTCTCGGGGCATGTCCCGCCCCGGTCGGCCGTCGCCGGTCCTCCCCTTTGACCACGTGCGAAATCGTCCGCCGCCGTGACGGAACCGGCGCCAAAGACGCCCCGGGAATTCTCCCGCACCCCCTTCAGGCCGGGCCAGCCGCCGCATTCCTCGGGGCAAGTCAACCTGGAGATACTGGGGCGTCAAGGAGAACCGGGAAGCCCGCGTGGCTGAAGTCGACGGGGCGACACCACCGTAGGCAAGCCGACGCAGCTTCCTTCGCCCGCAATACTGGGCTACAATGGCCCCGCCCCTACTACCCAAACACCTTGCCTATCCGTCTCGGCCCCCATCTGTGATGCAAGCCGCCCTTCCGGCCCCTTTCGATCTTGCCCATCTTTCCTGTGCTATTCTCAGAAGGAACAAAGCCGGCGTGTCGAGCCATCCGTAACGGGCGATCGCAGCGATGCCGGGGCAAGCCGCCCGATGATGCCCCCCGGTGGCCCGATCCAGCCAGAACGATCTCTGGAGACCTTCATGTCGCAGCCGACCACGTCTCCCCCGGCAAACGCAACCGGTCGGCGACCGGGGATGCTCAAGTCGCTCTACCTCTGGGTGCTCCACTGGGCCGACACGCCTTACGGCACACCCGCCCTGTTCCTACTCTCGTTCGCCGAAAGCTCGTTTTTCCCGATCCCGCCCGACGTGCTTCAGATTGCGCTGTCCATCTCCAAACCGCGACGGTCCTTCTACTACGCGGCGGTCAGCGGCGTGGGCTCCGTGACGGGCGCCTTGCTGGGATGGTTTATCGGCTTTGCCTTGTGGTCCGCCTTGGGCGGGTTGTTCACGGCCTACGTACCCGGCTGCTCGCCCGAGAACATCGAGTACGTCGGCTCGCTCTATCGCGACAACGCGTTTCTGGCCATCTTCGGGGCCGCCTTCTCGCCCATCCCTTACAAGGTCTTCACGATTTCGGCGGGCATTTTCTCCCAGTACGTTCCCCTCTGGGTGCTGATCGTCGCCTCCATGCTGGGCCGCTTCAGCCGGTTCTTCGCCGTGGCCGTCTGCATCTACTTCTTCGGCCCCAGCGTCAAGACCCTCTTGGACAAGTACTTCGGACTGGCCACCCTGGTCTTCTTCATCCTCCTGGTCGGCGGGTTTGTGGTGATCAAATGGCTGCTGTAGGAGGGAATCAGGGATGAGAGATGAGAGAACGGGCATGTCTCTCGCCAAGGCGCCAAGGCGCAAAGGGAATGGGGAAGCTGGGCAAGGAAGGGGAGGGGGGAACGAAGAGGACCCGAACGTGCCGGAGCGCCGTGATACGCGGCGCAGACTGACCACGTCCTCATTTGCCCGCCCTTTCTCCCTTCCCCCTTTGCGCCTTGGCGCCTTTGCGAGAGTATGTCCCCCTTATCCCTGATCCCTCATCCATGATCCTTGCCGTTTGGCCCCTGCTCGCTCCCCCCTGTGAGAAGCAACATGACCGACCTCTACTACGCTGCTTGCTGTCAGACCGATTTCCCCTGTCCCGCCGATCGTAGCGAGATCGCACAGCGCACGGGGCGGATGTGTGCGATGGTCGACGAGACGATCGCCGGCTACGAGCCGTTTTTCGACGTCCGGCTCCTGGCGTTGCCGGAGCTCGCCCACGCGGTGCCGATCTACGACAGCATCGACAGGCTCGTGGATCGGCTCGCGG
>CAZDHR010000702.1:0-2055 GCA_964505295.1 uncultured Planctomycetaceae bacterium
AGCGCAAGCGAGGGAAGAGGCGACTTTCCTCGCTTGCGCTTCGGGTTAGTGTCACAACTCAAGGTTAACGCGGAACACTTCGCGAACCGTTTGGTGCTAGTCGGCAAGATCGTAGCCAATCGGCCCCATGAAGCCGGGCAGTTCCGAGGCCGCGTCGGGACGGGGGGCGACGGGGCGGCCCGCCCGCCGGTCGGATAGCTCTTGCCCCCGGGGCGAAACAACCGACGATTTCTTAGGCGACCGCGGGGGCGCCGGCGGGATCCGGACCGCCGACTTCGACGGCTTTGGCGTCAATCGCGGTTCGGGGGGCACGATCTGGTCGGCCGGCACGATCTGACCGGGAAGCACGAGCCCGTCAGCCGGCAACATCGCCTCAGGCGGTACAATCTGGCCTGACTGGCCGGGGACCATGCCGGGTGGCCCCTGCGGGCAGCATTTGGGAACCTCGATATGTCCCCTCACGCCCAGTTGCACGTCGTTGGGGCTGGTCGTCCGCTGGCCGGGACCACACAGGGGCACCTCCTCGGGGTCCATAGCGTCGACCAGCTCGGGCGTGACGAAAACCAACAGCTCGACCTCGTTGTTCTTCTCTTCCACCCTGCGAAACAACGCTCCCGCGTAGGGCAGATCGCTCACCCAGGGAATTCCCCGACGCGTCGACTCAACACGGTTCTGAACCAACCCGGCGATGGCCAGCGTCTGGCCGGCCTGAAGCGTCACGCCCGTCTCCGCCTCGTGCTTCCTGAAGGCGTAGATGACCTGACCGTCCTGCATGATACTGCGGCCCGCATCGATGTCGCTCACGTGGGGGCGCACCTCCAGGCGGATTCGCCCATTCCCCAGCACGATGGGTACGAAGTCGACCCGCGTGCCGTACTCTTTGTACTCGATCGCGATCGCTCCCAGTCCTTGAGGCACCGCGTAAGGGACCTCGCCGCCCACCGTGAAATAGGCGGGCCGGCCGCTCGACGTGACCAGCGTCGGCTCGGCCAGGACCTTGGCCAGGTTGTCTTGCCGCAGGGCTTCCAGGACCCCGAAGAACGAGTCGGTGCCGTTGATGATGTCGAACGACAGCGTGGCCCCGGCGCTGGCGGGAGCCAAAGGCTCGGTGATCTGGGGAATCCCGGTGGTGGTATCGAACGAGACCTGGCTCTTCGTCACGCTGCCCAAAAGCCCGCTGACGCCCTGCGTGACCGCGTTCCAGTCGCTCAACACGGCCCAGTCGAACCCCAGGCTGCGCAGCTTCGTCCGGGAGACTTCCATCGCTTTGACGTGCAAGAGCACCTGGTGGACGCCGCCGACCTGAATGTTGTCGATCACCTTGGGGTAATACTGCTCGGCGATCTCCATGATGCCGTTGATGTTGCTGGGTTGGTCCACGTATCCGGAGATCATCACCGCGTTCGAAAGCGGCACGACGCGGAGCGCCGCGTTGGGGAACTCGTTTTCGAGGATCATGCTCAGTTCCCGGGCGTCGCCGTAGACGATCACGTCGACCGTGTAGATATCCCCGTTCTCGTCCCACAGGTTGACCTGGGTCACTCCCGGCTTCTTGGCGGAAATCTGGATCTGCGTGGCCGAAAGCGGCGTCACGTCCAGGACGTCGGGATTGTTGACCTGCGCGCGGGGGATCCGGTTGGCCGACGTGAGCTTGGGGCTGAGCGTGAGAATGCGGCTCGAATGGACCGTCATCTCCTGCCGCTCGTTGGCGGCCTGGATCTGGCGGACGAGCGACGCCGGCTCGGCCTCAAACTGCTGCGCGCCGGCCGTGTCGCAGGCCATCCAGAAGATCGCCGAGCCGATCAAAGACGGGACGAGAATCCCTCGAAGCGTATGAGCTGTCATCCTTGCAATCCCTTGGGTTGTCCGCGCTGCCAGCAGCGGGCACTTCCGTGCTGGGAGTTCGTCCGTGTCGTCCCATGGTGGTGGGGCCCGCCGCCCTCAAACGGTCCCACGTCGAGCATTAAGCGTACGGTTCTCGCTAGGGCACTTGGTTTCCGAAAGCTGCTGCAAATGAGTCAAGTTTGTGGGGTTCAGGGTTCAGGATTTGTGTGT
>CAZDHR010000703.1:0-2047 GCA_964505295.1 uncultured Planctomycetaceae bacterium
GGACGGCGACGACCCCGACCGCGTGCCGTTCGACTTCTACGAGCTGATCGGGGCGCTTGCGCCGAGGCCGTTCTTCGCCAACGCCCCGCTCGGCGACGGCAACTTCAAGGTCTCCGGCGTGAAGAAGGTGATCGCCGGGGCCATGGACGTGTACAAGCTGAGCGGTGCCGAGAAGAAGCTCCACGCGGTCTATCCCGACTGCGGTCACGATTTCCCCAATCCGGTTCGCGACGAGGCGTACCGTTGGCTGGACCGTTGGCTGAAATGATAATCAACCAGACGTCATATGGGACAAGAACCTTGGAGGGTGCGTCGAGGGACAAGCGGGGTAGGGTGCGTGCAACGCACCAACCTCTGATGCCAAGGAGGTGCGTTGCACCCTACGTTGGAGTACGGTGCGTTGCACGCACCCTACGTTGGAGTCGCCCGGCCAGAACACAGGAGAAGCAGCACCATGTTCCTTTCGCCAGCCACGAAGACCCGTACCCTGTCGCTTGTTCTTGTTTTCTCGATCGCGACGTCCGCCGCGGCCGCGGAGGACTGGCTCCAGCTTAAGTACGACTGCCGTCACTCGGGGAACGTTCCCGAGCGAAGCGTGGCGCCGCCGCTGGGTCTGGTGGGGGCCGTGCCGCTATCAGACGCGGTGCTCACCGCCCCGGTCGTGGCCGGAAGGCGCGTCTACGCGGTCGACGGCTCCGGCGTGGCCTTCTGCTTCGATGCGGACACGCTGGAAGTGATCTGGAAGCAGAGAACTCGCGGCGGCCCGGCCAACGTGAACAACATCTCCTCGCCCGCGCTGGTCGACGGCTTCCTCCACTTCGGCACGACCGCGGGCGTCTACTGCGTGCTCGACGCGGCCACGGGCAACGTCGTCAAGGAGATCCCCTGCGGCGAGCCGATCTTCAGCGCGCCGGTGGTCTCCGACGGCCGGGTCTACTTCGCCACGCTCGGGTCGCGGGTCTATGCCGTCGAGCCGGACGGCAAGGTGTGCTGGACCTGGGATTTCGTCAAGGAGGTGATGGGGTTCGACGGCGACCGCTGGAGCGGGGCCGATTGGCTTGCGCACAAGCAGGGCCGGGTGAACTGGCAGGACTCGTTCTGCTGCTCGATGAACCTGGCCGCGCACGGGAAGATCGTCGTGCTTCCGGCCGGCGGGCGCACCGTGTTTCTGGAAGATACCGGCCCGAGCGCCGCCCTGCGGGGCCTTGGGCTCGTGCCCGCTTACGCCGGCAGGGAGTATCCGGCCACGTTCGGGCAGAGCATCGGCGAGGACGGGGCCGTCTATCGGCAGTGGCACCGGCGCGACAACGCCGGGCGCGTCGAGATCCTCCGGCTTCGCGACGGCGAGGTCGAGACCGACTACGTCCGCGGCACGGAGACCGCCATCAACCTACCCGGGCTTCTGAGCTTCTGCTCGGTGAGCCTGCGGGGCGACGACGTGTTCCGCTGCCGCCCCGAGCGAGGCTTCGGGTTCTTGAAGCATTCACCCGGCGAGGAAGAGCCGCAGTATCTCGGCGGCTATCCGTCGATCGCGTCGCCGATTCTCGCCGGGCAGCACGGCATATGCGGCGGGCTGGACGGGAAACTCTACGTCGTTCCGCTTTCCGGCGAGGGGGACGTCTGGTCGTTCCGGACGGCGTTCGGCTCCCCGATCTCCGCCCCCGCGTGCGTCTGCGACGGCCGCGTCTACTTCGGCTGCGAGGACGGATACCTGTACGTGCTCGGGCCCGAGGGCAAGGCGCCGCTTCCCACGCGGGACCTCGAGTTGTGGAAGATTCGCAGTGCGCTCACCAGCAAGCTGGCCGAGGCGAAGTACAACTGGTTCACCAACCACGGCGACTTCTCCAACACGAACGCCAACAATCAGGCGGTCGGGCCGCCGTTTGCGATCAAGTGGATCCGCCGCTACGAGGGGACGTTCAAGCACCTGCCCACCTGCGGCGGCGGGCGCATGTACACCCACACGGCCGAAGGCCAGGTGTTCGCCGTCGAGCAGGAGACCGGCCGGCTGTTGTGGCGGCGCTACTGGCCATACGTGCATCTCTCG
>CAZDHR010000704.1:0-2043 GCA_964505295.1 uncultured Planctomycetaceae bacterium
GGGTCATCACCTGGCCGACATCGCTCAGTGGGCCAACGGCACGGAGCGGAGCGGGCCGGTCGAGATCGAGGGCACCGGCGACTTCCCGCCCGCCGAAGGGCTGTGGAACGTCATCCTCGGCTTCAACATCGAGTACCGGTACGCCAACGGTGTGCAGTTGTTTTACACGGTCGTGCCGCCCACGGGCGAGAAGAAGCCCTACGTCCGTTTCGAGGGGAGCGAAGGCTGGATCCAGGCCGACTACGGGCCCGACAAGCTCACGGCCGAGCGCGAGTCGATCCTCGCCGAGCTGGGGGCCGACGCGGTCCGCTTCCCGCTCAAAAACGAGAAGCGCGACGTCATCGACTGCGTCAAGGCCCGCACCCAGACCATGGAAGACGCGGAAGTGGGCCACCGGGCCACGTCGCTCTGCCAGCTCGGCTACATCGCGTGTCAGACGGGCGAGCGACTCGAGTGGGACCCGGCCCAGGAGCGCTTCCTCAACAGCGACGCCGCCAACAAGCTCCTCACCCGGCCCCCGGGCCGCGAGCCGTGGCGGGTTTGAACGCCGGGCCACCAGGACTAACGTGCCGGTAGCCGCACCCGGTTGTTGGCCTCCGTGATCTCGGCGATCTCGTTGGCCGGGTCGAGGACGATCCGCGCCGGCTTCGTGCCCTTTTCGAGCGGAATTCGCACCTCGGCCGTCTTCGGCTCCAGGTCGTGCGGAGGCCCTAGCGCTGGCGCCTGCGCCGCGCCGAGCACTTCCGCGCCGGCCGCGCGCACTTCGATCGTGGCGTCGGGCGAAGCCGACCCGCCGAGGTTGTGCACGGTGACGACGACCGCGCCGTCCTCCATCGCCACGTCGTCGGGCCCGATCGCCAGGTCCGGGCGCGTGCGCACGTCGTCCAGCTCCTCGACGAGCGACAGTTCGATGACCAGCGTCTGCCCGGGCCGGGCGGTGAAGTCCACCGCGCCGTCGTAGCGCCACAGCTCCATCTCCTCGGAGCGGAGCCGCTCATCGAGCTGGTCGTCGCCGTCGCGGTCGATGCCGATCGAGACGTCGTAGTGCCCGTGCGGCAGGCGCCAGACGCGCATCGTCATCGGCTGCTCCCGCTCGTGGAAGCTGTGGACGAGCGTTTTGAGGTGGTTGGGCTTCGCGTCGAGGATCAGGGCCGCGTAGTCCAGCCCGCCGCCCTCCCAGCTCACCCAGTGTCCCGGCACGTGGCTCTTGCCCGAGGTCCAGCCGCCGAGGAACATCCGGCACAAAAGCTCTCGGCCGGGAAGCGGAATGCGATCGGTGTAGGGCTCGGCCTCGGTCAAGAGCCAGCGGTTGCGGACTTGCTGGCGCACGACCTCCTTGAGTTCCTCGACCAGCCACGTGCGGTCGCCGGTCGCGCGCCAGGCCTCGTAGAGCGTCGTCTCGCCCTGGCTCGCGCTCCACGTGCCCTCGCGCGGTTCGGTCTGCTCGTTGAACCGTTCGAGCGTCGCCCGCGCCGCTTCGACCCTGCGATCGTCCGGCGGCGTCCAAAGATCGACGACGCGGCCGTAGAGGTCGTCCCCGGTCAGCGTGTGCGCCCCGTGCAGGAAGTAGCTGACGATGTACGCCCCGGCCCCGCCACGGTAAAGCGAGTTGCGCTTTTCGAGGATCGGGTTCGTCGGATAGGGTGCGTAGGGGTCAATCTGCGAGTCGCGAAAGCGGATTTCTTTGGGGATCTGGCCCTCGGGCTTGCCGCCGGCCGTGCTGAGGCAGCCCCGCGCCCATGACTCGGCCTCTTCGAGGAAGATCTCGGCGACCGCCGGGCTCTCCGTGTACCAGACGAGGTGGCCCGTGCCGACCATCGCCAGCGGGCAGTACGGGTGGTCCACGTCGAAGGGGGGCTCGTCCCAGATCTGCTTCGTCGTGAACATGTACGACTTGAACTGGCGCCGCCCCGCCTCGTTGACGGCGGTCCAGAAGTCGAGGTAACGGCTCATCACCATGAACCGCTCCACGGCCTTCGGGTTGCCGTAGTCGACCAAGAGCACCTGCGGCTGCGTGCATGACTGGTCCTCTGCGGCGTGCTC
>CAZDHR010000705.1:0-2023 GCA_964505295.1 uncultured Planctomycetaceae bacterium
CCCCGGCCCCCTGGAAGGCGGCATGGTCGACGACTACATCCAGGTCAAGCACGGCCAGAAGAAAGCCGCGTACAAGCACCCGGTGATGAAGGACATCCTCGAAGAGACCCACGGCGTGATGGTCTACCAGGAACAGGTGATGCGGATCCTCAACCGGCTCGGCGGCATCGAGCTGGCCAACGCCTACACCTGCATCAAGGCGATCAGCAAGAAGACGCTCCCCACGATCGCCAAGTTCCGCGAGCGATTCGTCGAAGGCGCCCAGGCCAACGGGCTGAAAAAGAAGGAAGCCGAGGAGCTGTTCGGGCTGATCGAGAAGTTCGCCGGCTACGGGTTCAACAAAAGCCATTCCACGGCCTACGCCCTGATCGCCTACATGACGGCCTATCTCAAGGCCCACTGGCCGGTCGAGTTCATGGCCGCGCTCCTCTCCAGCGACATGCCCAACCGAAACTTCACGCGCAAGGACTCCACCGTCGAGCACCTCGAGGATTGCACGCGCATGAAGATCGAGGTCGTCCCGCCCGACGTCAACCGCTCCGAGCCCGAGTTCGCCGTGGCCGACGGCCGGATCGTCTTCGGGCTGGCGGCGATCAAGGGCTGCGGGCATGCGGCTGCCCGGGCGATTAGCGCCGCCCGAGGCGCCGACGGCCCCTTCCGCAGCCTGTTCGACTTCTGCGAGCGGGTCGACCCGGGTGCGGTCAACCGCTCCACGATCGAGACGCTCGTCAAGGCCGGCGCCTTCGATTCCCTGCCCGGCTCCCCCCGCCGCGCCCAGCTCTTCCAGTCGGTCGATCGGGCCATGCAGAGCGGGGCCGCCAAGGCCGCCGACCGGCGGAGCGGGCAAATGGGCCTCTTCGACGACCAGGACGACGAAGAAGACGACCCGGCCGCCGTCAATCTGCCCGACGTCCCCGAGTGGCACCAGCGCGACAAGCTGGCCAAGGAGAAGGAGGTCCTCGGGTTCTATCTCTCCAGCCACCCGTTGGCCGAGTACCAGTCGACCCTCGCCACCTACTGCTCCCACACGACCGTCGAAGCGGCCGCGCTCGGCGACCGCACCAGCAACGTGACGCTCGGCGGGATGCTCTCGGCGGTCAAGTTCTCCCACACCAAGAACGCCCGGCCCGGCAAGCCCACGCGCTACGCCATGTTTGACCTGGAAGACATGGCCGGCACGATGCGGTGCATCCTCTGGCCCGACGAGTTCGCCCAGTACGCCGAACGGGTCCAGGCCGACGCGGTCGTCGTCGCCCTCGGCACGATCGACAAGCGGGGCGGCGGCGACGAGGCCAACCTGATCGTCAACCAGCTATTGACGCCCGACGAGGCCAAGAGCCGCTTCACCCGGGGCGTCGCCATCCGCGTCTCCGAGAAGGCCCACGGCGAAGAGACCCTCGACAAGCTGCACGAGATCCTCCGCGGCTATCCCGGCCCGTGCGAGGTCCAGCTCGTCGTCTTCCTGGCCGACGGCACCCGCGTCGGGCTGGCCTGCGAGCGACCCAAGGTGAAGATCGACGACGACGAGATGCGCCGCCGGGTCGACGACCTCCTCGGCCCCGGCAACTTCCGCCTCCTGGCCAACTCGCCGCGAGCCACCAGCGGCCGCACCAACAGCCGTTCCAACGCCCGCTCGCGCCCGCGTTGAGCCGGGCCCCGTCCAAGTAGCAGGCACACGCCGTGCGCCGTCCGCCGACGCCAGGTTCAGCTCCGTTGTGGCAGCGTCTCCCGACCCTCCGTTGTGGCAGCGTCTCCCGACCCTGCCACCCACGTGCCACTGGCAGGCCACGCGCTACTGCCGGGCCGGAGGTGTCCCGGTCGAGGGGGCACAAGGGTTCTTAGGGTCGCGAGGAGACCTTTGGTCGGCGCCGTGGCCCGGTCGGGAGATCGGGCCACAACATGTTGCTTCCCGCACGGTCGCTTCCCATCCGAAGGGTCCAGGGCCAGCGCACATTAAGTTCGTTGCGCGGCAAGGACTTGCATCAGGAACTCGTTGCTCCAACCGGCGATTGGGCTTTTCCCT
>CAZDHR010000706.1:0-2012 GCA_964505295.1 uncultured Planctomycetaceae bacterium
AAAGCTGCTCGATGCACGGCTTGACCGTCGGCCAGTAGAACTCCTTGAAGTGATCGAAGGAGATGAACGGCACGCAGCCCCGGTGCATCCAGTAGCCGATCGGCACCTGCTTGTTCGGATCGGCCGAGGTGGTGGCGACGTGATAAAGGTGCGGCATCAGGGCCTCGCAGGCGGCCATCACCTTCTTCGGCCGCTCCATCAGGTCGTCCACCAGGCCGAGGTATCCGCGGAACTTGTCGGCCAGGATATCCAGCGGGGCCTTGAAGATCCCGGCGATCGCCGACACGGTGCCCGACTCCCGGCGGAGGCGCTCGATCTGCCCCCCAAACGCCCCGAAGTACTGCATCATGGCCATCCCGCCCTTCAAGAAGGACAGGTTGTTCTCCATCGTTGTCGGCTCGCCGAGCGGTTGGACCGAAGACGCGACCCGCGGAAGCCACACGCCCAACATGTAGCCCGTCGGGTCGGCGATCAGCTCATCGTACTCGTCGGGCTTCATGAACGCGTTTTCCTTCGGCGGCTCGCGGTATTGGAAGCCCGTGTCGGGCGGGATGTGGATCCCGGGGACGCCGTAGTAGTCCAGATCGATGGCCTGGGTAAGCCCCGTCCAGACGTAGACCATGTTGGCCACCACGGCGTCCCAATCGAAGTCGGCCGCACACTTGCAGGCCGCCTCGAAGGCGTTCTGGTAGTCGTGGGCCAACTCCTGGCACGTGTAGCCGGCATAGACGCCCGTGAATTCGGCCACAAAGGGGCGGATCGGCACCATGTCGGGTTTCTCGTTCCGCATGGCCGTCACGTAGCGGTGAAGTCGCTGCTGATAGAGCTGTTCCATGTCGGTCGACATCATCTTCTCCCTGGTGGGTCGGGGTGCCCGGGCGTGCCGTACGGTTGAAGACCGGTCCGCTCCGCTCCGCGGCGGTCCGGCCCGTTGGGGGGATGCCGTAGTATGCCAAAGCCGCCGGAACGTGTCAATCTGGGCAGTTGCGGCGTCCCCTCTCCATAGGGGCATGCTGGAAACCGCGACGCTCGGGTGGTAGTCTAGCGGACAATCGGGCGTCGGTTGGCGGTTCGGCGGAAACGGTTCGAGTCCGGATTTTGACCCGAATGCGTGCAGCCGGGAGGCTGTGCTCCCATGAGTTTGGGCGATTCTTCCGGCATTCCCGCATCTTGGATGGCGAACAACAACGCGTTCTCACAGGAGCCTCCCATGAAGTGCTGCACGAGAGCTATCGTCGTGATCACGGTGTTCGCGGTGTTCCTCGCTGTCGGCGCGCCAGCGGCCGAGACGCACGGTGCGAAGGCCAAGCCCGAGGGCCTGCTTGACAATCCGTCGTTCGAAGACGCGTCCGGCGCTCGACCGGCCCATTGGGAACCCTACACCTGGCAAGGCGAGGGCACTTTCGAGTACGCCGGGCTGGGCCGCACCGGAGAGCGAAGCGTGATGATCGCCTCCCAGAGCGGGGCCGACGTGGCCTGGCACACGAAGCTGCCCGTCGAGCCGTTTTCGACTTACCGTCTTTCGGGCTGGATCAAGACGGAAGACGTGAAGCCCACCGGTGGTCGCGGGGCACTCTTGAACCTGCACGGCGTCCAGGGCGCGGCCACCACGGCCGTCACCGGTACCCACGACTGGACCCGGGTCGAACTGGTGTTCGACACCGGCGAGCGGGACCAGCTCTGGATCAACTGCCTGTTCGGCGGATGGGGCCTGGCCACCGGCAAGGCCTGGTACGACGACGTCCGGCTCGAGCGGCTCTCGGCGGCCGACTTGAAGCCGACGATCACCATCGACGTGGGGCGCAAAGGGGAGCCGATCTCGAAGTACATCTACGGGCAATTCATCGAGCACCTGGGCCGCTGCATCTATGGCGGCATCTGGGCCGAGATGCTCGAGGACCGCAAGTTCTACTTTCCCATCACACCCAAGTACGACCCGTACCGAGCCACGCGCGGGGTGGCCAAGGACGCCGCATTGCCCGTAGTGGGCGCTTCGCCATGGCAGATCGTGG
>CAZDHR010000707.1:0-1999 GCA_964505295.1 uncultured Planctomycetaceae bacterium
GTCGTTGTTCGCTCCGCGAACAAGCGTCTTTTCGCGGAGCGAAAAGCGACTATTCCGGCACGACTCGACGCGCGTTCGAGGTTCGAGCGCGAGAGTTGCCGAGAAGACGCCACGTCCCTACACTATCTCGTCGTCTCCAAACACCAGCACTGGCGACCACCCGACAAGCGGAGTTGTCGCCGACAGAACGGTCGCGGTCCCCCATCCGTCTGCTTTTGTACGGGCAAGTAAGGATGTTTCAACGGCTCTTCGGTCGGTTCGTTCTCGCGGGCCTCGGCCTGGCCGGAACCATCGGTCTCCACGCCGGGCTGGGCCACGCGGCGTTCGGGCAAGCGGAGCCCGCGCGCCCGCAGTCCCGTGATTCCGATCGCCCGGCGGGCACACGGGGCGTCGACTGGCCGCGTTTCCTCGGGCCTTCCGGGGACGGCAAGTCGCCGGAGACGGGCATCCTCACCGAGTGGGACGAGTGCGGCCCGCCGGTCGTTTGGCACCGCGAGCTGGGCACGGGCTACGGGATCGGCTCGGTCGCTGGCGACGCCTTTTATCAGTTCGACCGGGTCGGCGATCGAGCACGCCTCCGGTGCCTCGACCGCCGCACCGGAACGCTCCTCTGGCAGTTCGCCTACCCGACCGACTACGAGGACCTGGTGGGCTACGACAACGGGCCCCGCTGCTCGCCGGTGATCGACGACGGTCGGGTCTACATTTACGGGGCGGGGGGAATGCTTCATTGCCTGCGGGCTGAAGACGGCCGGCTCGTCTGGAAGGTCGACACGGCCGAGCGGTTCGGCGTGGTGCAGAACTACTTCGGCGTGGGCTCAACGCCCGTCGTCGAAGGCGATCTTCTTCTCGTGATGGTCGGCGGCAGCCCGCCCGAGTGCCAGGAGCTCGGCCGCTTCAACCTGGATCGCGCCGTGGGCGACGGCACCGCCATCGTGGCGTTCGACAAGCGGACCGGCCGGGTGAAGTACACGGCCAGCGACGAGCTGGCCAGCTACGCCACCCCGCAGCTTGCCACGATCGATGGGCGCCGCTGGGGCTTCGCGTTCGCACGTGGCGGTTTGGTCGGCTTCGATCCGTGGTCCGGCGAGGTTGATTTCCACTACCCGTGGCGGTCGAGGCTCCGCGACAGCGTCAACGCCAGCACGCCGGTCGTCGTGGGCGACGAGGTGTTCATCTCCGAGACCTACGGCCCGGGAAGCTCCCTGTTGCGCGTCGAGCCAGGCGACTACGAAGTCGTCTGGAGCGATCCGCCGGGACGCCACAAGGCCATGCAAACCCATTGGAACACCCCCATCTATCACCAGGGTTATCTCTACGGCTCCAGCGGACGCTACTCGGGCACGGCCGAGCTGCGGTGCATCGAGTGGAAGACCGGCGAGGTCGTGTGGAGCCGGCCGGGCCTGCGACTCGCCTCGCTCCTCTACGTCGACGGCCACTTCGTCTGCTTGAGCGAAGACGGCAAGCTCCGGCTCGTCAAAGCGACGCCCCAGGCGTACTCCCAGGTTGCCGAAGCCGTCGTGCGCGAGCGCCCCGGCGGCCGAGTCCTGATCAACCCGCCCGCCTGGGCCGCCCCGATCCTCTCGCACGGCCTCCTGTACGCCCGCGGCGTAGACCGCCTGGTCTGCATGCGGTTGATTCCCGAGTGACGGGTGTGCTCCAACATCGTCAGCGCCGCCGACGCGGACGAATCCGACGCCCCTGCCTTCAGCAAGCCCCGATCCAAGAAAACGTAGGGTGCGTGAAACGCACCATTCTCTCGGCACAGCTCAGGCCCGACCGGGAAGGCGGAAAGCTGAGGTGGTGCGTTTCACACATCCTACTTCTTTCGCTTGGGACCGTCCCCTTCGGAAATCGGGAAGTCGTTTCTCGGCGGGCAAAGTAGCAGGCACACGCCGTGTGCCGTCCGCACGGCGACCAGCACGCGGGAGAGTCGTTCGGGCGCGCCGTTAGTGTGACCGGAACATGATGTCCGCTGGCGGCACACGGCGTGTGCCTG
>CAZDHR010000708.1:0-1996 GCA_964505295.1 uncultured Planctomycetaceae bacterium
CAATTGCCCGAGGGATGGCTCGAGCCGGTCCGCCGCCGCGAAGACCTGCCGATGACGAGCATCTGGCCCAACGGACCGAGGGCGAACGCCCTGAAGGTCAAGATCCCGATGTTCGACTCGTCCGACACGGAGAGCCTCACCGCCGCCGAGATCCGCGCCCGGCGACGAATGATGGAAGTGCTCGATTACTACCAGCGGGTGGAGAAGAAGCCGTGGCTGTTGGACCACTGCTCGCCGCAGATCGGGATTCGCGAAGGGCAGCGGGTGGTGGGCGACTACGTGCTCCGACTCGATGATCTACGGGCCGGGCGCGAGTTTGACGACGCGATCGCCCGGGGCGTCTTCTACCTCGACGGCCACAAGCCCGACGACGAGAAGCGGACCTACATTCTCAAGGAGAGCGAACGGCACGTGCCGCCGTACCAGATTCCGCTCCGCAGCCTGATCGTCCGCGACGGGGCGAACCTGCTGGCCGCGGGCCGCTGCTTCTCGGCCGACCAACTGGCCCTCTCCTCCGCCCGGGTGACCACCTCCTGCTCGATGATGGGCCAGGCGGCGGGCATCGCCGCGGCGCTGGCTGCCAAGCAGGGCTGCGACCCGCGCGAGCTCGATCCGGCCGAAGTCCGCGGGACCGTCGAAAAGCGGGGGGCCCAGTTGGGCGTTTAGCGCCTGCGCAGAGACAAGTTGACCAATCGGGTGGCACGCCCTGAGGGACGAAAGGCGTTCGGAAAGGCCGCGATTTCCTTTCCCGAATCGTCGGATCGCGATAGACTGTGGACACAGTCGCCGGTGCATTCTTCAGCGCACCCGATGGATCCCGGTTCGGAGAGGAGGACTCCCGTGATGGCGAAGGCCCAGACCGCTGCCATGCGTGTCGCTCTCGCTCTTCTGCTTCTGTGTCCGTGCTCGGCCAAGGCGCAAGACGCGCTCCCCTACCGCGAGGGAACCTGCGAGAAAGGGGAGCTGAAGTACGTCGACGGGCTCCCGCTGCTCGTCGTGCAGGGCACGCCGGAAGAGATGGGCCGGCAGCAGGCCGGGCTGACCGCCGACGCCGTCCGAGACGTCCTGGCGTATCCCCGGAAGCTGCTCTCCGCGATCGGGCGCGAAGACCGGTGGCCGACGCTGGTCGAGAGGAGCCGGCGCTTGAAGCCGCAGATCGCCGAGGAGTACCTCGACGAGCTGAACGCGTTCGCTGCCACCGCCGGTCTCGACCCCGAGCTGTTGATCGCGATCAACACCATGGTCGATGCTTACCGGGGCGGATTGGGATGCTCCTCCTTGATCGTGGAGCCCGACCGGAGCGAGACGGGCGGCCCGCTCTTCGGACGCAACCTCGACTTCTACCCGGTGGGAGTGCTCCAGAGACTCAGCCTGGTGGTCGTCTACCGGCCGGAGGGCAAGCACGCCTTCGTCTCCGTCGGCTTTCCGGGCATGCTCGGCTGCTTCTCGGGGATGAACGACGCCGGCCTGGCCGTGGCCAACCACGAGGTCTTCCTCACGCGAGACGGCGCGCCGATGTTCGATCCCGAGGGGACGCCGTACACGTTCTGTTACCGCCGCATCCTGGAGGAGTGTACCACGCTGGAAGGGGCGGAGAAGCTGCTGCGCTCGATGCCCCGCACCACCCTACAGAGTCTGGCCGTGTGCGACCGGCGCAGCGGCGGCGTGTTGGAGCTTACGTC
Organism: uncultured Planctomycetaceae bacterium; assembly: GCA_964505295.1. Lineage (GTDB taxonomy): Bacteria > Planctomycetota > Planctomycetia > Pirellulales > Thermoguttaceae > DATKZH01. Next base: position 1,683 of record CAZDHR010000708.1, read on the forward strand.
CCGAAACGTCGTGCTCCGCCGCAGCGAGCGGGGCATCGCGGCGTGCGCCAACCATTTTCGCACGGAGCCCCTGGCGAGGTTCCTGGTGTCGCCGCGGTACCGCGTTCTCTCCGGCGCCGGTCGCCTGGACAAGCTCGGCCTGGACGACGTCGCCCGGAAGCTCGACGAGGTGAACCTCGGGCGGCTCACGATCCAAACGATGATCTTCGAGCCGGCTCCGCTGGTGCTCCACCTGGCGATCGGCTCCCCTCCCACGTCGCGGTTGCCGCTGGTGCGATTGGAGCTGGCCGAGCTGCTTCAGCCGGCTGCGTCAG
>CAZDHR010000709.1:0-1996 GCA_964505295.1 uncultured Planctomycetaceae bacterium
TTCCGCGTAGTCGATGACCTGCTTCCAGCAGTCGACGCAGTTCTGGGCGCCCTGTTCGTCGGTGACGCCCTTTTCGCGCATCCCCGTGAACGTGATCACCTGGCCGGTGTCGCACTCGACGGCCGTGTCGATCCCCTCGCGGAGCTTCTCGACGCAGAAGGCGTGATTGTCGCGGCTAAACGGCCCTCGCGTGAACCCGTGGGCGCCGGCCATGGTCAGCTTCATGCCGAGCTTGCGCAACATCGGGTAGTGCTGTTTGCCGACGTCCATCGCCGGCACGCCCATGCGGTGGCACGCCTGGATCAGCTCTTCGGCGGGCATCGGCTTGAAACACCATCCGTAGACCGACTGCTTGATGCGGCCGTTTTGGATGCGGTAGTCTTCCGGAGGGATATCCGGCTTCGGGGCGGCGGGGGCCGCCGAGCTTGCTTCTGCACGGAGGCTGGCGCCGGCGCAAGCCGCGGCGGCGCCGGTCACAAAAGCACGTCGGGAAAGGACGCCGGTTCGTGCCTGGTGGGTTCGCATAACAAGTCCTCCTGTCCGTTTCGACCTGGGATCGGTTGGCTGAATCGGGTCTGACGATCGTGACACACCGGCGGTGTGCCACACGGCCCGACGTCGGCTCGCGTCGGCTTGCCGACGCTGTCGTCGCAACGAGCATAGACGGCGGCGCCGGCCGTGTAAAGCGCGGAGGACGCGACGAGTCGTCGACTTGCACTCCGAGCCGACCGCCGGGGCACTCAGCCGCGGGCCTGGGGCGAACTGGAGCGGGCGGACCGGCGACGAGGGGCTTCCGCTTCTTTCTCGACGGCCTCGCGCTCGCCCAGGAAAACGTCCATCCCCGCCGGCGACGCGGCGCAGTAGATCTCGTCCATCGCGTCGAGGAAGTTCGCCTCGGCCCGCCAAAACGGGAAGGCGCCCAACCGCTTGGGCAGGGCGGCGGAAACCGGTGGAACGCGGACTTCGCCGAGGGGGCTTTCGGTGGTCGCCGCCGCGTCCCAGAACGCCCCGGGGTCGGAAGGGAGCGGCTCGGCAGCCGGCGGGGCTTCTTCGGTTTCGTCTTCGGGCGGGGCAGCCTGCCGCTTCCCGCCGGTTCTCTGCACGGCGCCCGGCTCGCTGCCGATCAGCTTCACCAGCTCGTCGCGTTCCATTCCGCGAAGCCGGAAGATAAGAAACGGGTCGCGATCGAACTCCTCGCCCAACAGATAGTACACGGCGGCGATGTGCTTGCAGGGGTTCGACCAATCGGGGCAGGAACAGTCGGTGCGGAGATCGCGGTGCTTCGCGGGGAACAAGGAGAGGCCCACGCCCTCGAACGCCGTCTCGACGTCCTCGGGCATCTCTCCGGCCAACAGCTTGGCCGCGAACACGGCCTGGGCGGAGAACGCCTTGGCCAGGCGCTTCCAGTCGGACTGCGACAGGGTCTTCACCTCAATTCTCACGCGGTAGGGCGTGCTCCGCGAGCCTTGGACCGCGGCGGCCACGGTTCCCTTGCCGACGTCGACGGAGAGCACCTGCCCTTTGCGGGCGTAGGAGCGGCCGCGTCCGAGCCGGGCGCCGATGTTGAAGCTCTCGAGCACCTCGATCCACCGCTTGGCCCACCAGCTCGTGCCGAACGCCCCCCGCTTCGACTGGGCCTTGATCCCGCCGGTCGCTTTGCGGGGCTTGGAAGGGGGGAAGTAGCCGTATCCGTAGTCGTCGTAGCCGTAGCGTCGTCGTCGCCGGGCCATGTCGGTGGTCCCTTCAAAACGGGATGTCGGAAGGTAACGTCACGATCATGCTATGCCTCCACCGCCTCCTTGCCGAGCGCGAACACTTCCTTGAGCTCCCGGTTGGACAACCTGGTCAACCACGCCTCGCCCGTGCCGACCACGTCTTCGGCGACGGCTTTCTTGCGTTCGATCATCTCGTCGATCTTCTCTTCCAGCGTCCCGGCGCAAAGGGGTCTGATCCCAGGTCGTGGCAGCAATGCTAGCAGTTTGGCTGGTGGTTTTCC
>CAZDHR010000710.1:0-1988 GCA_964505295.1 uncultured Planctomycetaceae bacterium
CTTCTCGATCTCGTCCAGGAGGACCACGGAGTAGGGGCGGCGGCGGATCTTCTCGGTCAACTGGCCGCCCTCCTCGTAGCCCACGTAGCCCGGAGGCGCCCCGATCAGCCGGCTGACGTTGTGCTTCTCCATGTACTCGCTCATGTCGATCTGCACGAGCGCGTCCTCGTCGCCGAACATGAACTCGGCCAGGACCTTGGCCAGCAGCGTCTTTCCCACGCCCGTGGGACCGGCCAAGACGAAGCAGCCGGTGGGCCGCTTGGGGTCCTTCAGGCCACTACGGCTGCGGCGGACCGCCCGGGAGATCGACCGAATGGCTTCGTCCTGGCTGACGACCCGCCGGTGCAACTCGTCTTCCATCTGCATCAGGCGCATGGAGTCTTCAGTGGTCATCCGGGTGAGCGGGATGCCGGTCATCTTGGAGACGACTTCGGCGATCACTTCCTCGTCGACGATGCCGTCGGCCTGGCGCGACTTCTCCCGCCACTCGCGGGTGATGGTGTTCTTTTTCTTCTTGAGCTTGTCGGCCTGATCGCGCAGCGCGGCGGCCTTCTCGAAGTCCTGATTGGCGACCGCCTCCTCCTTGTCCTTGTTGAGTCGTTCGACTTCCTCGTCGATCTCCTTCAGGTCGGGGGGCCGGGTCATCGACTTCAGGTGCACGCGGGCGCCGGCTTCGTCGATCACGTCGATGGCCTTGTCGGGCAGGCAACGCCCGGTGACGTAGCGGCTGGAGAGCTCCACCGCGGCATCGACGGCATCGTCGGTAATTTGCACGTGGTGGTGCTTCTCGTAGCGATCGCGGAGCCCCTTGAGGATGTCGATCGTCTCGTCCTTGCTCGAGGGATCGACGATGATCTCCTGGAACCGCCGGGCCAGCGCGGCGTCCTTCTCGATGTACTTGCGATACTCATCCATCGTGGTGGCGCCGATGCACTGGATCTCTCCGCGCGCCAGGGCCGGTTTGAGCACGTTGGAGGCGTCGATCGCGCCCTCCGCGCCGCCGGCTCCGACCAGGGTGTGAAGCTCGTCGATGAACAGGATGGTGTTCTTGGCCCGACGCACCTCGTTCATCACCGCCTTGATCCGCTCCTCGAACTGGCCACGGTACTTGGTTCCGGCCACCATCATGGCCAGGTCCAAGACGACGATGCGGCGCTCGGCGAGCAGTTCGGGAACGTTGCCGGAGACGACGCGCTGGGCGAACCCCTCGACGATCGCGGTCTTCCCCACGCCGGCCTCGCCGAGCAGGACCGGGTTGTTCTTGGTCCGCCGGCCGAGGATCTGCATGGTCCGCTCGATTTCCTTCTCGCGTCCGATGACCGGATCGAGCTTGCCTTGCCGGGCGAGCTCGGTGAGGTCGCGGCCGAAGCTGTCCAGCGCGGGCGTCTTCGACTTGCCGCTCCGCTGGGGCTCCCCGGACCCGCCGTGGCCGCCGGGCCGCTCGGGGCCTTCGCCGCCTTCCATCCCGTGCCCGAGCAGATTGAGGACCTCTTCCCGGACCTCTTCCAGCTTGAGCCCCAGATTCATCAACACCTGAGCGGCCACGCCCTCCTGCTCACGCAGCAGGCCGAGGAGGATGTGCTCCGTGCCGACGTAGTTGTGATTCAGGTTCCGGGCTTCCTCCATCGAGTACTCAATCACTTTCTTCGCTCGGGGGGTCTGAGGCAGCTTGCCCATCGTCACCATATCGGGACCGCTCTGGACCAGCTTCTCCACCTCCAGACGGATCTTCTTCAGGTCGACGTCCAAGTTCTTGAGGACATTGGCGGCCACGCCGCTCCCCTCCTTGATCAGCCCCAACAGGACGTGCTCGGTGCCGATGTATTCGTGGTTGAATCGTTGCGCTTCCTGGTTGGCCAGTTGCATGACCTTCCGCGCACGGTCGGTAAAACGCTCGTACATGGTATCTCGTTTCTCCGTCAGTTCGGCGCGGGGCTGCGGAATGCCAGGCGGGACGAATGACAGACTGCAGGGCGTGAGAGGGCGCC
>CAZDHR010000711.1:0-1988 GCA_964505295.1 uncultured Planctomycetaceae bacterium
CAATCACTGCGCATCATCCCGATTCGACGCAAACGTTTCCGGGCCCATTGCGGCGGCGGGCCGCTTTTTCGCCCGGGCGACGCGGCCGGGGCCCGCGACGGAATCCCGGCGACGGGCCGACGCCGACAATCGAACAAAAGGCGACGCGCCGATATTCCCGGGCGCACCCGAGGGGGCGTACGGCGCCCGAGACGCCTGAATGCCGGGGTATTCAGCGATATTATGGTCCACCGCGGTTGCGCCCGCAAGCCCTTTCGCCGAGCGGGGGGGGCGTCGGGTCGGCAATCGACTTGCGCGAGGGCCGCGGTCGCGTTGGCGGTCACCATCACGCCGGCGCCGATGCCGACTGCGGCCGAGTCCGCCCAAAACGCCCACCTTCTTCCGCGCATAATTCATCGAAAGGTTTGTGGTCAAGGGCGAGTCCTTCGGCCGTTTTGATCGTTCCCGCGGGCGCCTTGTGGCAGGAAGTGCATCCGCCGATCGGGTCGGCGGACCAGTCGTGTATCTCGCCCTTGAAATGGCACGTGAAACACACGCTCTCGGTGACCGTGATGTGCGAGCCTTGGACGATCTGCGAATGGCAGGACGCGCAGCGGAGTTTCTCGCCGCCGGCAGAAATCTTCCGAACGGCGTCTGGATGGTCGGGGCTCTTGTTCCTCGTCCCGCGAGCGGTCTTCGGCTTTTGCGTAACGCCCGTGCAATTCGCAGACGAAACAGGTCTTCTCGCCCAACACCTTCGTGCACGGCGTTTTCGCCGTTTCCCGGCACGGACGTGATTGGTCCGGGTAAGCGGGGCAGTGGTTTCGCACTTCCGGGATACAGTCCCGCAGAACCCAACACGGGGTTTTGTCCCGCCGGAAGCCGTTCTTTTCGACCTGATCGGTCTTTTGCACGGGCATTCCCACTTCGTCGCAAAAAGGTAAAGCCACAGGACCCGGCCGAAGAACGGCGGCTATGCATAGCTGTGCAAGCCGCCGAATATCCTCGCCAGGTTCACCCAAAGCAGCGTAATGATGATCGCCGCCAGCCCGGCGACCGCGAGCATCGAATTAACCGTCTTGAACCTCACTCCGTACATGTATCGGAAGTGCAGGTACAGCACGTATACCAGCCACGACACCAAAGACCACAACTCCTTCGGGTCCCAGTTCCAATAATCGCCCCACGCGATTTTGCCCCAAAAGCAGCCCAGGATCAGGCCGAGCGTCAAAAGCGGAAAACCCAGACGAACCATCCGATACGTGGCCTGTTCGCACGTCACCAGGCCTTCCCCGGCGGGGCCGAGCTTCAGGAGTTCCTTGACGGCCTGGATGCCGGCCTTGGCGAGAACGACGTAGGCGAGCATGTAAGCCGCCACGTGCGGCGCGAACAACCAGCTTTGCAGGGCCGGCGGGAGCGTTTGCGGCTCGGCGCTGAAGATAAAACCGGCGGGGAACAGCACAATGAATCCCAGCAGGCTGTCGGCCGCCTCGCCTCCCACGCCCAGGAAACGACGACAGAAAATCGAGATCAAGAACACCAACATCCCCAGGCTTAAAAACACCTCGAAAAGGTTTTGCATGGGCACGTGGCCGACGTGAACCCAGCGGTACGCGAAGGCCGCGACACCAATGACGAAGCCCAGAAAGAACAACCCGAGACCCACCTTGCGACACGCCTCCCCGCGTCCCTTCGCCGACCTTGAGCGCCACTCCCCCACCAGCAGCATCACGAACGCCGACAAGTAGGCCGCCATCATCCCGTAGATCAGCGCCCCCTGGATCGTTAGTTTGATCGCCAGCTTACCCGGCATCCGTTCCCTCTCGTCTCAGGCGGGCCAAAAACGGCTGCGCCCAGAACAACCAGAACACGCCCGCGCACAGGAGTATGAATCCGACATAGACGACGGCAAGCCCCGAGTCCGAACGCACCGACAACACCGTGTAGCGTTCCCCCCGGGCGTCGTAACTGTATTGATAAAAGTGGTAACCCCCGTAGTGCAGGGGATG
>CAZDHR010000712.1:0-1981 GCA_964505295.1 uncultured Planctomycetaceae bacterium
AAGCTCTCCCCTGCTAGCTTCAATATATTGTGGCTGAGAAGTGCGGAAAGTCGGTACAAATGGTCCGACCATTATCGCTTGCGAGCGGGATATTCCCATTTCTTTCCGGGAGACTTTATCCGACGGACCGGGCCCAGCCCCGCCGCTGACTGGGTGTACGTGCAGTGCATGCATGAGTTCTGACGCATCCAGGGAGCAAACGCTGGTGGGAATTGGAGCATCAGTACTCGAAGTCAGATGGCGGTGCTCCGGCACTTGACGGGCATCGCGGTTCTGCTCAGTATATTAGCAGACACTAATATCTCTGCCATGGCAAACCCCGACGAGCTGGCCCGAATCCTGAAGGTCCTGTCGGTCGGCACCCGCGTGAGGATCGTCCAGTTGCTCAAAGGCCACGCCTTGTGCGTGGGCGCATTGGCGGCCCCGTTCGAGCTCCTTGGGCCGCGGCGGCATCAACGACAGCATCCACCAGTACGACCTGGCACGGTGGCTCTGCGACGTCGGGCACCCCAAGTCGGTCTATTCGACCGGCGGTCGCTGGGCGCAGGAGGGGGCGTTCGACACGCCCGACACGCAACTGGCCGTCTACGAGTTCGACAAGCTCGTGATGACCTTCGAGATGACCCTCTATACGCCCTATATGATGCTGGCCGACCAGGCGCTGCGCGACGGCGACATCTTCCCTCACTGGCCGCAGAACGCCTCGCGGATCGAAATCTTCGGCACCAAGGCCCTGATGGTCGTGGGCCGGCACGGCATGGGATGGCAGGTGTTCGGCCGCCCGCACCAGCGCAAGCCGGTGGTCATCGACCAGATGTACGGGCGCTGGTCGGACGAGGAGCACCGCACCGACTTTTTGGACGCGATCCGCAACGACCGCCGCTCCAACGCCGACATCGAACAGGGGCACCTCAGCACCCTTCTGCCTCAGTACGCCAACATCAGCTACCGGCTGGGCGGCGAGAAGCTACTGGTTGACCCCAAGACCGAGACCTTCACCAACAGCGAGGCGGGCAACGCACTGTTGAAACGGGAGTATCGGAAGCCGTGGGTGATCCCGGAGGAAGTCTGACCCGCGGGCGCTTGAGAATCGCTTGTGGTGCCCCGATTCATTCTTCTGGTTCCCAAGCTCCAGCTTGGGGACCCAGTTTCGCGAGGCCGTGCTTGGCGTTTGGGGAAGCCGGGGCTTTGCCGAAGTGCGTTCCCAAGCCGGAGCTTGGGAACGAGGAAAGCGTCGCGATAGCGAGGCCACTGCCCCGCCAGCCCGTTCCCCCTTGCCGGCCTGAGCTACTCTTTCTCGGCTCTCGGCCCGGCATTGCCCGGTGCGACGCCCGGCTCCCAGCAACGGATGCAGTCGCCGTCTTCGTCGAACTCGGTGCCGCCGCAATGGGGGCAGACGAGGCCGGGCGGGGGCGCGTCGGCGCTGGAGCTTCCGCCGGGGACCTCGGCGGCGGCGTCGGGACGGCGTTCGTCGCCGGTCTGTTCGGCCGTTGGCGCGGGCTCGTCAGCCGATTCGAGCCCCGGCAGCGACATCTGCCCCGGCAGCGGTCTCCGTGCTCGGATCCTCCGTATCCCTCCCGGCCGGAACGGCGCCACGGCCGGGCGCCACCGATACGCCTCGGCCTCGTCGGCTGAATTGACGTCGTCGCCCATTCTCTCCACTCCATTTGGGCAATCCCCGGCGACCGTCCTCACCCGGCATCATCGTCTCCGCGCCGGCCGGCGTCAACCAGCCCCGTCGTATCGTTACGACGCTTCGCGTCGTGACGGGGTTTCAGACGCTTTGCGTCCCGACATGTAAACATTCGCCCAACCCGTCTCTGGCGGGGGCAGTGGGGCGAGAATTGACCTGGAGAGGTTTTTGGATTTTGGGTATAGCGTGGCTGCGATGAATGCCACGCTGCTTGATATTCCCGGTCAGACGGTTGGTTGCTAAGTCTCGAATTCTGCGAGACGGAGAGCGGGTGCGGGGCTTGAAGTG
>CAZDHR010000713.1:0-1924 GCA_964505295.1 uncultured Planctomycetaceae bacterium
AACAAGGAGATCGCCCAGGCGCTGCACATCAGCTACGAGACGGTCAAGGAGCACGTCCAGCACATCCTCCGCAAGATCGGGGTTTCGGACCGCACGCAGGCGGCGGTCTGGGCGGTCCGCAAAGAGCTCGTTTGAGCGTCGGCCCGCCCGCCGAGGATGCGCACCACGCGGCCGAGGTTCGCGCGCGACCGCGGCGGGCATTGCGTCGGTTCGCAGAAGACTCCGGTCGCAATAGTCGCTTTTCGCTCCGCGAAAAGGCGCTTGTTCGCGGAGCGAACAACGACACTCATGGAAGCGTCGGTGCGTACCGAACCATCACAATCCGCTGGGCGACTCGATGGCCGTCGAGCGAGCTTCTGAAACAGGAGATTCCCGTGTCCAAGGCGACCGATATCCGTTTGCTGGAAGTGAGGGTCGAAACGGAGCGCCACGCTTACCGTACGCCGATCAAATTCGGCGGACGCGTGGTTACCGACGCGGTGTTGCTGAACGTGACGGCGGACGTCGAAACCCGCGACGGTCGCCGGGGCCAAGGCTTCGGGTCGATGCCGATGGGCAACGTTTGGGCCTGGCCCACCGCGAAGCTTTCCGTTGATTCGACCCTGACCGCGATGACCGAGCTCGGCCAACGGCTGGTCCGTGCGGCCAACCAGCACCAGGGCATCGGGCACCCGCTGGAGATCACCCAGGAGCTATCGAAACTCTACCAGCCCGAAGCCGACGAAGTTACCGCGGCGGCCGGGCTGGGCGAGCCGATGCCCCGGCTGGCCCAACTGGTGGCCGCCAGTCCCCTCGAGGCGGCGATTCACGATGCCTACGGGAAGACCCTGGGGGAGAACTCTTACAATCTGCTGGGCGAGGAGTTCGTCAACTCCGACCTGTCGGCGTACCTGACCGACGAATTCGCCGGGGAGTATCTCGACCAGTACACGCTCCGGACGCCCAAGCCGTCGATGCCCCTGTATCACCTGATCGGCGCGCTCGACCCGCTGACCGACGCGGACGTTGCCGCCCGAATCGACGACGGACTGCCCGAAACGTTGCCCGAGTGGATCGCGGCCGACGGGCTGACGCACCTGAAGATCAAGCTCAACGGGGACGAGATTTCGTGGGACGTGGATCGGGTGGTGTCGATCGAGCGGGTAGCGGCCGAGGCGCAGGCCGCGCGGGGCTGCGAGTCGTGGTGCTACTCGGCCGATTTCAACGAGCGGTGCGAGAACGTCGAGTACGTGCTCGACTTTTTGGCGAAAGTCGGCGAGCGATCGCCCCAGGCGCTCGAGCGGCTCCAATACATCGAGCAGCCCACCCATCGCGACTTGAAGGCCCACCGGGAAACCCGCATGCACGAGGCGGCCAAGCTCAAGCCGGTGGTGATCGACGAGTCGCTGGTCGACCTGGAGAGCCTCCTGTTGGCCCGGGAGCTGGGCTACTCCGGCGTGGCGCTCAAGGCGTGCAAAGGCCACAGCGAGGCCCTGCTGATGGGGGCCGCCGCCCAGAAGTACCAGATGTTCCTCTGCGTCCAGGACTTGACCTGCCCGGGCGCGTCGTTCCTACACTCGGCCTCCCTCTCGGCTCGGATTCCCACGATCGCGGCCATCGAAGGCAATGCCCGGCAGTACTGCCCCGCCGCCAACGAGGGCTGGTCGGAGCGATTCCCTTCTATGTTCCAAGTAACCGACGGCACGTTGGGCACGCACTCGCTCGACGGCCCCGGCTTGGGGTTTTGATGTGACGGGGTGAGGGGGTGACAAGGTGAGTTGGCGGCGGAAGAATCACACCGTCGCTTGATTGCCCTATCACCCCGTCACCTTGTCACCGCTCAGCGTCGCGCCCCGGGCCCGACCCGAGCCAGAAGTGACCGGAAAAGGGAAAAGGTGACAGCCACCAAATTTGGGTAATCCACGTATTCTGCCAGGCGCGATCT
>CAZDHR010000714.1:0-1921 GCA_964505295.1 uncultured Planctomycetaceae bacterium
CGCGAACAAAAACAGGATCAACCGCTCGGACAGTTTTTAGCAGCCCACACGGCGTATGCCGTCCGCCCGGCGAGCCGTACGCCGCAGAGTCGCTTGGACGTGTCGTTGGTCCATGCTGAACACGACATCCGCTGACGGCACAGGGCGTGTGGCTGCTACTGTTTCCACGACCCGTGAACGCGTACATCCAGGCTACTGGACCTCCAGCGCGTAGATCGTCACGCTGCACGGGTCGACCTGGATGCGATCGCGCACGCCGCTGAGCGGCACCTCGTCGATCGTTACGTTGGGCTCCTTGCCCGGCTCGTTGTACGCCATCGGATCCTCGCCGGCGATCCGCCACGCGCGCCCCGTGCCGGCCAGCTTGGCCCCGTTTACGGTGAGCGGCACCTCGAACGGCTCCCTGGTCGGATTCACCAGCGCGACGGTGAGCGATTTGCCCTCTTCGCTGAGCGCAGCCGCCACGTCGAACGGCTGGCCCGCCTCGACGGCCACGGGCACGACGCCGAAGTGCTTGCGGTAGAGCTTCAGGGCCAGGCCGGTGGTGGCCAACGCGGCCTCGGTCTTCGTGGTCTTGATCGCCCCGATGACGTTCACCGTCTGGGCGTAGTTGGCCATGAAGTACATGTCGGTATTCCGGGCGAACTCGTTCAGCGCGGCGCCCACGCCGAGGGCGTCCCGCAGGAAGTAGCGGACGCCCAGCTCTCCGTAAAGGTGGGGCCCATACCAGTAGTTCCACTCGTCCAGGGCGATGCGGATGTCTTTGCCCTTGAGCGAATCGAACTGTTGGCGATACCGGCGGTGGGCGTCGGCGATCTCACGGACGCGCCGGGCGGTTTGGGCAACGTGCGACATCAGGCCCGGCTGATCGCGCACGTAGAAGTGTTCGCTCACCAGGTCCATGTGGTCGGCGCAGTGGGTCATCATCCCCTCGCTCCATGGCCCGACCGACCCCACGGCGATCAGCTTGACCGACGGATCGGCCGCGCGCATCGCCTCGGCAAACTCGTTGTGCTTACGGACGTACTCCTCCAGCGGCATGTGGCCGAGCTGCCATTTGCCGTACATCTCGTTGCCGACCCCCCACCACTTCACCCGGTAGGGGGCCGGATGGCCGTTCTTCGCTCGCAGCTTGCCTTGGGGAGTTTCCGCGCTTCCGTTGGCGTACTGGATCTCCTCGAGGGCCATCTTCACGCCGCCCTGGCCGCTGTTGACGACCACCAACGGCTCGGTCCCGATCAGGCGGCAGAACGTCATGAACTCGTCGAGCCCGAAGTCGTTGTGCTCCACGCCGGTCCAGGCGGGATTGGTTCGCGGCGGGCGACGGTCGCGATCGCCGATGCCGTCTTTCCAGTCGTAGCCGCTGACGAAATTGCCGCCCGGCCAGCGGTAGATGGGCGAATCGAGCTCCTTGAGCAACCGCAGCGTGTCGGGCCGCATCCCCTCGACGTGGTCGGCCGGCATCAGCGAGACCGTGCCGACCAGGCAGGACGAGCCGTCAGCAACCCGGATCTCCAGCATGCCCTGGTCCGTATCGGCCCCGGACGTGAACCGGAGCGGGCACTTCTCGTAACCGTTGCCGTCCGTGCCGAGGCTGAGCCGCTCGGTTGCCTCCGGGGCGTCGCCCCAGCGCAACAACACGTCGACCTTCGCGGCGTCGCCGGTCGGCTTCAGCCAGACGTAGCCCACGTAGCCTTTCCCTCTGACCAGCCCCAGGTCGTTCTGGCGGATGCCGCCGCCGGGCGCGATCCGGGGCGTGTGCTCGCCGACGAACGTCTCCTCCTCGACCATCGTCACCGAGTCGGCCGCGCCCGTGATCTCCCACGGCGACGCCCCGACGACCGGGAACGGGGCGTCTTCGGGCACGCCCCGGGCTGCCCGGTACGGCTGGTACTCCGCCGTGATTGGGTAGTAGAACTTC
>CAZDHR010000715.1:0-1921 GCA_964505295.1 uncultured Planctomycetaceae bacterium
CTCTACGGGACGCTGGAGGTCTACCGCAAGGCCCACGACGTCGGCATCAAGCCGATCCTCGGCTACGAGGCATACGTCGCGCCGGGCCGCCGCTCCGCCAGGGACGCCGGCAGCATGAAGGACGCCAGCTACCACCTTACCCTGCTGGCCCAGAACCGCACCGGCTTTCAGAACCTGCTCAAGCTCGCCTCGGCCGCCTTCATCGAAGGGTTCTACTTCCGGCCCCGCATCGACAAGGAGCTTCTGGCCGAGCACAACGAGGGGCTCATCTGCCTCAGCGGGTGCGCGTCGAGCGAGCTCAGCCGGACGCTCGAAGCCGGCACGGAGCAAGCCATCGAGAAGGCGTGCCAGATCGCCGGGTGGTACCACGAGGTCTTCGGCGACCGGTACTACCTGGAGATCCAGAACAACGGGCTGGCCATTCAAGAGGTCGCCCGGGAAGGGGCCGCCGAGGTCGGCCAGCGCCTGGGCATCCCCCTGGTGGCCACCAGCGACGTCCACTATGTCCGCCGCGAGGATCACGACGCGCAGGACATCCTCCTTTGCGTCAACACGGGCAAGTTCCGCACCGACACGAACCGGATGCGCATGGATACGCGCGAGTTCTACCTCCGCAGCCCCGAGGAGATGTACGAGGCGTTTCCCGGCCACGAGGACGCGGTCCGCCGCACCCAAGAGATCGCCGACGGCGTCGACGTCCAGCTCGAGCTGGGCCATCGCCACTTCCCCGTCTTCACCCCGCCGGAGGGCACCCCCTCCGACGCCTACCTCCGCCAGTTGTGCCTCGAAGGGCTCCAAAGACGCTACCAGGGCAACCCGAAGCGCTGCCCCGACGGAAACCTCTCCGCCGAAGTGCTCCAGCGGCTCGACCGCGAGTTGGAGGTGATCAGTACCCTCGGGTTCCCCAACTACTTCCTCATCGTCTGGGACTTCGTCCGCTTCGCCCGCGAGCAGGGCATCGAGGCCACCGCGCGGGGCTCGGGCGTCGGCTCGCTGGTCTGCTACGCCCTCTACATGAGCCACGTCTGCCCGCTCGAGTACGATCTCCTTTTCGAGCGATTCCTCGACGTGAATCGCCGCGAAGCGCCCGACATCGACATCGACTTCTGCCAGCAGCGCCGCGGCGAGGTGATCCAGTACGTCAAGAAGAAGTACGGCACCGAGAACGTCGCCCAAATCGGCACCTTCGGCACCATGGCCGCCCGGGCCGCCATCCGCGACGTGGGCCGCGTCCTGGGGCTCTCCATCCCCCGGGTGAACGAAATCGTGGCCCTCGTCCCCGATCAGCTCGGCATCACGCTGGAGGAGGCCCTGGAGAAGAGCGACGACCTCCGCAAGGCCTACGACGACCACGGCGAGGTCCGCGAGCTGTTGGACTTCGCCATGCAGATCGAAGGACTGGCACGCAACGTCGGCACCCACGCCGCGGCCGTGGTCATCGCCGACCGGCCGCTCACCGACTACGTCCCCCTGGGTCGGGTGCAGGGGAAGGAGGAAATCATCACCCAGTGGGCCATGGGCGACGTGGAACGCGCCGGCCTGTTGAAGATGGACTTCCTCGGCCTGCGCAACCTGACCATCCTCTCCAAGGTCGTCGAGATCATCCACCAGACCACCGGCGAGCGCGTCGACCCCTACCGCTTCCCCCTCGACGACCCCGAGACCTTCGACCTGCTCTGCCGCGGCGAGACCAAGGGCGTCTTCCAGCTTGAAAGCGGCGGGATCCGCGACCTGTTGCAGCGGATGAAGCCCGATCACTTCCGCGACGTCATCGCCACCAACGCCCTTTACCGGCCCGGCCCGCTCGAAGGCGGCATGGTCGACGACTATATCCTGGTCAAGCACGGCCGCAAGAAGGCCGAGTACAAGCATCCCGTGATGGCCGAGGTCCTCGAAGAGACCCACGGCGTGATGGTCTACC
>CAZDHR010000716.1:0-1917 GCA_964505295.1 uncultured Planctomycetaceae bacterium
GGGATCACGCCGGTTTGTCGCCCCAGCTCCAACACGGCCCGGTACCGCTCGGCGACCTTCCCCAGATCCACGCCCGGCGTACGGTTGATGCCGGCTGGCGAGGCGGCGATGTGTGTGCCGCCGAGCCGGGCCACCAGGTCCATCTCCTCGCGGAATTGCTCCAACGCTTCCGCCCGTTCGGCGTCGTCATCGACGGCCCAACGCGTGAACCCGATCGCGCTGACGACCTGGAGCCCCAGGTCGTCGATCCGCTTCCTGACGTCCGCCAGCGAGCCGCCTTCGTCGATGTAGCGGCGGATGTTGCGGATCCACGGCTCCACGCCCTGCCAGCCGGCCTGGGCCGCGACCTCGACCTCCTCGGCCAGCGAGAGCTTGTGCCCCATGATCGTGCCGGTGTTCAGGCAGTAGCCAAAGGGCTCCGAGGCCGGCTCAGTCCGCGGCTTTTCGGCCGCCGATGCCGCGGCGCCCGCCGGCGCCGCAGCCGCACCCAGGCAAAGGCCGGAGCGGGCGATCATCTCGCGTCGTGTGAGTTCGGTGCTCATCGTCGTCTGTTGGCTCCGTGATCGAGTCTGGTGCGGCGTAGACCGAGCTGGAGGGTGGCCGAATGCCGGCGGTTTCAGCCAAACATCATTCTCGTGAAGTACCGCCCGCTCTGCAATGCCTGGCGGGCACCACGCTCCCCTGGCAGATCGAAGGCTGCCACGGGCACCGGGTGGCACGGGCGTCTCGCCCGTGCTGGCCTGATTCCGCCGGTTGCGACGAGCACGGGCAAGATACCCGCGCCACCGATGCCACCACCCCGCCGCGCTCATTCGGCGTCGATCGGAGAACCGTTTCAGAAAGTGACCGACTCCAACTCCGGATACTCGCTCGGGCGGACCATGCGGATCAGTTGCAGGCCGAGTTGATGGAAGCCGGCCCCCATGGGATTGAGGTGTCGGGCTTCGGCCCGGACGAATCGCATCTCCCGTTCCCAGCGGAAGGCGATGATCGACTCCTCCGGCACGCGAGCACTGTCGACCACCAGCGACAGCCCGCTGGTGGAGAACTCCTTGGTCACCGCGGCGAACGTCTGCTCGAAGACCGGTTTGCCGTTTTCGATCGGGATCACCAGGACCACCACGCAAAGCCGCACCCGGCCCTCCAGCCGCGGTCCTTCGATGAGGGCCTCCAGCTCCGAGCAATGGTTGTTGACCACCTTGAGGACGAAGCTCTGGACTTCCCGCTCTCTCTTGCGCGAGAAAATAGGCACGAGTTTCTCCCTGGCTGCGGGTGTCGATCTCAGTGTGAGCCGTTCGATGTCGGCGTTCGTCTCCCAAGCATAGTTCACGGGGAGCCGGCGCACCGCCGAATGGGAGGGACATGACACCTGTGCCGGTCGCACGGGCACACCACGTTTAGCAGCCGACGGTACGTCGGCCGGAACCGAGCGCTACGCCCCCAGGCTGAAGATCCAATAGACCGCGGCGATGAATGCCACCACGGCCCCCGTCGCTCCCAGCACGCCGAGGACGCTGACCCGGGTAGGCATCGGGATCTCGAAGCCGGGCAGGTCGACCAGCACGCGCCGCGGGGCCGGCGCCACGCCGGGCGGGAGCTCGAACGGTCGCGTCTCCGGCTCGTCGGGCCCGACCGGCGTGCGCAGGCACGCGTAGAACCGCTCCAGTTGCTCCTTCGGCACGGGCCGCGTCAGCAGGCTGACCACCACCAGGGCGACCAGCCCCACCGTCAGATAGAGGATCATCTGCCAGGGCAGATAGAGCTTGCCCTCCCAGAGCATAAAATCGGGGAGCTTGTCGGCGAAGCGGGCGTTGAAGTCCCAGACGTCGTGATACAAGAGCTTCACCTGGACGACGCCCGCGGCATCCGTCCATCGCTCCCAGCCACGAGGAAGGCTGATCACGCCGGTGAACAAAT
>CAZDHR010000717.1:0-1915 GCA_964505295.1 uncultured Planctomycetaceae bacterium
GTTGCAGGCGAGATCAGAACGTTGCCCCGCGGCCACCACCGGCCTCATCCGGGGGCGCTAGCTTGCTACTGCCCGTACCGGCGCACCACGACCGTGTTCGGCAGTCGCGGCGAGTTTTCCGCCCAACTCAGCAACCGGCGTGCCAACAGAAGGGGGATCGTCATAAGTCGTTGTGAAGAAGAAACTTACACTTCGCGCATTATGCCGATCCAGTTCGCGCCCCCAGACCAAGCTCGGCCGGCTGGTGCCATTTTGGCAGGAATACTGTACTCGGGCGTCCGAGTCGATCACGCAGACCCCGGAATAGGCGGTGTTTACTCAGCTTCACAGGGGAAAGCTCGCGCAGCGTCGCGGGGCTTGTAGTCCGCCAACACCCTTGCCCAATGCCTTGCAAGTTTGTCGGGGGCAGCTATGTTGGGTGGAACGTGATACTCCGAATGGTTGTTGCTCCCTTGTGGCAGGGCGGTGACCCGGCTGGCAACGTGAGGGGGACGCGGCTAACCGGAACGCAGAGGGGAACCGCGTGCCTCCGATCGTCGGGGGCGGCTGCCGTTTGCAGCCGGATCGGATCGACCTAACTGACCTGCTCACGAGGGAGACCGAAATGGATGAATTGCGGAAGGTGGTGGTGGGGCTGGCGGTGCTATCGCCGGACGAGCTGCGCAAAACGCGGGCGGTCGTGGAAGGCATCAGTGGCAACCGGCACGCCAAAGAGCTGGTGCTCAACCTGATCGACATGTACCTGTCGATCGGCGACAGCACGGAGCGACGCGCCGAGGCCGCGGCGAGGTGCTTGGTCGCCCTGGACGAAATGGAGAAACGGGTTGGCTCCTCTTCCAGCGCCAGCAAGCCGAAGGCCGGCTGCACCGGGATGCTCCTCCTGATGGTTGGACTGTCGGCTCTCGTCTACTTGATGTGCTGACCCCGACCACGTCACGGCCTGAAGTCGATCTCGGACGTCAGTCCCTCGGCAAACCGGGCCAGTAGATCGGCGGCCCGATCGATATCCTCCAGACAGATCATCTCCACCGGACTGTGCATGTAACGGTTGGGGATGCTGACCAAGCCCGTGGCTACGCCCTCGCGGTTGACCTGAATCGAGTTGGCGTCGGTGGGCGTGGCCCGACCGCAGGCGGCCAGTTGATACGGGAGCTCGTGCTCTTCGGCAGCGGCGAGGAGTCGTTCGACCACTTTGGGGTTCATGTTCGGGCCGCGATAGATGACCGGCCCCTTTCCCAAGCCGACGTCGCCTTCTTCCTTTTTCTCGATCGTGGGGCAGTCGGTGGCGTGGGTCACGTCGACGGCCACGCCCACGTGCGGGTCAATGCCAAACGCGCTGGTTCGCGCCCCGCGGAGGCCGACCTCTTCCTGCACCGTGGAAACGGCGAAGAGCGAGCAGTCGAGCTTCTCCGGGTCCGCGCGACGCAACGCCTCCATCACCACCCAGAGGCCGCACTTGTCGTCCATCGCCGGGGAGGCCACGCGCCGGTTCGGCAGCTCGCGGAACGCCAGCTCCACGGTCACGGGGTCGCCAATGCGGACCAGCTTCTCGGCCTCTTCCTTGCTGGCCGCCCCGATGTCCAACCACAGGTCTTTCAGCTTGGGCACCTGTTTGCGCTCCTCCTCCGTCAACAGGTGGATCGGTTTTCGGGAGATCACGCCGACGACGGGGCCGGCGTCCGTCCACACGGCCATGCGCTGGCCGACCAGCATCTGCGGGTCCCAGCCGCCAATGGCCAGGACGTAGATGAAACCGTTTTCGTCGATGTGGCTCGTGATGAGCCCGATCTGGTCGCTGTGCCCGGCCAGCATCACCCGCAAGGGTGCGCCCGGGTTCTTCACGGCCATCACGTTGCCGTGCACGTCGGTGCTCACCTCGTCGGCGAATTCGGAGGCATACACGCGCACGACTTGC
>CAZDHR010000718.1:0-1892 GCA_964505295.1 uncultured Planctomycetaceae bacterium
CAAACACTCGTCGCACGGCGCCCGTAACGACTATGACGCCACCCTGCTCGAAGCAAGTGAGGGACAGGGACGCCCTGAAGGCCGAACACGTGGTTGCATTCTCGGCCCCATCGAGCGACAACTAGGACGATGCCCCCCCCAAGGCCCCAGGGCCGGCGGGACGTGCCGAAAGGAACTGGTATGCCCTCAGGACGGGACTTCAACAGCGGACGCCGCGGCACCACCAAGCGAAACGCCTTCTGCTCCTTCTGTCGCAAGAGCTATCGCGACGTGGGCCCGTTGGTGGAAGGCCCCGGCGACGTGTACATCTGTGGGGAGTGCATCGACTTATGCCAGTCGATCCTGGAGCAGGAGCGCCGACGCCGCGGCACCAGCAAACGTCCCTTCTCCAAAATCCCAACCCCTCGCGAGATCGTCGGGCGACTCGACGAGTACGTGATCGGACAGGACTATGCCAAACGGGTCCTCGCGGTGGCCGTGCATAGCCATTACAAGCGGCTGATGCACATGAGCGAGCCGTCGGACGTGAGCATCGACAAGTCCAACATCCTCCTGATCGGCCCGACCGGGTCGGGCAAGACCCTGCTGGCCCAGACGCTGGCCAAGATCCTCGACGTCCCCTTTGCCATCGGCGACGCCACCACGCTGACCGAGGCCGGCTACGTGGGCGAGGACGTCGAGAACCTGCTGCTGAAGCTCCTGCACGCGGCCGATTTCGACCTGGAGGCCGCCCAGCGCGGCATCCTCTACATCGACGAGATCGACAAGATCGGCAAGACCACGCAGAACGTCTCCATCACCCGCGACGTCTCCGGAGAAGGCGTGCAGCAGGCGCTGTTGAAGATGCTCGAAGGGACGATGGCCAACGTGCCGCCGCAGGGCGGACGCAAGCATCCCGAGCAGCAGTACATCCAGATGGACACCTCGAACATCCTCTTCATCTGCGGAGGGACGTTCGTCGGACTGGACCACATCATCGGCAAGCGGTTGGGCCGCCGCACGATCGGTTTCGGCCAGGAAGCCGACAAGCGCCCCGACATGGAGTTGGCCGAACTCTTGCCTCAGGTCACCAGCGACGACATCCTCCAGTACGGCTTGATCCCTGAGCTGGTGGGCCGGCTGCCGGTCCTCTCCGCGCTGACGCCGCTGGACGTCGATGCGTTGATCCGTGTCCTCTGCGAGCCCAAGAACGCCCTGATCAAGCAGTACCGGGAACTGTTCACCATGGAGGAGGCCGAGCTGGAGTTTACGCCCGAAGCCCTCCGGGCGATCGCCGAGCGCGCCCACGAGAAAGACACGGGCGCCCGGGGCCTGCGCTCCGTGGTCGAAGACGTGATGCTCGACATCATGTACGAGTTGCCCGAGCAGGAACGCGGAGCCAGCTACGTCATCACCGACGACATCGTCGTCGGCCGCGAGCGGCTCTTCCCGATCCCCGAGCGGAAGCACAAAAGCGCGTGACCTTGGCCGCCGCCGGTTAGCGCTGGCGCCCCGTGCGCAGCCCTCTGATTTCCGGCCATACGACGACTCGCGCTCGGCGCGGGTCTCCCCACCCCGCCGACGTGCGTCGAGCCGAGCGGGCCTCAGAAGATCGCTCCGTCGCGGCGTCTCTTTCCGCGTCGAACGCCATAATCGGAGGGGGCCGCCTCGAGCGTGCGAGGCCGATTCCCGGTCCGATCCGGTCTCTTGTCCGGCCTGAAGGCGGAAGAAACTGGAAGCACCCGGGGGTGGCCAGAAATTGCCTTGCGGCTCGGCGCTAACAGGGTATGCTCGACCGTGTTAGGCCGGAAACCGCACGCCCGAAAGCCCCTGAAATAGCCCGTCCAAGTGTCCAACAATGCCGCCCATGAAAAGCCCTAAGTCTATGCCTCGAAACGCCTTGCGTCCAAGAC
>CAZDHR010000719.1:0-1877 GCA_964505295.1 uncultured Planctomycetaceae bacterium
GCAAAAGGTGCCTGTCACCTTTTTTCGCTCGGACGGCGGCGCTTGGTCAGGACGACGGCGTTGCCTTCGTCGTTATACGCCACTTCGTCCATGAAGGTTCGCATCAATAGGAGGCCGCGGCCGCTGGCCTTCTCCAGATTGACCGGATCGGTCGGATCGGGAAGCGACGACGGGTCGAAGCCCGTGCCCTCGTCGTGGATTACGAACGTGGCGTCTTCGCGCGACATCTTGGCCTCGACGTGAATCCGTCGATCGCAGTAAGGGGCGGTGCGCAGCCGCTCGACGATCAAGGCGTGATACCCCTTGTCGTCCTCGCCGCGCAACTCGGAGCCGACTTCCAGGTTTCCATGGTAGAGGGCGTTGGCCAGGGCTTCCTCCAAGGCGACGCCGATCCGCGTGCGATCCGACTCGTCACAAACCTCCATGTCGCCGGTCCGCTCCTGCAAGTAAGTGATCAAGGGGTGAAACAAGGCGGAATTGTTGTCCAACGCGAAGGCGCACTCGTCCCAATCCATGCACTCCATCAGCCGGGTGTGGCGGCGCCGACGACCCGAGACCGCCAGCACGTTGCGGACCGTGCTCACCAGCCGCCGCGGAAAGGCGTGCTTGGGGACGTAGCTGGCCGCGCCCTGCTCGAGCGCCTGGACGACCGTCTCCTCGGTGCCCTGCGACGTCATCAGGATGACCGGCACCAGGGGATACCGGCTGCGGCACGCGCGGACCAGCTCCAGGCCGTCGACCTCGGGCATCATCAGGTCGGTCACCACGAGGTCGGGAATCGCCTGTTCCAGCTTCTCCAGCGCTTCGGCACCGTTGGTGGCGAACCGGAGCTCGAACGCTTCGTCCTTCAGGTATTCCGCCACCAGGTGACGATCGGCCGGCAAGTCGTCGACGACCAGTACACTGGGCATCTTTGCGTCTCTCGTAGCCGGATCTCACTACTTGCAAGCCATGGGTAACTCGCCGACGACCGCTGCGATCGGCGAGGCAAAGTCTCCTCGCCGGGGACGTCAGGGGCTCGGGTCGTCGGGGGCGTCGCCTTTCTCTTCTCGCCGTCTGACCATCGTCACTTCATTGCCGGCGTCGTTGAACGTCACGTCGTCCATAAAAGCCCGCATCAGCGACAGGCCCCGACCTTTCTCTCCCTCCAAAGCGCCGGGGGCCTCGGGATCGGGGACCGACGAGACGTCGAATCCCCGGCCTTCATCCCGAACGATGAACCGGGCCTCGGTCTTGGAGATCCGCACGTCGACGAAGATCTTTCGATCGCGGTAGGGCGACTGGCTTCGACGCTGTTCGACCAGGCTTGCGTCCAGGTCGTCCAGAAGCTTGTGCTCGACTTGCTCCATCTGCTCCGGCGTGATCTCCAGCGTGCCGTGGAAAAGCGCGTTCAGGAGCGACTCCTTCAACGCGATTCCGATCCGCAGGCGCCCGGTGAAGTCGGCGAAATCCATCCCCGCAACCATCTTCTGAACCAGATCGACCAGGGGATCGATCAAGGTCGGATCGGGCTCCAGCAGGAAGGTGAACTCGGTGCGGGCCAGGCAACTGATCAGCTTTTCGTAGGTGCGGTCGGCGCGTGCCAGCGACAGGACCTCCTCCATGGTGTCCAGCAGCCTGTCGGCCAACTGCGATTTCGGGACGTAGCTCGAGGCACCGCGCCTCAGCGCCTCGGTCGCGAGGGTCTCGCTGCCGTAGGCCGTAATCAGAATAACCGGCACGCCCGGGTAGCGTTCTCGCATGGCCGTGACCAGCTCCAGACCGTCCATGACCGGCATGTTCAGGTCGGTGAGGATGAGATCCGGCACGGAGTCCTTCACGCGGGCGAGCGCTTCGAGGCCGTTGGCGGCGTCCTCGCCCGTCCCCGGGGACGCCTT
>CAZDHR010000720.1:0-1872 GCA_964505295.1 uncultured Planctomycetaceae bacterium
GGATCGATCCTGTTGGACGAAGTCACGGAGGTCGATCTGTCGCTCCAGGCCAAGCTCCTCCGCGTGTTGCAGGAAAAGACGTTCGAGCGCGTCGGATCGAGCGAGACCGTTCGCGTGGATGTCCGCGTGCTGGCCACCACGAACCGGAACCTCGAGGCCGAAGTGGCCGCCGGCCGGTTTCGGCAGGATCTCTACTACCGGTTGGCCGTGGTGCCGCTCTGCGTGCCCCCCTTACGCGACCGACGCGAGGACGTCGCCGAGCTGGTCGACCACTTCCTCACCCGCTGTGCCCGACGACTCCAACGCGAGCCTTGCACGCTCGCCCCGGAAGCCCGCGACCTGCTCATGGCCCACGACTGGCCCGGCAACGTCCGTGAGCTGGAGAACATCATCACGCGAGCGAGCGTGCTGGGCACGGGAAGCCCCGTCACCGCCGACCAACTGAAGCGATGGCTGCTGGCCACCTCGGACCAACGCGGCGGCAGCCAATCGGCCGACGTGCAGGTGGGGCTCAGCCTGGAGGAAATGGAGCGCAAGCTGATCGAGGCCACCTTAGACCACTACGGGGGCCACCGCGCCAAGACGGCCAAGGCCCTGGGGATTGGCGTGCGCACGCTCACCGGCAAACTGCGGCAGTACGGATACGCGCCTCGTGAGAAATCGTTTTCCAGGAGCAATGATTCGAGGGTGCGTGAAACGCACCGGACTCCTTGAACGCTTGTCTGGTTCCCAAGCTCCAGCTTGGGAACTCCGTTCCGCGAACGTCTGCTTCGCCGGGCGGCAAGCTGGAGTCTCGCTGAAGTACGTTCCCAAGCTGGAGCTTGGGAACGAGGAAACACGTTGTGACCCGTTTCGTGAGGACCGAACGGCAGTTTCTGCCGGTTCGATCGAGCAGGACCTGCCGGTCGTGGGACCGCGGCGCCGAGGATCGCGGCGGGTGCCGACCGGCTCCGACACGCGAAACTGGAGAAGCCAAGCATAAGGCGGATATTGGGTTAGGTCGAGTCGGGCTTAAGGAGAGTCTGGATCCCCCGGCGGGTGGTCGGTTGTCGGCGGCACGTCGATTGCTGAGTGTCGGCCGGTTGCGGCAGGGTGTTCCAGCGGGGAGCCCGAACCGACGGTGAGAGGTTCGCGCGATGTACGAGGGTCTGTTCAACTCGACGGCGATTCCCGTGTTGGAGCAAGTGGTCGGCTTCACGCAGGCCCGGCACCTCGTGCTGGCCGGGAACATCGCCAACCTGGACACGCCGGGCTACCGCGTCCGCGACCTATCGGTGGAGGATTTCCAGAACCGGCTGCGGGAGGCGATCCAGGCCCGCGACCGCCCGACCCCGGCGAGCCCCGCCGGGCAGTTTGTGTCTCCCGGCGATCCGGCGTACCTCGAGCAGCGTATGCCCGACCGAGACGTGAAGATGGCGGAGGTTTCCAGGGACGCGAAGAGCATTCTCTATCACGACGACAGCAACGTGGGGATCGAGCACCAGGTGACGGAGATGGTCAAGAACCAGATGCTGCACAATATGGCGCTGACGATCATGACCAGCCAGTTCCAACTGCTGGAAGCGGCGATTAGCGAGCGGGCGTAAACGAGTGAATCGTAGGGTGCGTGCTTGCACGCACACAAGATCGGTAGGGTGCGTGCCCCGCACGCACGCCGAATTTGTAAGGAGATCAACCATGCTTCCTGCCCTCGACATCAGCACCAGCGCCCTGGTTGCCCAGCGGGTTCGGATGAACGCGATCTCCAGCAACCTGGCGAACATGTCGACCACGCACAACGAGGCCGGCGAGCCGGTGCCGTACCAGCCGCGATTCGTCATTTTCGAGGCGGACGAAAGCGTGGGGGCCCACGGGGCAGCCGGCGTGCGCGTC
>CAZDHR010000721.1:0-1829 GCA_964505295.1 uncultured Planctomycetaceae bacterium
AGCGCGTGGGTCTCGTGCCTCGACCCACCCTACGGCTAGCAGAAGGTGGACGGACGACTAGTCGGTGGTGGACGGAATCAAGTCGGTCAGCCATCGGAAGTGATTGGGCGGTTTGTCGGGCAGGTCGCGGATTTCTTCGAGCCGCGTCTTCGCCTTCTGGGCATGCGGGGTCGCGGGATACTCGTCGAGGATGAGCTGGTAGTAGTATCGGGCGCCGCGGTAATCCTTTTTCTTCTCGTAATACTCGGCCAGGAACCAGTCGCGCTCGGCCCGTTGCTCACGGATGTCGTTCTGCGCTTGGACGATCCGGTCCCGCTCGCTTCCCAGCTCCGTGCCGAACTGTCGAACGGTCTGGTCGGCGATCTCTTCGGCGTCTTCCAGCGGGGAGCCGCCGTACTTCGCCCCCTGGTAGGTCTCCAGCTTGCTCTTCATACCCAACAGGTGCGCGTTGAGCTGGTGTTCGCTCTTGGGATACTCTTTGCGAACCAGGTCGTAGTGGTACGCGGCTTCTTCGTATCGCCCCTTGAGAAAATAGGCATTGGCGGTGGCCATGATGCTGTCGTCGGCCAGCGGACCGGTGGGATCGTTCATCCGCACGCTCTGATACGCCTTGAGGGCATAGCCGAACGTGTCGATTTTCGGGCGCGTGGGATCGCTCACCTGGAGGGATAAGAACCAAGCCGGCTTCGAGGCGTTGAGCTGCTCCCAGTAGCGCCCGATGGCGAATTGGCGGGCGACCACCTTGTCGAGATGCCGCGTGTACTGGTACTTTTTCAACAGCTCGGCGTACGCGTCGTTCGCTTTGGGATACCGGTCGCAGAAAAAGAGGCTCTCGCCCTGCATGAACAGACAGTCTTCCTGGAGGGGCGATTCCGGGGCCCGCTTGGCCGCCTTCTCGAACCGCTCGGCCGCTTCCTTGTACTTGGCTTCTCGGAACAGCTCCTCGCCTTCCTGGTACAATGCCCGGGCGATCGACTCGTTCGGCCCGTTGCCGGTGAGCTTCTTGACCGTCGTGCCGAGGTTGGAGGGGTAGAAGTCGCTCAGTTCGAGGCCGTCGTCTTCGCTCGGTGGCTCCTCGAAGTCGGGTGCCTGCGACGACCCGGGCGCTCCGGCAGCGGGCGCCTGGGCGCTGGTCTGCGAAGCGAGGTGGACGCGGGGCGACGCGTCGTGCGGCGCGGCCGGTGAATCCGAGACCACGGTCTCGCGATCTCGGCCCCAGAGACGATCCCAGAGCCAGCCCTCGGGCACCTCGTCGTTCGTCCAGCCGCCGGCCTTGGCCGACTCGGGCATCTCCAGCATACTTTGACAGCCGGCGGCAAGGCCCAACAGGCAAGCGGCCGCAACGGCGAGCTTCATTCCGTCGATTGACATCCGGGACTTCCCTGTCCGCGTTGGCCGAGACGTCGGCTTTCAGGAGGAGAGCACGCCCAGGTATTGGTGCATTCGAGGCTTTCGCCCTAGCAAGTTACACAGATAACCGTTCATCAGGCCGCGGAGCTCGCCGCGGCTGGTGGCGTCCAACCGCAGACGCCGCCACGCCTGACCGGCCGGATCGGCCAGTTGCCCCATCGCCCGCAGCACGCCCGCGCCGACCGCGACCAGTTGCCGCTTCCCCCCACGACACTGGGGGCACAGCACCCCACCGTCCAACTGCCCGAAGGTCACTCGGCCCGTCATGGGCACCCGGACTCCGCAGTCGACGCACGTGTCCAGCGACGGCAAGTGTCCCAGTATCCGCAGGGCGACAAGCTCAAACCGGACCACCCGGGTGGCTACCGGCTCCCCGGACGACAGGGCCAAGAGGCTCTCTTCGGCCAAGTCGAATAGCT
>CAZDHR010000722.1:0-1827 GCA_964505295.1 uncultured Planctomycetaceae bacterium
CTGGGCGGCGAGCTGAAGTCCCTCGAACAGGCAATCCAGCAGATCGAGTCCCAGTCCGATCGAGCGGAACCTATTGAACTGTCCCGCGTCACCGAGGCGCTCGGGCGGATCGACCCGATCTGGGAAGTGCTGCACCCCGAAGAGCAGCGGCGCGTCCTCGAGCTGCTCATTGAAGAGATTACCGTCTCAAAGGAATGCGTGGAAATCCGTTTCCGCAGCAATGGCATCGAACAGGTGGTCGAGGAACTTCAACCAATCGGAGTGGCATCCGATGACTGATACAGCCAAAGTCGAGAACGACCAGCGCGAAACCTATCCCGGCCTGACCGTCCGCCGCGACGGCGACGCGATCGTGGTGCGGATTCCCGTGCGTTTCTACCGCCGCAACGGACGACAGATGGTGCTGACCCAGGCCGGCCCTGCCGATAACGGGCGAGAGAACGGCCAACGTAACGATGCGCTAGTCACCGCCATCGCGAAAGCCTACCGCTGGCAGGAGCAACTCGAATCGGGCGAATACGCCGGCCTCGAAGAACTCGCCGCCGCCAATGGCGTCGATCGCACCTACGTCGGCCGCATCCTGCGGCTCACGTCCCTGGCACCCGACATTGTCGAGGCGATTCTTGAGGGAAATGAGCCGGAGGGCATCAGCCTGAGGCGGCTCCTCAGAGGATTCTCGCCGAATTGGGAGGAACAACGTTCCCGCTGGCCGATCAACGGCTGATTCGCGGTCGACTTTGAATTCGCCTGACGTCAGACGACGTTCTGGAAGTGATGGCAAACCTCAGCCGAAGAGCCTTTTCAGCAGTTCGTCCCGGCTGATCCCGAAGTGATCGGCAACGTCTCCCAGGATGCTAGCGAGAGTGCCAACACGAATCGGGGCGTGGTCCGGTATCGTCAAGTGGTGGGTTCCTTCCTGCTGCGTCGTGACACGGATGTGCGACCCTTTTTGCCGGGTGACGCCGAGCCCAGGGTCGCTAGCGCCTTGATGAGATCGCGTGCCGAGATGTTCCGCGGCAGCTTCATGCGCGAATCACCTCGTCGCGAACGAAATGAAGCCGGATGAGTTTCGGCTTTTCGTTGTCGTCAAAGTGGCATTCGACGGCCTCGCGCACGTTGCGACGAATCGCGTCGAGGTCATCACCCTCGGTAAAGATGGACTCTCCGACGGCGCGAGCGGTATATCCCCCCTCGGCGGACTCTTCAACCAGGAAAATGATCTCATTCATGCAAGGACACTCTTCAAGCGAGGCGCCGGCCGATTTCAGCGGTGACGCGGGTTTTCACGTCAATGTCTACTGGCATTCTACCTCAAACTGAAAAACAGGGGGTAGTCGCAATCTCCCTGATGACAGGCATTTCCGTCGCGTGATACGTTCGGGGTGTATCACGTCGTTTTGAGACTCTTGGGCCAGTTTGAGACTTTTCGGGCGGCCTGGGCCACCGGGTGTATCACGCGACAAAACGGCACCCCACCAAGCCAACCGCGCCAAATCCCGCGATACGTGTACCAAACGACCAAGGCCCGCCGGTTCGACCCGGCGAGCCTGTTTTCGATCGAGCCAGGTCTTCACCCGGCGAAAGTGGAGGCGGCTTCTTAGACTCGCAACCTGTCTATTGACCCCTGCATTGCTAATGATCGCCTTTACAGAGGCAGTTTGGAAAACGCGAAGAAAGAACGAAGAAGTGCTTGGTCTTGACGCTGCTCGAGCATCGATTCGTAGATGGCGGTTCCGAGATGGTCGACGTCGTCGGGAATGAAGTTTGGCAAGTCGGCGTACTTGGTGTGGTTCCAGCATTGCTCCACCGGATTCAGTTCCGGGGCTG
>CAZDHR010000723.1:0-1823 GCA_964505295.1 uncultured Planctomycetaceae bacterium
TCCTCCAAACGGCCGTCGGAGGCCCGGACCCGCAGCAGTTGGCTTGCGTTCGGTCCGTTCTGCGTTTCTGCGTAGAGGTAGCCGTCGACATAGGGGATGTTCATGATGCTCGTGAGGGCGAGCTGCGAGGCGTCGAGCCGCCAGGCCACGCGGCCGTCGGCGATCGAATAGGCCGTGACGTGCTTCCACTCGTCGCCCGAGTACTTCTGGCTCCACGAGTTTCCGCCGCCGACCACCAGATTCCCCTCCGCGTAGGTGAGGGTCGACTTCTTGCCGATCGGTAGCGCCGTCTTTTCCCAGACGAGCCGGAGGTCCTTGTCGTACACGCGGATGGCCGAGTCCCACTCGGGCTTGCCGTACCATCGCGTGGCCACGAAGCAGCCGTGGGCGTCGTCGACCAGCACGGTGTTCCACGAGATGCAGGTGTTGGGCGGCGGAACGTCGACCGACTTGAGAATCTCGCCGGCGGCGGCACGCAGCTTGAACACCTTCCCGTTGCACTGGTAGAACACCCAGCCTTGCTCCTGGTCCACGCAGGGCGTAATACCTCCGGTGCTCCGCTGCTTGAGCCACCAAACGTCCTTGCCGGTCTCGCCACTCATCGCGTGCAGCCCGTTCTGACAGGCCATGAAGATGATTTTGGAGCCGTCGTCTTGCTGGTAGAAGGAGTAGCCGAAGAAGTAGGCCCCGGGCTGGTTCGGGGCGCTCGTCCAGTCGACCTCGCCCGTGTCGCAGCGGATCGCCGTGGTCCGCGTTTTCTGATGCTCGTGGGCGATGACGAGCCGCGTGCCGTCGCGCTTGTCGAAGACCAGCGGAGTGCTGTCGTACGTTTTTGCGAAGCGGTACGTCCTCAGCTTCCGGAAGGTGCGCACGTCGAAGGCGACGACGCTGGGGAAATCGGGCGACTTCTCGACGCCTTCGCGCCGACACCCGTCGGTCGACGTGAAATAGGCGACCCCGTCGACGACCACGCCTCCCTGGGCGTAATAGTCCAACCCGGACGGCGACTCCGGGTCGACGATTTTGGGCTTCTCCTGCGACAGGGCGCCGCAGGCGAGAAGAAGCCAAAGCCCCACGAGCGCGAAGCCGACGGAAACCGATCGTTTTCTCATCCGCCTGGTCTCCTTCTCCAGAGTATCGGCTATCGGCGCTCGACGCACACGACTTGCACGCTGCGCGCCGGCAGCGTGAGAACGACTCCCGTCCTTCGCTCGACGTCCACGTGGAACGACTCGGCGATCGCGTCCATCTGGTCGTCGGCGTCGGCGTCGGGCCCTCGCGTTACGTAATACTCGCCGGGCGCAAGCTCCCAGAGACGCATCGTCACCTCGCGATCCTCGGGCTCCAGGTTGCACGCCAGCAGCTTCACGTGCCGCGGGTCCGTCTCGAGCACCAGGGCGGCGAACTCCGGCGTGGTGTCCTCCCAGCTCACGGCCATGGTCGGATACTTGGCTTCGATCGGTCCGTAACCGCCGGTGTACATCAGCATGAGCATCGTGGCCGCGGTCTGGATCGAGTGGGCCAGGTGGTCGTTGCTGGTAACTCGCCGCTCGGTCGGGTCGTAGAACCAACTGGTCAGCGGCTCCCAGAGGTCGGTCAGATCGCAGCTCAGATTGTAGCAGCCGTCGACCAGGAGGTCCTTGTCGCCCGTGGCGAGCCAGCCGACGTAGAACTGGGCCCCGCACGCCCGGCGTGCCATCCGGAACGCGCCGACCTCCA
Organism: uncultured Planctomycetaceae bacterium; assembly: GCA_964505295.1. Classification (GTDB taxonomy): domain Bacteria; phylum Planctomycetota; class Planctomycetia; order Pirellulales; family Thermoguttaceae; genus DATKZH01. Next base: position 1,720 of record CAZDHR010000723.1, read on the forward strand.
GGGGCTTTCGGACCCACAACCCCGGCGTGCTCGTGTCGACGTAGGCGTAGCTGGCGTACCGGTCGTCCATCACGCCGGCCAGGCGCCGGCTCCACCGGGCGAAG
>CAZDHR010000724.1:0-1801 GCA_964505295.1 uncultured Planctomycetaceae bacterium
GGTATGCTATTTCCTGTGTGTTGCCCAATCGACGGCGACCATTTCTTTGATTGTAGACCGCCCGGTTCGAGAACGAAAGCCTCAACAGATGGCCTCGAAGTCTCTGACGGCCGCCCTGAAGGAGGAAGCTCACCGTTTGGGCTTCGAACTGGCGGGGGCCTGCCCGGCCGTGCGCCCGCCGCGAATGGACCGCTTTCGGGAGTGGCTTGGCGCGGGCTACGCCGGCGAGATGGGCTATCTGGTCGATCGGGCCGAGGCGTACGAACATCCTCGCTACGTGCTCGACGGCGTCCAGAGCATCTTGATGCTGGGCACCAACTACCGAACGGTCGAGCCGACGCCGACAACCCCCGGGCAAGGGACGATTTCCCGATATGCCTGGGGCAGCGACTACCACGACGTGATCCACTCGCGACTGCGTCGCCTGGCCGAATTCCATCGTCGGCTGACGCCGCAGGCCCGCGTCAGGGGCGTGGTCGACACGGCGCCTCTGGTCGAACGGGAGTTCGCCGAGCTGGCCGGGCTGGGCTGGATCGGCAAGAACACGCTGCTGGTGAACCAGACGTTCGGGAGCTGGCTGTTCCTGGCCGCGCTTCTGACCAGCGAGCCGCTGGATTACGACGAGCCACGCGCGGCGGACCGTTGCGGCTCGTGCCGGGCGTGCCTCGACGCCTGTCCGACCGGGGCCCTGATCGACGCCCACGAGCTGGACGCCCGACGATGCACGAGCTACCTGACGATCGAGCTCCGGGGGCCCGTGCCGCCCGAGTTGCGAGATTCGCAAGGGGATCGGCTGTTCGGCTGCGACGTGTGCCAGGAGGTCTGCCCCTGGAATCGTCGCACTCCGGTCACAGACGAAGCGGCCTTCTACCCGGCGGAGGGTACGAATCCGGCGGAATTGGCGGAGGTTCTCCGATTGGACGACGCCGAATTCCGCCGCCGGTTCCGCCATACGCCGCTATGGCGAGCCCGACGACGCGGTCTCCTGCGAAACGCGGCGATCGTCGTCGGCAATCGGCCCGATGAGTCGGCAATCCCGACGCTGGTCGAAGGGCTCAGCGACGAGGAGCCCGTGGTGCGTGCCGCTTGCGCATGGGCCCTGGGACGCTCGACGGCCCCCTCGGCCGCAAAGGCCCTCCGCGATCGGCTGGCCGTGGAGTCAGACCCGGAAGTGCGGGGCGAGATCGAGGCAGGAATCTGATCCTTCTTGCGAGCGTTGATGGTGGGGCGATAACATGTAGTGAAGTAGGGTGCGTGAAACGCACCATCTTGCCTCGCATGGGAACCGCACGCGCGCCAGCGCACGCCCTGGGGCCTCGCCCGAGCAGAGTATGGTGCGTTTCACGCACCCTACCGGAACTCCGGTCGGGCATCTACGGGCGCAACGTTTTCGAGCCGCCGTGGATGAAGCGTTCGGCGGTGGAGCCTTGAGGCGCGTCGCAACCGCATGAGGGCGGCAGGCGAGGGCCTCGATTCGGAGAACGGTGGTCGCGGACGATCTCGAACGCGGCCTCCTCGCCCGCGTTTGATCATCAACTGCTGCGCCCGCCGGTCGTCGGGGAAAGTCTGGATCCCGTTGCCGCAAAGACAGCATCGCAATCGCGGAAGGGGCTCCCCAAGGAGGGGGGGTGCGCTCTGCTTGTCTTTACGGGTTAAGGAAGCTCTAGCGGTTATTCCTAAGATTCCGGCGCCCGTCTGCCGATGCTACCCAGTGCTGCATTCCCCGTTCGGAGGTCCCTACGGCCTCGGCCGAAAAAAGGTGACAGGCACCTTTTGCCTGAAAGGCCCTTCGGGTGCTTCG
>CAZDHR010000725.1:0-1797 GCA_964505295.1 uncultured Planctomycetaceae bacterium
CAAAGCACTTCTCCCCCGAGATTCCGCCGGCGAGCCTCCCGGTCGCTGACCACGCCGCGGCTGGTGCTGATCACGCAGATTCCCAGTCCGTTCAGCACGGGTTTCAGCTTCGCCGCGCCGGTGTAGACGCGGCGCCCCGGTTTGCTCACCCGGCGGATGTGCCGGATCACTCGCTCCCCGTTCGGACCGTATTTCAGGTGGACGCGGAGTTGGCTGGCCGGAGCGGCTTCGACTTCCTCCCAGTCCCAGATGTACCCTTCACGCTTGAGCACTTCCGCCAGTCCGCGTTTCACCTTGGACAGCGGCATGTCGACGTGAGGCCGTTCGACACGCACCGCGTTGCGGATGCGGGTCAACATGTCGGCGATGGGGTCGGTCATCATGAGTTATGGGTCCCTTTACCTTACCAACTCGCCTTCTTCACACCAGGGATCAGTCCCTCGTCGGCCAGTACGCGGAAACAGATCCGGCATATTCCGAACTTGCGATACACGGCGCGAGGACGACCGCAGAGCCGGCACCGATTCTCCTGACGCGTGGTGTACTTCGGCTTGCGAAACGCCTTTGCGATCTTCGCCTTGCTTGCCATCGAATTCGGTCCTTTGTCACTTGGCAGCCGCGGGCTCCGCACTTCGCAGGGGGATCCCGAAGGCGCGCAACAGCTCGCGGGCTTCGTCGTCGCTATCCGTCGTGGTGACCAGGGTGATATCCATTCCTTGCACGCGCGAGTACTTGTCCGGGTTCAGCTCCGGGAAGACCAACTGCTCGGCCAGCCCCAGCGTGTAGTTGCCGTGACCGTCGAACGCGTCCGGATTGAGCCCCCGGAAGTCGCGCACCCGGGGCAGGGCCAGCGAAACCAGCCGGTCGAGGAACTCGTACATCCGGGCTCCCCGCAGCGTCACCTTGCATCCGATCGGCATCCCCTCGCGGAGGCGGAAGCCGGCGACCGACTTGCGAGCCAGCGCGATGATCGGCTTCTGTCCGGAGATCAACGTCAGGGCGCCGACCGCCTCATCGAGGTACTTCTTCTCGCCTACCGCGGCCCCCACGCCCATGTTCACCACGATCTTTTCCAGCCGCGGAAGCGACAGCCGGTTGGTCCGGCCGAGACGCTCGCCGAGGGCCGGAAGGATCTCCTTCTTGTATCGTTCCAGCAGTCGGGGGGTCATATGAATCACCAACTATCGACGCTTTTCTGCTTATTCCCAATCGTGCCCCGGGGAGTACGGCGTCCGGGGGCGTCCGTCTATTCTTCCTTTTTCGCGGAACGTGTTTTGGGCGGCGCGATCTGGCCCAGACTGGCCCCGCTCTTCTTGCTGTACCGCTCTTTGCTTCCGTCGGGCAGGTAGCGGACCCCGACGCGCGTGGGCACGTCCTGTTGCGGGTCGATCAGCGCCACGTTGGAGACGTCGATGGGCATTTCCATGTGCAGACGCCCCCCCTGCGGGTTGCGCTGGCTGGGGCGGACGTGTTTCCACACCAGGTTCACGCCCTCCACGACCACTTTCCCCGCGTGGCGATCGACGGAAAGGACCTTGCCGCGCACTCCCCGGTCGTTGCCGCGGATGACTATCACCATGTCGTCGGCTCGAATGTGCATCACACGACCTCGTTGGCGAGGCTGACGATCTTCATGAAGTTCCGTTCGCGCAGCTCCCGGGCGACGGCTCCGAAGATTCGGGTTCCTCGGGGGTTTTTCTCGTTGTCGATGATCACCGCAGCGTTTGAGTCGAAGCGGACGTAGCTTCCGTCTTCGCGTCGGGTGGGCTGCTTGACGCGGACGATCACCGCCCGAAC
>CAZDHR010000726.1:0-1796 GCA_964505295.1 uncultured Planctomycetaceae bacterium
TGACCTCCCCCAGCTTACCGCGCTGTGCAAGATGCCACGGTTGCAGCGCTCACGCTTTCCCCGCGCATGAAACGGGCCGTGGAAACCGAAATCACCACGGCCCCCGTAATGCGACTATTGCGAAGGCGTCTCTAAGCTGCGGCCGACCGAAGCTGGCGGTACGCCAAACCAATCACGACCAATCCGGCACAACCTCCCATCCAGTAGCCAATCCCAGTGTATCGCAGGGCATAGTATCCCAGCTTCAGATACTCCCCTACGATGGCAATGAACCCCTCGTCCACTTCCCACCACCTGTCTGTGCCAAAACCGTCCGTGGGCGCGGAAACGAACGTCACCTGTCGGGCCCGCTCGCCGAGCAATCTGTCAACAGTCCACCGGGTACGCCGCGTATGATAGCCGCTGGTCACAAGCGTTACGCGGGCCTGAGGTGACGCTTCGAGAAATCGGGCCAGGGCTCGGATATCGCCGAACGTGCTGCGGCTCTGCCCGTCGAGGATCACGATGTCCTCCTCTTCCACACCACGATACCGCAGCACACGACAAATGATTTCGTGAGTTGGCGGCAGGATTCCGTCTTCCACCGAGGGCGAAGTTGCCGTTTCAGGGACAAGGGCCTGTCCAGCCAGTCCTGCCTTCATGATCGCTGCGGCGACAAACGGCCTCGCATTTTCATCGCCTGGTAGCACCATTACGTATTCGGCACGATTCGGCGGCTCACCCACATCAAGCCACCGGGCGACCGCAGGCAAGAGACGGCCGCGGGCCAAGTAGAGTGCGGTGAGAGCGACACCGGCGGCTAAGACCCCCAACAAAATGCGCCTTCGGCCCTTCATCCGCCTTCCTCTACGGCCACTTGGAGCGTCCATTCGTATTCGTCGGGGCCCCAATACTCGCGTTCTGGCGCATCTTCACCCTGACACCAGGCATAGGCGAGGAGGACATATCCACAAAACACACTCTTCACGCCGCGTCGAGTCTTCCACCAATTGGTCTCATCGTACCGGCGATCCGGAAGGGCGAGAACCCGCAATCGAGCCGCGTGGTCTGGTTCCAGCACTGTGTCCAACACTTGCCGCCTATGCCGGCTTTCGAGACGATCACACAGCAAAAGCACTTCAGCACTGGGGTGCTCCTGCATCCACGCGTCAACAAGGTGGGCTTCGTCCCAGATGGTCGCAGGCTCACCGTCAATTGCCGTGATGGCCTTGTCCGGCACACCACGTGCCTGCAACTGGCTTCGAGCGACCGTTTCAAAGTGTGGCAGTGCTCCTATCTCAACCAAGCGGCTCGCTCGCGGCTCCATCAGGAGAATGCGACGTGATGTGTCTTCGTGATACAGCCTGGCCGCGTGATCGTAACAACGGTCCCCGTCACAGAAAGGGGTGTCGTTCGTCCGAATCCACACGTAGTCCAGCCTGCCCTGCCCGTGATCGACAATCAGTGCCCGAGCGACAGCCCGCAGCATCGCCGGATGCGACAGCCAGATGCACGCCAAGAGAACCACACCCAGCGCAATGCCCCGGGTTCTCCTCCATCGGCATGGCTTCCTGGAGATCGGCTTACTGGCCGCCGCACCTTCACAGGCGGTTTCCATATGGATACCGGAAGACTGTTGCGGTTGCCCGAGCATCATCGATGAGACTCCCTTGCCTTCAGGCCAGCACCGATGCCGTCAGAACGCACCAGCAAGCGCACCTTTGCGTTCGTCGATGGTCAAAACTCCTTCCGAACGGCTCGGTAGACACGACCGACAGAAGACCGCAGTCGCGTTGATTGGCTGCAAGTGCAGAGCC
>CAZDHR010000727.1:0-1790 GCA_964505295.1 uncultured Planctomycetaceae bacterium
CAGGCTACTGAAGATCCCCCAGAATGTCAATATCGGTTCGTGTCCCCGGAATCCCTTTGAGGATCCCGCGAATTTCCGCCTCCGCACCCTCGGGGAACACCACCAGAAGCTCGTGCTGTTCATCCGGCTTCCAGTCCATCACGCACTCGGCCAACAACTCCAAATACGTCCGAAGAGTGGCGGCATCGAGGTCGGGAACGGCCTGGTGAGCGATAATCACACGACGGCGGTCAATCCACGAAAGATCACCTAGACAGTCCCACAACGCATCCCAGTTTCGTCCAAAATATGATGGGAAGTTGAGTTCTCCGCTTAGAACGTCAAACAACTGGTCGCGTGTGCCAACACCGGCGCGAACGCGAGCAACGAAATCGTCGCCTTCGCTGAATTGCGATAGGCTGTCACAGAAGATGAAATCGGCGGACTGGGCGCTCATTACTCACGGTCCAGGTAAGACGGGAATGAAGGTCTTGTAATGATCCGGTGTGAAGTAAATCTCGCCTCCCTTGCCGATTACAACTCGCTGTGTGCCGGGACCGCGCACGCCAGGCGTAGGATGAACGTACTCAGTGTAGTACCCCGGTGGTTTCGCGGGCAAAAGCCCTTCCTTGTTCCTGAAAACGGTTCCGTCATGTCTATGGGGGAACTTGACGCCAGACTTGATGCGCGAAAGCGTGGCCTTCAACGCGCTTGGGACAACGAACGCGCCGGCCGAAGTAGCGAAGCTAACATTGATCCTGCCTAGTGTGCCGATGTTGTCTTTAGCGGCGTCTGCGCCGATCGCTCGAATTGAGTTGAACTCCTCCCCGTAGGTGTTGTTTTGTAACGCATTCCTTATCCTGTTATCGCGCAGCTGACTGTCGAGGTCCTGCCCCCTCTTGTTGCCATACAGCCTCCCTACTGCTGCGGCTTCTTCACCTATCGCCCTACCTGTGTCGGGAGCACCCCAAATCGACCTCCATATCCAAGCACCGCCCCAGAAATTCTTGACGAACCACCACGACAAGTCCCCGAGGCCGAACTCTTCGTCGTCATGGCCCAATGGGTCAATCGCGCTGGTGGGCCGGTTCCCCACGTACCGATACACGTTGGCATCACCGGCCGCGAAGCCGATGGGGTCTTGGCTGATCCAGCGGCCTACTTGAGCATCATACCAGCGGTTCAGGTTGTTTTGGAGTCCTGTGGAGGAATCGAGGGCGCGGCCGGTGAAGGCGAACAGGTGGTCCAGCGCCGGATTGGTTTCGGAGAGGAGGTTGCCGAAGGCGTCGTAGACCCGATGCGAAGCGATCGTCGTCTCGCCTGACGACGGGTCGTGCTGGGCGAGGTCGCGGACCGTGCCCAGGTGGTCGGTCAACGCCCAAAGAACCTCGCCGGGGGTGGTCAGCGAAGTGACTTCTTCGTCGGCCAGGATTTGGTCGACCGCCGGGCCCCAGAGGTAGCGGTGGGCAAGCTGCGGGTCGCCCTGGGCGTCGTCGTCGAACTGGAGGACGATTTGGCCGACGGCGGTGAGCAGGGCGTGGGTGTCGGTGGTGACCGCCCTCACCCCCAGCCCCTCTCCCGCAGGCGGGAGAGGGGAGCCTGTGCCGTCGTAGACGAAGTAGGTGTTTTGGAAGCCGAGCGGGCCGTCGCCGTCGGGGTCGACCGCACGGGCGACCCAGCGGTTCAGGTAGTCGTAGGTGTGCTCCACAACCTTCACCGCCGGGCCGGATTCCGTATCCCGCTCGATCACACGGAGCAAGCGGTTGCGGTGGTCCCACTCGTACTCGGTGATTTGGCTTTGCTCGCCGGGA
>CAZDHR010000728.1:0-1790 GCA_964505295.1 uncultured Planctomycetaceae bacterium
CGACTCCATGGCGACAACGGGGAGGGAGAGGGCCGCCTCTCCCTTACCCACTGAAGGGGACGCTACGACTCGGAGTCCTTCGTGCGTCTGACCAACGCCAGGACCTTCGTTTCGTCGACCTCGACGCCCAGCCCGGGGCCGGTCGGCACTTGGGCGATGCCATCGGTGATCTCGAGCGGCTCGGCCAGCACGTCGGCGTCGAGGAACTGGGGGCCGTTCAGGGCGGCCGGCTTGGTGAGGCCGAAAGCCCCGTAGAGCCCGAGGTTGGCCGCCAGGGAGACGTCGGGGTCGCAGAGCCCGCTGCCGAGCCACATCAGGCCGGCGTCTTCGAGGATTTCGATCTGTCGCTTGGCCCAGAAGAGCCCCCCGGTCCGGGCGGCCTTCATCGCCAGCCCGTCGAGCATCTTGAGGCGAATGAACTCCACGAGCTCCACGGGCGAGACGACGCCTTCATCCATGAGGATCGGCAGGGCGCCCTGTCGCTTGAGGGCCTGGTAGGCGCGGAGGCGATTCGGCTTGAGCGGCGCTTCCAGTACGTCGACGCCTGCCTCGGCCAGCTTGGGGGCGGCGGCAAGGGCCGTGTCGGGATCGTACCCGCCGTTGGCGTCGGCCCATAGGAAGGCGTCCGGAACGAGCGTGCGCACGCGCCGGGCGAGATCGACGTCGAACTTCGGATCGGGGGCCACCTTGATGTTGAAGTGCCGGTAGCCGCGCTGGCGGCCCGCCTCGACGAGCGGGTCGACCTCGTCGAGCGTGCGCGGATTCAGCGTCCAGCTCAGCACCAGCGGCCCGCCGCGGGGCTTCCCCCACGTCTCGGCGAGCGACTTGCCGGTGAGCTTCCCCGCCAGGTCGTGAAGGGCCAGGTCCAGCCCGGCCCGGGCGATCGGCATGCCGGTCGTGAAACTCGGGGCCAGCCCGCGGTCCATGGCTTGATGGGCCCCGGGCACGTCGAGCGGATCGCGGCCGAGGAGGGTGGGCGCGAGGTAGTCGCGGATGGCGACCGTCGCCGTCTGGAGCGTCTCGTAGCTCCATGTCGAGATGGGCACGCTCTGGCCCCAGCCGGCCGTGCCGTCGTCGGCCGTCATCTTCACGATCACCGCCGACCGGCCGTACGTGCCCCGCGGGCCTTGGAAGAACTTGAAGTAGCCCACCGTGGGATACCGAACGGGAAACACGTCGACCGAAGCGATTTTCACTTTCGGGCTCCTTTCACGGGCAACCGCCGCCGACCGGGCCAGCGGCAACGCGGCGCAAGCGCCCAGGAAACCACGCCGCGACGTTCGTCTTCCGGATCGGCACATCTCAGCTCTCGCGCGTTGGGGGGACGGGACTCGCGTCGGTACTCCGCTACGTCGGCACTCATCCAAACAGCCTGGCAACGGACGGCACAAGATAGAGGACAAACAGGGCGGCGAAGATTGCCACCAGCGTGTGGTGCAAGATCGGCTTGCGGGCCTTGGCCGAACGACGAGGCCGGAAGTAGATCACCTGCCACACGGTCCGCCAGAGCCAGAAGAGGGAATAGGAGAGGGTCACGCCGGCCGCCAGCCCCTCTCCCCGGCCGAGTTCGCGGAAGTAGACCAGCGACACGAGCGCGAAGGCCAAGAACAGCAGGGCGAGCGCGACATGGATGGTGTAGAAGAGCTTGGCATTTACGGGCGAGATCTTCTCGAACTCGCGCCGCCAGCCGAAGAGGACGTAGAACCCCCGATGGAACCAGGCCATCATCAGGGAGAGGATGCCGCCGGCGAGGAGCGCGGCTTCGGGGAGGGTCATCGGTTTACCCCTCC
>CAZDHR010000729.1:0-1780 GCA_964505295.1 uncultured Planctomycetaceae bacterium
GACGCGGCGTAGTGGGCGTGACCGGTCGTCGAGCCGTGGAAGGCCGCCTGCGAGCTGACGTTGACGATTCTCCCTTTCACCCCCGTGGCCAGCCAGCGGCGGACCGCCGCCCGGCTCGTAAGCAGCGGGCCCGTAAGATTCACGGCAAGCGTGTGGTTCCACGCGTCGAGGGTCATGTCTTTCACGTACGCCGTGGGCCAGACACCGGCGTTGTTCACCAGGACATCGATACGCCCAAACTTCGTTTCGATGAGGCGAAACATGGCCTCGACGTCGGGTTCCTGGGACACGTCGGCCTTCACGGCCAGGGCTTCGGTGCCGTGGGTGTGGGTAATCTCGGCGACCAAGGCGTCGGCCGCCTCGGCGTTTTCCCGGTAGTTCACGGCGACCTTGGCCCCCTCGGCGGCCAGCCCCCACGAGATCGCCCGGCCCAGCCCCCGCGAGCCGCCGGTGACGATCGCGACCTTATCCTTGAGCCCAAGATCCATTCGGCCCTCGTCCGCAGCGTGCGAGTCGTTCCAAGGGACTTGTATATCCGAAGACGGGCGAAGATCCAAGGGGGCCGCGCTGCCCCAACGCGGCCCGTCTCGTCCGCAGCGGCAGGCTCGCCGTTGACCGGCCGTGGCGTGCTTGGTAGGCTGGGAGTTCAGCACGCTTGGTGGGCTGACCGCGTTGTCTGCTCTGATGGGAACGCAGGTTCGCATTCGTCTCGCACCCTCGTGATAGGAGTCTTCTTTTGAATCGCCTTGCTATGTGTGCGGCCGGGGTGCTCACGGTGTTCTCGCTTCTGGGCTGCGGACCTGACCGGGAGGAACAGGGACCGGGAACAGTCGACCGGCCGCCGGACTCCGCGCCGGCCGAAGGAGAGCCCGGTCGGCCGGATGAAGGGGAATCCGCTCCGCCGCGAGATGCCGCGGCCGACGACGCCACGTCGCCCCCTGGAGCAACGGCGTCGGATTCTCCGGCGATTACCACCGAGGAGGAGCTTCAAGCCGCGCTCGAGGAAAAGAACCCGGAGTTCGGCGGCCAGGTCGGGGTTCGGGCGGACGGGCAGAATATCGTGGTCGTCGAGCTCCGCGACCCGGCGATCGAGGACATCAGCCCCCTGGCGGGCTTGCCGCTCCAAGCGTTGGACCTGGCCGGCTGCCATATTACCGACGTCAGTCCCCTGAAAGGGATGCGGCTCGGAGTCCTCTATTTGGAGGACACGGGCGTTCGCGACCTGAGCCCGCTGGAGGGGATGCCGCTAAGGGAGCTTCGTCTGAACCACACGAGGGTTGAAGACATCAGCCCGCTGAAGGGCGCGCCCCTGGAGCGGCTCTACCTGGCCGGCACGCGCGTGGCCGACTTGAGCCCGCTGGGCGAGGCCCAGTTCCTCGACTCGCTCTGGCTCAACGACGCGCCGGTCAGCGACGTCAGCCCGCTGGGGTCGCTGCCCCGGCTGGTCAGCTTGACGTTGGCCGGGACTAAGGTCTCCGATCTCAGCCCGCTCAAAGGGCTGGCGCTCAAGCGGCTGCACATCGCCCGATCTCAGGTTACCGACCTGACGCCGCTCAAGTGGCTGAGCCTCGAGCGGCTGGTCTTCACGCCCGGCAAGATCGAAAAGGGCATCGACGAGGTGCGCGCGATGCGAAGCATCCGGGAGATCGGCACGGCGTTCGGCGAGGAGGCCGAAGGTCGACCGGGCGACCTGATGCCGCCCGGCCTGTTCTGGGAGCGATACGACGCCGGCGAGCTCCCCTAGGGCACTTGGTTTCCGAAAGTTGCTGCAAATGAGTCA
>CAZDHR010000730.1:0-1774 GCA_964505295.1 uncultured Planctomycetaceae bacterium
CATCTCGGCCCGGGCGACAAGCACGTGCTGTTGCTGTGCGACATGCGACACGGCTACGTGTCGGCGGCCGACCTGCGCGACCGGAACCCCTATCCCCAAATCCTGGCACGACTGAACAACCCGGTCCACGTCGAGCCGGTCGATCTCGACGGCGACCTCGCCATCGATCTCGTGGCGGCCGACTTGGGAAGCGCTCGTCCGAACGATCACGACTGGGGCCGAGTCGTCTGGTTGCGAGGTCAACCGGCGGCGACCCGTTTCGAAGAGGTCGTGCTGGCGTCCAAGCTGGGACGAATCGCCGACGTGCGGCCCGCCGATTTCGACGCCGATGGGGACCTCGACCTGATCGTGGCGGAATTCGGCCACTACCAGACGGGAAAGATCTTCCTGCTGAGGAACGTCGCCGAGCGCGGCGACCGGCCCCGCTTCGAGCCGGAAATCATCGACGGTCGTCCCGGCACGATCCACGTGCCCGTGCACGACTTCAACCAGGACGGCCGTCCCGATTTCGTGGCGCTGGTCAGCCAAGACTGGGAGCGGGTCGAGGCATTCATCAATCAAGGCGACGGGCGCTTCCATCTGCGGACCTTGTGGGCGGGGCCCGATCTGACGTTCGGCTCCAGCGGCATCGAGCTGGTCGACCTCGATCAGGACGGGGACATGGACGTCCTGTACACCAACGGCGACTGTTGGGACAACTGGTACGTGAATACGTCGCACGGCGTGCAGTGGTTGGAAAACCTGGGCGATCTCCAGTTCGCCTACCATCGGCTCACCGACATGCCGGGCGTCTACCGCGCGTTGGCCGGCGACTTCGAGGGGGACGGCGATCTGGACGTCCTCGCGGTGGCCTGGCTGCCGCCACCGGTCATGCCCTCCAGTCTGCTCGATGCGCCGCTGGTTTCGATTCTCTGCCTGGAACAGACGGAGCCCGGCACGTTCGTCCGCCACACGCTGGAAACGGGTTCCCCTCACTACGCCACGGTGGAGACGGCCGACTTCGACGGCGACGGCGATCTCGACTTCGCCGTGGGGCCGGGCCCCCACGTGGCCAACGCGCGGGAGGAGTCGCACTGGCTTGCCGTGTGGTGGAATCAGGCGATCTCGAAGGCCGAGTGAGTGCGATCCAACAGCTCGCGGCGCTTGCGGTAATCCTTGCGATGACCGCCTAAAACATGCCGCCGACCAGTGGCTCGCCGGGCTTCCTTTGCCGCGTTCCCAAGGCACGCCACACGGGCAGGTCGATCGTCTCGCTGACGGGCCGAACGGACCCGTCCATCAACGCGGCGTTGACCACGCCCGCGTGGTAGCTCCTCGCCGTGACCGCCGCGTAGGTGGGCTGGGTGGTGCTCTTGCCTTCCTGGAGGGAGTTGAAGTCGACGTCGTACGTGCGGCCGTCCGTGTGGACGTAGGGCACGAAGGTGTTGGGTGTGAAGACGGTCGTGATGCCGCTGTGGTGCACGCGCCCGTCGCACCATTCCGTGTGGCCCGTGTTGTCGTTCGTCGTCGGCCCGAGCTTGAACTGGGCGCCGCCGGCCAGAGCGGCGATCGCGTCGACCGAGGCCGGGACCACCGGCCCGGGGTCGGCCGTGTTGCGGAAATAGGACGTGAACGCCTTCACTTCGGCGGCGCATAGCGTGTTGCTCAAGCCGTCGAGGAAGCTGGCCGGCCGGGTCCGGCTGTTGACGAAGAACGCCCCGTCGCCCCCTTGCCCCGTTGCCGGGTTCCATGCCAGCCAGGTGCCGAAATTGAAGCCGTAGTTCTGGGGATGCAC
>CAZDHR010000731.1:0-1756 GCA_964505295.1 uncultured Planctomycetaceae bacterium
ACCCCGCCGCTCGCAGCTCAGGCGAAACGGCGGGGCCGGAACAGAGAAGAGGCCGCTTGTGGCGGAGAGGCTGGTGGAACGCCTCCCACCGGATATCAAAACACCCCTCCCCACCAACCTCTGATGATACCAGTTCTTGCCGTCTTGTCCAGAGTTTTTCGGGGGCAAAATGTGTCGCGGCAGCATACGCCCCCCTGGTGGGTGGTGTTCCCCGCTTGAGTTGCATGTCGCCCAGTACCCCTTATAATCTTGACCGGAGCCTGGAGCATCGAAAAGTGATGGACGCAATATCTGACTACGTAAGGGTTTGTGAGACGGCTGTCCGAGCGGGCGGTCGCGTGTTGCTGGAGAAGATCGGCCGAGTCAAGGTCCGCGAGAAGTCTCCTTCGGACCTCGTGACCGAGGCCGACTTCGCCTCGCAGGAGTTGGTCCGGCGGACGATCTTGACGGCGTTTCCCGACCATTCGGTGATCAGTGAGGAGGATGAGCCGGATGGCGCGGGCGCCGAGGGGGAAGTGAAGCCGACGGAGTATCGTTGGTTCCTCGACCCACTGGACGGGACGACCAATTACGTCCACCAGGTCCCGCACTTCTGCGTGTCGCTCGCGTTGGAACGGTCGGGCGAGCTGTTGGTGGGGGCCGTGTATAACCCGGTGACCGGGGAGTGTTTTTCTGCCGCGGCCGGGCAAGGGGCCTTTCTGAACGGAAAACGGATCCGTACCAGCGAAGTCTCCACTCTGCCGCAGAGCCTGGCAGCGGTCGGGCTCCCGTCCGCCGTGCGCCCGGATTCCCCCGACCGGCAGCTCTTTTTGGCGGCCCTGACTCGTTGCCAGGCCTTGCGGCGTACGGGCTCGGCGGCCTTGAACCTCTGCTACGTGGCCGTCGGTCGATTCGACGCGTTCTGGAGCTACTCGACGAAAAGCTGGGACGTGGCAGCCGGGGTCCTCTTGATCCGCGAAGCGGGTGGTGTGGTGACTGCGCCAGATGGGGGGCCGTTTGTGCTGGACAAAGGGCATTTCCTGGCTGCGGCCAACGGTCCTTTGCACGCCGAACTGCGGGCCATGGTGGCCGAAGCCGGACAGGCCTAGCCCGAACGACCCGCCTCACACGGCCTGAGGGAACAGCGCCGCCGGACGGTCCGCGGGTTTTGATGCTTCAAGGGAGTGGCGCCGTTGAGTAGACTAGAAGAGGGGACTCGTCTTACAGTCCGTTCTCAATCAGCCAAGCGATAGGGGAGGGGCCGGAGCCTACCGGCACGCTTGGTCGAAGACCTAGCTTAAGGATGGATGGCCTTGCACGGTGGGAGCCTTTGGCTAGTACCGTTCGCGGTGTGCAACGTGCTGCTTTGGGGATGCCTGGCGGCAGCGCAACAAGACGCTGCGCCCGCTCCCAAAGAGCCGACCGCAGCGCCTTTCGGCCCCTCCGGCGATGCGCCGTCGGGGGCCGTTAGGGAGGCCCCGCCGCTCTACATGCTCGACGAGAACGGCAAGCCCCAGCCCATGCTCGGCTGGAAGCTCGAGGACTTCGAGCAGATTTTGAAGCAAGCCGAGGCGCAAACCCAGACGGACCGCCCGCCTCGCTACACGGTCAAGTCCATGTCGGCCACGGGAACGGCCAAGGCGGGTCTGGCCGAGTTGACGATCGAGCTGGATATCCGGGCCAACGACGGGGAAGTCCGGGTGCCATTGCGTCTGGACCAGGCGATTCTGCGTCCGAATGGCCTCGAGTATAAGGGGAGCGGCGAAGCCTTCTTGCA
>CAZDHR010000732.1:0-1721 GCA_964505295.1 uncultured Planctomycetaceae bacterium
CGGGTACACACATCAGTCTGCATAAAAGCCGAACATCATATTATACGAGCACCCCGCGAAAAGACGCTTGTTCGCGGAGCGAACAACGACACTCACCGAAATGTCGGCAAAGCGTGCGAGCCCGAAAACCAAGGGATTCAGGGCAAGCAAGTCGGCCTCAGCCGACACGCGGTATGCCACCAGTTCTGGCTGGTGGAAAGGGGGAGCTACACGGTGCGAGTCACGTCTTCCGGCCGGCCCGACCCTTACCGGCCGATGCAATAGAGATACCGGTCGGAACGCAGCAACAGCCGGCCGCCAGTGACAACCGGCGTCGCATTGAATACGCTTTCGTCGCCCAGGCGATTATGGGCCAACAGCTTGAACTGTGGCGACAGCGCGAGCACGACGGTGCCGTCGAGGCGAGTCACGCCGTAGAGTTTCCCATCGGCTGCGACCAGCGAAGCGTAGATCTTGTCGCCGGCGCCGGCAATTTCCAGGCGCTCGCGGTAGACTTCCTCGCCCGTCCGGGCGACCAGGCAGTGAGCCCGGCCGACGTTATCGATGCCGTAAAGGTGGCCGTCGTGGTAAACCGGGGTGCTCACGCGCGTGGTCCATCGCTCCTTCTTCCACAGAACGTGCGTCTGGCCGACGTCGCCGCGACCTCCGGTACGGATCGCCATCAGCATGGCCTTGCTTCGACTGTTGATGACGTAGACCACTTCCTCGTGGGCGATGACGGACGGGCAAACGTAGTCGGACGGCTTTGGGCAGAACCAGAGCTTGTCGCCCGTCGCCGGGTCGAGCCCCAACACGCGGAACCGTTCAATGACCACCAGCTCCTTGGTCCCGTCGGCAAGCGATACGACCAGCGGCGTGCTCCACGAGTCGACGATCTCGTCCACCCGCCAGACTTCCTCGCCCGTTCCCTTGTCCAGCGCCCGGATCGATTTGCTTTCGGCACTCGCGTTGACGATCACCAGGTTTTCGTGAAGGATGGGCGAGGCGCCGGAGCCCCAATTGTGCGAGTCGACGCCCGTGCCAACGCTGGCCCGCCAGAGCAATTCCCCCTCCAGGCTGTACTTGATCACGCCCGACTTGCCGAAGAAGACGTACACCGCCTCTCCGTCGGTAACGGGCGTCGCGGAAGCATATCCATGCAGATTGACTCGACCGCCGTCGTAGTCCGTCTCCGGCAGCCGTGGATCAACTCTCTTGTCCCAGAGAATCCCGCCCGTGGCCCGGTCGACGCATAAGGCATGTTGCAGAAGCCCGGTCTGGTTCCCAGGCTCGCGCGGGTCGAACCCGTACCCGCTGTAACAGGTCAGAAAGATCTTGTCGCCCAGCGTGATCGGGCTGGAGCTGCCGAAGCCGGGCAAGGCCGTCTTCCAGACGATGTTCTCGGTCGCACTCCAGGTGGACGGTAGTCCCGTGTCGTCGGAGACTCCGGCGCCCTCGGGGCCGCGGAATCGCGTCCAGTCGGCCCCCGAGAACAACGCGACGCACAAGAGCGCGGTCGTCAGCGTGCGAATCACCAGGTTGCTCCTCTCTTGTCAATGCGGCGAATCGTGGGTAACATGATTGTACCTGCCGGCCCGGAGCCCGTCTACGCAGACGCCGTCGTTAAGATTGGCCAGAGAATAACTCCCGCATTTGCCGAGTAGTAGGCACACGCCGTGTGCCGTAACCGTGGGTCTGATCCCAGGTCGTGGCAGCAATGCTAGCAGTTTGGCTGGTGGTTT
>CAZDHR010000733.1:0-1719 GCA_964505295.1 uncultured Planctomycetaceae bacterium
AGGTCAATTCTCGCCCCACTGCCCCCGCCAGAGACGGGTTGGGCGAATGTTTACCTCGCCATCAGCACTCGGCGATCGTGCAGGCGACGGTCCCGGGCCGCCGGGGGGTGCGATAAGGCAGCAAGAATCGGCCCGGCCGGGTGGGCGGCAGGGCAAGGCCAATTCTGGGATTCTTGCGGTCCGGCAAGCCCTCCCTATTGCGTTCCGACGCCAGTTTGGTAGGCTTGGAGCCAAGAAGGGGTGGAGAAAGACGACATGACTGCCAAGCTCCGCCCGTGAGTCGTGGCTCGTGTTGTGCTGCGGTGAGGGTCGCGGTGGCCTTTTCCAGGGTGTCTGTGTCCGACTGCGGTCGCTTTTCTCCCCTTTGGTGTTACGGCCGAGGCTGCACCCCAGAAAGCTAAGTGCGGGGTGCCAGCGGCCCGGGTAGATTCGAGTTCTGTTGTGAGGGAGTGGCAGACATGCCGCAGGGTACCATCAAGAAGTTGGTGACGGACAGAGGCTTTGGTTTCATCGCGGGGGAACAAGGCGACGTCTTCTTCCACCACTCGGCGTTGCAGGGAACGTCGATCGAGGCGATCAGCGTGGGCCAAACCGTCGAGTACGAAATTGGGCAAGGCCCCAAGGGACCACGAGCCGAAAACGTTCGGGTCGTGGACGCGGACTGACCGACCCGCCGCGGTCCGGTCGTCTGGTTTGGTTTGTCGGGACAACGGGGGCACGTCGGGGTGTACCGCCGCGCGCGGGGATCTCCTCGGACGGTCGTGAGAGGTGATTCGCGACCCGTCCCGGGCATGCCCGAGCCCGAGTCGTCAACCGGTATCGTCTGGGCCTGCTTCCACGGCAGGCCCATCCTTTTGCGCCCCCAGCGCTTGCCGTCCTTCTCTTCACACAGGAGCCGAATCGATGATTGAACGCCGAAGAAGCTTGGTCTTCCTGTTCGCCTTCCTGCTGGGACTCAGTGCGGGGGTGCAACCGGCTCCCGGTCAGCAGCAATCGGCTCGCCTCGACGTCCAGGTCCGCGTCACCATCGACTACCTGCTGTTCCTGCCGGAGGGCTACGACGAGAAGGACTCGTGGCCGATGATGCTGTTCCTCCACGGTGCGGGCGAGCGCGGCGACGACCTCGAACTGGTCAGGAAGCACGGTCCGCCAAAGATCGTCGAGACGAAGAAGGGCTTCCCGTTTATCCTCGTCTCGCCCCAGTGCAAGGAGAATCGGTGGTGGGAGTCGCTGGAACTGACCGCGCTGGTGGACGAAATCGTGGCCAAGCACAAGGTCGATGAAGACCGGATCTACGTGACCGGCCTGAGCATGGGCGGGTTCGGCACCTGGTCGCTCGCCGCGTACACCCCGAACCGCTTCGCCGCCATCGCGCCCATCTGCGGCGGCGGCGAGGCGTACTGGGCCAAGCGATTCGCGCACGTGCCCGTCTGGGCCTTTCACGGCGGCAAGGACCGGCTCGTCCCCCCCAAGCGGTCTCAGCAGATGGTCGACGCCCTGAACAAGCACGGCGGCAACGCGAAGCTGACCATCTACCCCGAGGCCGAGCACGACTCGTGGACCGAGACCTACGACGACCCCGAGCTGTACGACTGGCTGCTCCAGCAGAAACGGAGCGACCCGCCCTCGCCCAAAAAGTAGCCGCGGACACGGACCGCTCTTTTCTAGATGCTAAGTCTCGAATTCTGCGAGACGGAGAGCGGGTGCGGGGCTTGAAGT
>CAZDHR010000734.1:0-1718 GCA_964505295.1 uncultured Planctomycetaceae bacterium
TGGGGACTTGGCCGCCGCGGGGCGATTGCTGTTCAACCGTCTCGAGTCGGCCGCCGAGAAGCTTTCGCCCTGGATCGATCGAGTGCGACGCGAACTGAGGAAGCTGGATTGTCCGGGGCTCGGGATGACCGGAAGCGGCACATGCTACTTCGGGCTTTGCCGCCACGCGCGTCACGCGCGGCGCACGGCTCGACGTTTGCAGGCCAGGAGAATTGGGGTTGCCTTTGCAGTCCGAGGTAGCCGCTAAGACGCCCGGAACGTAAGGAGAACGGCCGTGGATGTCACCGAGGTTCGCATCAAGCTCATGGACGAGCCGGGAGAACGACTGAAAGCGTTTTGCTCCATCACCTTCGACGACTGCTTCGTCGTCCGCGACTTGAAGATCATCGAAGGCGCGAGCGGGCCCTTCGTGGCCATGCCCAGCCGCAAGCTCACGGCGCATTGCCCTCATTGCCGCGGCAAGAACCATCTCCGCGCGGCGCACTGCAACCAGTGCGGCGCGCGCCTGAAGGAAACGCAAGCGGCCAAGGACGACGAGGGGCGGGCCAAGCTCTACGCCGACATCGCCCACCCGATCAATTCCGCCTGCCGGGAGATGATCCAGGCCCGGGTGATTCAGGCATTCGAGGAGGAGAAGGAGCGGGCCGGGGAGCCCGGCTACGTCTCCCGCTACGACGATCTCGATTCCGACGAGGGGTTGACGGAGCCGCCGACCACGCCACCGCCGGATCGCCCCGAGGTGCTGCAGGCCGAGCCGCCCCACGGTCCGCACACACCCCCGGCCCGGCAGCCTCGCTCCTCCCATCGACCCAAGAGGCGCGATTTCGGCGCCGGGATTCTCGAGTAGCGCCGTCTCTTGGTGGGCGTACCTTCCAACGGGTCGACTCGCCCGTCCGTGACGCGGATTGACGACGATGTCTCGTCGCCTCACGCGAAGTACGCCACCGCGTTGGCGAACACACGCATCCCATCGCCCACTTCGCCTGCCTCGCCGCGGGTCCAACGGGGGTGATGGGTGGGGTCGATGTGGCGCTCGGGGTGGGGCATGAGCCCCAAAACGCGGCCCGTCGCGTCGCAAACGCCCGCCGTGTCGGCCACCGAGCCGTTGGGATTGTCCGGATACGGAATGGGCCCTGCCGCGTCGCCGTCGCCGCAGAGCGATCGGTAGCGGAGCACGAGCTGACCGCCGGACTCCAGTGAGCCAAGCGCCCCCTCGTCACGGGGAACGAACTTCCCCTCGGCATGGGCAACGGGCAGGTACATCGAGTCGATCCCTTGGAGGAAGACCGACTTGCACCCGCACACCGCGAGTCGCACCCAGCGGTCCTCGAACTTGCCTGAGTCGTTCCAGGTCAGCGTCGCGGGTGGGCCGTCTTCGGCATCGGGCTCCAGCAGGATGCCCGACTTCATCAGCACTTGCATGCCGTTGCAGATGCCCAGGATCAGCTTCCCGGCCGCCTTGAACTCGTTCAGTTGCTCGGCCAGGTGGTGCTGGATCTGGTTGGCCAGGATCCGGCCGGCGGCCACGTCGTCGCCGTAGCTGAAGCCGCCGGGGATGCAGAGGATCCGAAACCGGGAGAACAGCGTGGGATCTTCCAGCAGCCGGTTGACGTGCACCAACTCGGCGCGGGCGCCCGCCTGCTCGAACGCAAACGCCGTCTCCACGTCGCAGTTGGTGCCGGGGGCTCGAAGTATGAGGACGTTCGGTTGGGCCATGG
>CAZDHR010000735.1:0-1717 GCA_964505295.1 uncultured Planctomycetaceae bacterium
CGGGATCGACTTGAGCACTTCCTTGGAGGCTGTGTTGATGTTGATCTTGCCGAAGACGAGCGCCTCGGGGGGCCAGGTGGCGGCGGTCGTGTCGGTGCATTCCCAATCGAAGCCGTCCATGGTGCCGTCGGCGTCGTTGTCGTAGCCGTCCTCCATCGGCGACCAGACCGTAAGGCCGCCAAGGACGCCCTTGACCTTGTCGTAAATCTTCAGGGGGTAGGCGCCGTCCTGCACATTGTCGCCGAACGACGAGCCCGCCGCCGCGGGCCATTTCAACTTGTGGAACAGCGATTCCTTGTTGGTCGAGTTCACCTGCGAGGCGTGCGGATAGCTGAAGACGATCGTATCCTTCAGGTAGCGCACGAACTGGCTGAGCAGGCGCACGGGCGCGTTGGCCGTGGTACCCGGGCCGCCGTACGGTATCCAGCGGAAGCCGTCCACGTCGGCCGTGCTCAGCGTGTACGGCGTGGCGGGTTGATCGCCGAGCGTGCCGTCCGAGGCACCGGTGGTGCCGGGATCCGCCCAATTAAGCCGCTCACGTCCCGTTGCCACCGTTATACCGTTCGCGTCGAAAATATCCACGGCGTAATCGAACGTCGCGTCGGCGAGCACCACGCTGTCCACCGTGGCACTGTAGGCGATGGCGCCGCTGGTATAAAAGCCGTTGCTCGTAATATCGGGAGTGGCCGGCGGGATGGTATGCGTGGCGAGGTTCGCTCCGTTGCCGTCCTTGAGATAAATCTTCCAGTTCCTGATCCGGATCTGAAACTCGTGCGGGTTGTAGAGCTCGACCTCCCAGACCTCGTCGCCGCTGCCGGGGGTGCCGTCGGGGTCGCGGAAATACACTTCCGTGATCGCGGGCGTCTTTTCGACGCCGGTCTGGTACAAACCGGGATTTGCCGCGATGTCCGTCAAGACCGCCGCGGGCACGTTGCTCCCCGTCCAGGTGGTGCCGAGCCGGTAGGCCGTGCCTCCGATGGTCCTGTCCTGGTTGGAGTACTGCGTGGCGTCGTTGTCGCAGACGAGCGCGACGGTGAAGTCCGAATAGCCGTTGATATCGGTGAAATCGTCGTTATCCACGTAATCTATGAATGACGCGATGAGGCTGCCTGCCACGTACCTGGGACTCGTTTTCCGGCCGGTGCAATGCTCGTTTCTCAGCACGTCCGCGAGGACCCAGAAGAGCCTTTGGGCGAACTCCTGCCGGTTGTCCGGATTGGCGTCGGTAAAGGTGGAGTTGTAGAGGTCCATCTTGAATGTGCCGGGGCCGCCGAAGGAACTGTAATCGGCCGAATAGACGCGGGCCTGCGCGGCCACGACGGTGTCGAACGACCACGTGGTGACCGAGCGGCGCCAGCGGTCGGATGAATCGCCGGTGGAGTCGGCGTCCACCGCCTCGGCGCGGGAGACGTAATCGGTATCCCGGATCAGCTCCATTTCGCTGCGGCCGCCGAAAAGGGAGTCGACCTTTATTCCCGAAGCGTTGTAGGGATACTGGAGGTTGGCTTCCGGGGCCTCGTTTTTGCCCTCGGGGTAGTTGTCGGGGTCGCCGCCGGCGGCTTCATCCGCGGAGCCGTCGCCGTCGTTGTCGATCCCGTCCGTGGACCACCTGGTCGAATTCAGGTTGTCGTCTATCTGGGTAGAGGCGGCGGGATCACTGACGCCCGGGACCCAACTGATCTTCGAATTGGGATAATCCTTTTGCGCCGCGACGATG
>CAZDHR010000736.1:0-1702 GCA_964505295.1 uncultured Planctomycetaceae bacterium
CCGGGCGATCAGCAGCTCGACCGAGGCGGCCTTGAGCATCTCGTCCTCGATCTGGTAGCCGACGCCGATACTCGACAGCTCGATCGCGCCGATGGATTTGGGTGCTGGCATGAGAAACGGGAAGGGGTTCGGGGCTGGGGACTGGTGTCTTACGTCGTAACTTCTGCGCGCCGTGCGCGCATCTTGTACACTAGCGTGTTCAGCACGTCGTTTATTGACCCTCAGAAAAGTAATGTCGTTTAGCGGCCGACGGCACGTCGGCCAAAACCGCAGGAAAACGCACGCCGACGTACCGTCGGCGGCTAAACTGAAACGACATTACTTTTCTGAGGGTCAATAAATGGACTTGCGTGATCTGGGGAGCAAATGGTAGCGGAAAGACTTCCGAAGTCTGAGAGGCGGCGATTCCGGGAATCACGCAAGTCCACTTAGGCCGGACGGACCTCGATGTCCACCCCGAGTTCTTGAGCGATGCGGTCGAGACCGGCCTCGAGATCGGAAGCTGATATGTTTGGCGCTACCCTGATCTGGGCCTCCATCTTGAAGTGCGGGGAACCACTGACCGGCGCCGGGACCACTTCGGTTTCCATGGTCTCGACGTTAATACCCCGTCCGGCAAGGTAGCGGGATACCTCGTGCACGATCCCCTCGTGGTCGGCTCCCGCCAGCCGCAGCTCGTAGAGCACGAAACCTTCCATCGGGTCGGACGACTCGGGCCGGACGATCTTGACGGCCACCGTGGTCTGGTCGTCGGCCAGCGCCCGGAGCGCTTTTGCCAGGGCCTCGGCCTTCTCCTGCGACACGCTGATTCTTACGATGCCGGCGAAAGCGCCGCCCAGGCGAGCCATCCGGCTCTCCTCCCAATTGCCCGACATCGCGACGGCGACCTCCGTGAGACGCTGGACGATTCCCGGCCGGTCCGGGCACGTGATGGTAACCACCAGATCGGTTCTCATGAAAAGTTCCTCGGCTTTCTTGCTCTTCGGTTTCCAGGTACAAAAGCCTGACCCCACTGGTGGCGCTATTTCGCCGCGTAATGCCGGGCGATCTCTTCGGGCGAGAGGGCCCGGTCGTACACGGCCGCCTCGTCGATCTTTCCCTCGAAGTCGGCGAAGTTGTCGCTGCGCCCGCCGAGGAAGACCTGCCCGCAGTCGGGCGGGCAGCCGGGGGCCGCCTCGCCGGAGAACTCGGGCTTGGGGTTGCCGTTCAGATAGACGGCCACCTTCCGGCCGTCGCGGACGAGGACCACGTGAGTCCATGTCCGGAGCGGGATCTCGGTCGTTCCGGCGACGGTCTCCTTGAGCGTCTCCCCGTTGCAGAAGAAGAGCCTGCCGGGCTCGCCGGCCGTGCCGCCGATGCCGAGGTGGTCGCCGGGGGCGGTCTTGGCGCCGTCGGCTCCGCGCGAGAAGAGATAGCCGGTCACCGACCGGGCATCATTGGGCAGGCAATTGTACAACCACAGTTCGACGGAGTAGCTGCTGCCAAGGCCGCGAAGCGAGGTCTTCATGCGGCCGCCGGCGAAGTGGGGGGCGCGGTTGATCACGCCGGGGCCGCAGAAGCCGACCGACTCGGGCCCTTCCAGGTAGAAGGCCACGCCGTCTTCATACTGCCCGTCGTTGCCGTGATCCGTGGCATCGGCCGCCTTGCGCCCGGCCGATTCACCCAGCCGCCAATAGGCCAGCGGCTTGGACTCCAGCACGGC
>CAZDHR010000737.1:0-1683 GCA_964505295.1 uncultured Planctomycetaceae bacterium
GGATCGGCGATCTTGATCTGTCGCAGGCTTTCCAGGTTTTCGCGGCACTTGGGTGCGAAACGGACCTGCAATGGGAAGCGGGGCTGCCCCTCGACGACCTGGCCCACCACGTGACCGCCGATCGCGTCGACCGCGTCGAGCACATCCGCGGCGTTGATTCCGTACCGGGCGATGGCTTCTCGGTCCACGCGCACTCGCAGATTCGGCAGACCGGCGATCATTTGGGCGCGGGTGTCGGCGGCCCCGGGAACCCGGCTCACCGCCCGGGCGATTTCGTCACCCTTTTGCTTGAGCACATCAAGATCCGGCCCGTAAAGACTGATGCCGATATCCGCCCGGACACCGGCGATCAATTCCTGGAAGCGTAGCTCGATGGGCTGGGAATAGCTGAACGTGTTGGCCGCAACGTATTCATTGAGCACGCTGTCGAAGATGGAAATCAGCTTTTCCTTGTCAAACTCCAGGTTTTCTTCCTCGAAGCCATGAAAGATCTCCTCAGCCCGCTGGCGCAGCTCGGCCTCCTTCTCGGCCGATAACTGTTCCTGGCCGCTCATGTCGCGCTCAACGTCGCCCAGCACGGCTGCCAGATTCTCCGGGCTCTGAATGGTCGTCCACAGGTCCTCCGGCCAATCGACCAAGCCGGCCACCGCCAGCGGCCACTCCACGGCGGAGAGCGATTCATGGGAGGTGAGGATCACGTAGACGTCGCCATGTTCGAGCCCCGCGGGATCGGTGGCGATCTCCGCCCGCCCAATCTTGGAGACCACCGTCTCCACTTCGGGAAAGTGGCCCAGGACCCGCTCCAGTTGCGTCGTACTGGAGATGGACTGCTCAAGCGAGACGCTGGGTAGTCGCCAGGCTTGCAGGGCAATCGCCCCCTCGTCCAGCTTTGGAATGAAGACGGCGCCCAGTCCCATGGCAAACGTGATACTGCCAGCCAGCGCCAGGACGGCCACCCCAAGCGTCACCTTCGGCCGCCGCATTACCAGGTCCAGCAGCGGGCCATAGCCTCTCTTGCACCAGCGGACCAGAAACGCCTCTTTTTGGCTGATCTTCCGGGCAAGGAACAAGGAGGCCATCACCGGCATGACCGTGACCGCAAGAATCAAGGCCCCGGTGAGTGCGGACATAAAGCTGAACGCCATCGGGCGAAACATCTTTCCTTCGATGCCCTGCAAACTCAGGATGGGCAGGAAGACGATGATTACGATCGCCCCGGCAAAGAGGATCGGCCGGCCCACTTCCTGGCTGGCGTCCCGAAACACTTCCAGGGGCACGGCTTTGCGATCCGGATGGTTCTTGAGGTAGAGGCCGCCTCGGCGAACGGCGTTTTCGATCATCACCACGGCTCCGTCCACGATGATACCGAAGTCGATCGCGCCGAGGCTCATCAGATTGGCCGAGACGCCCGCCATGCGCATGGCGATGAACATGAACAGGGCCGAGAGCGGGATCGCGGCGGCGACCAGCAATCCCGCCCGGAGGTTGCCGACCAGCAACAACAGCATGATGACCACCAGGATCGCACCGCCGCTGATATTCTCGGCCACGGTGTGGATGGTCCGTTGGATCAATTCGGTGCGGTCGTAGAAGGTGTCGATGTAGACACCCTCCGGAAGGGAGGGCTCGATCTGGCGAATTTTCTCCTTGACGCGATCGACGACAATCCGGCCGTTCTCGTCG
>CAZDHR010000738.1:0-1647 GCA_964505295.1 uncultured Planctomycetaceae bacterium
CTTTCACTTCCCCAATCCCGCCCGCTTCTCTACCGCGAAGCGGTTTAGTTCAACAATGTCTTGGGTGGTCTTCATGGCTCCCCCTTGACCGATGCCGCACGTATAATGGCGAGAATGGTCTTCCTGTCGGCCGGGGAGAGAGCCGGCCAAGCGTTGGCCAGAAGAGAGAAGTCAGGGTCGTCCGTTACCGGGCCTTCCGCTGCAAGGCGCGCGTCGTATTGCGAGTCGTCCTGCCCGGAAATGTGCGTATTTCGCGGGGAGAACGCTACCGTCTCGAATCCCTCCCCATCCGCTGGCATGTCAACGATTCGCGGTTTCCTGGCAAGGAACTGCGGCGATTGATCGGCCCGCTGCCACCGACGGGCCGGGTCGCACGGCTGCTGCACTGGATTCGGCGGTGATTGGCGAGCGGGCTCGGGCGGGTAGCAACCGGTTCTTCCAGACAGCCGGAAATATCGAGGCTCGATCATGGCTCGAAAGAAAGCAGCGTCCGCCAAATCGGGGTCGGATGCGGCCAAGGGGAGTAGGGGACGGAAAGCGGGGCGTGCTGCCGGGAGCAAAGGGAGATCGCGCCCCGGGCAGCCGGCCACAAAGGACCCGGCGAATCCTGACACTCGCGAGAGCGTCCTGGAGGCGCTGCGAGAGTCGGAGCGGAAGTATCGTGCATTGGTCGAGCAATCCCTCCAGGGTCTGCTCGTCATGCAGGGTCTGCGGATTGTCTTCGCCAATCCGGCATTCGCGGAGATCTCCGGTTACACGGTCGAGGAGCTCGTGTCGCTTTCCCCAGAGCAAGTGACGGCACTGGTTCACCCTGACGATCAAGCCCTCGTCTGGAAACGGTTTGAGGATCGTTTGGCAGGCAAGCCGGTACCGCCGCGCTACGAATACCGTCTGATCCGCAAGGACGGCTCCGTGCGTTGGCTGGAGATGTTCGCGGGGCGTATTGAATACGGTGGGAAGCCCGCGATCCAGGGAACCTTTGTGGATCTCACCGACCGGAAGCGAGCCGCGATGAAGATCGAAGAGGAGGAACGTTTCCTCGAAAGGGTGTTTGACGCCGTTCAGGACGGGATCACCGTTCGGGATCGCGATCTCACCGTGATTCGGACGAATCGGTGGGTGGAAAGGAAGTTCGCCTCCGAAATGCCTTTGGTGGGCAAGAAGTGCTACCGGGTGTTTCAGAAGCGAGATTCCCCGTGCCCTTGGTGTCCGGCGATTCCGACGATGGAAACCGGGAAGCCGCATTCGCAGGTCGTCCCGTATCCGTCGGCCGAGAATCCCACGGGTTGGTTCGAGCTCACGGCGTTTCCTCTCGAAGATGCGCAAGGGAACGTCGTGGGGGCGATCGAACACGTCAAAGACATCACCGAGTCAAAGCGGGCGGAGGAGCGGCTGCGATTCCTTTCATCCGCCGTAGAACAGACTAGCGAGGGAATCGCGGTGTCCGACTTGCAGGGCAAACTCCTGTTCGTCAACGACGCCTTCGCAGAGATGTACGGCTACCGCCCGGAGGAGCTTGTCGGCAAACATCTGGCTGTCTTCCACGCGCCCGAACAGATACCGTCCGTGGAAGCGGCAAATCGGCAGATTCAGGAAACGGGTGGTTTCAGCGGCGAAATCTGGCATGCTCGGCGCGACGGCACCGTC
>CAZDHR010000739.1:0-1645 GCA_964505295.1 uncultured Planctomycetaceae bacterium
ATCGAGTCACTTCATTTGGCTGAACTGTTACCCAGTTCTTTCGCCTGGCGACGTTCGGTCGCACTGCATGCCCCGGCAAGGGGGTCGGCGATTCACGCCGATCGGAAATCGGCCTCGGAGAGCGTCGAGATGGACAGGTTGGGTTTGCGGGGCTTGCGATCGAAGGGGTCGGCGGCCGGGTTGGCGATCCTGATCGGCGTGGTCACCTTGCACTCGGCAAGCGGCTACACACCTCAGAGCAAAGAGGTGCGAGACGCCGTAGCCCGGGCTGTCAAGTTCCTGGAGACAGACCACACCGACAAATCCGGCTCTAGGATCGTGGATAGCCGGCCGGGGGCCTACGCGGTGGTCGGCATTGCGCTTCTGAAGAATGGCGCTCCGCCGAACCATCCTAGGGTGGTCTCGGCGGTCAACCAACTTCAGCGATCGATCGACCAGGCGGACGCGGGCAGGCAGAACCTGGACATCTACAGCACCGCGTTGTCGATCATTTTCTTCGTCACGCTCGACGCGAACCGGTACCGTTTGGAAGTCGACTCGCTGTTGCGTTATCTGGGGTCGGTACAGAAGGGCCATGGCGGCTGGGGCTACCCCGACCCCGCGAAGACCGGTGACACCTCGATGACCCAGAACGCGATTCTCGGCCTTTGGGAGGCCGAGAAGGCGGGGGTGCCGATTTCCTACCCGATGGTCGACCGGGCGTTGGTCTGGCTCCTGAAGACGCAGGACCCCAGCGGGGGATTCGGTTACCAGGGAACCGTTTCCGACGACTTCACGCCCGTCCGGCAGTCGATGGTCAGGCCGAGCATGTCGGGCGCCGGGTTGGGCAGCTTGTATCTGTGTGCCGACCTGCTCCGCATCGGCAAGCCGAAGAAAGACGACGGGCTGCCGCCGGGCATGCGGAAGGTCGAGGCGAAACGCTCCGTGCCCAAGTCCCGCGTCACTCCGCAACTGGTTCAGCAGGCGCTCTCGCGCGGCAAGGCGTGGATGGCGCAGAACTTCGTCATCGAGCAGCCCCAGCACCATTTGTACAACCTATATACGGTGGAGCGATACCACACGTTTCGCGAAGAGGCGGAAGGCAACGTGGAGAAGGAGCCCGGGTGGTACAACGACGGGGTCCGCTACCTGCTCAAGAACCAGAATGACGACGGCAGTTGGGAGGATCAGTGCGGGCCGACGCCGGCCACGGCGTTCGGCATCCTGTTTCTGATCCGTTCCACGAAGATCAGCGTGCAGGACAAGAAGAGCTTTGGCGACGGGACGTTGATCGGCGGGCGAGGGCTTCCCAAGAGCACGGCCGGCATGGCCCGGGTGGAAGGCAACTTAATGTCCAAGCCGGAGCTGGGATCGTTGGACAGGATGCTCGCCGCGCTGGACGACGCATCCAGCCCCGACGCGGCCGATGCGCTGGAGGCGCTCGGCGTGTTGCCCAGCGACGAGGCCGCGGACCTGGCCTCGAAGCACGCCAAGAAGCTGCGCGAGCTGGCCGGCGCGGCGTCGGCGGATGCCCGGCTCGCGGCCGTGCGGGCTTTGGGCAAGCGCCGCGACCTGGACAACGTTCCTGCCCTACTCTACGCGCTGACGGACCCCGTTCCCGCGGTCGTCCGCGAAGCGAGGGACAGCTTGCGGCGGATCAGCCGCA
>CAZDHR010000740.1:0-1632 GCA_964505295.1 uncultured Planctomycetaceae bacterium
CAACGACACTCATTGAAGTGTCGGTGCTTCACGCCGCAGGGCGGGAAGGCGCGAGGAACGCTCGGCACGTGACAACCGACGGCGACGAATCTACGTCCCCTCCACGCGCCCAAACTCCCGCGCGTGCTGCGCGTTCTCACCGATCTCGTCGTCGAACCGGGGGTACATGCCGACGATCACGCCGTCGGTCGGCTTGATGTGCTCGAAGGCAAACTGGAACGCCTCCTTGACCGTCTGCTTCCTCTTCGACTTGCGCCCGGCGGCCAGGATCTTGAAGCCCAGGCACGGCTGATCGACCTGGCGCATCACCGCGGTCATGCGCGAGGGATCCTCGGAGAAGAACGCGTAACCGATCTGCTCCGTGACGATCGGCGGCCCCTTCTCCAGTTCCTCGGGCGTGCGCGTGAGATAATAAAAGCAGCACATGAAGAAGTCGACCGGCCACCCTTCGTCGGCCACGCGCTTGATGCAGTCGGGATTATGGGCCGAGACGCCCGCCAGCAGGCCCGCGTCACGCACGCACTTCACGTAGTCGCGGACCTCCTGGCTCTTGCCCTCGCGGAACATCCGGTCGGTGGCCCCGCCGTGGTGGACCAGCGCGAACGGGCTGGTCAGCTCGATCGCCTGCTTGATCGCGGCCTGGTCGCCCGAGTGAAGGCCGAAGAACTTCATCTGGGAACCCTGCTCGCGCAGGGTCTTCAGGATCGGGCCCGTCGATTCGGGGCGGCTGAACTGGTGGGCGTTGATCCCCGCCCGCTCGCACCGCTGGAGGAACTCGACGATCCGCTCCGGCGTAAAATACTCCCGCATGTGCCGGTCCATGTGGGGCCCCAGGTAGGAGTATCCGCCGATGGGGTTCCAGCCGGCGACGAGGCGGCTGATACGATGGTCGCCCAGCGAAATAGTCGGCAGTAGCGGCGCGGCCTCCGGTTTCGGCTCGCCCGCCCGGGCGGTGCCGCCGAGCACCAGCTCCGACCCGGCGGCTGCCGCGGAAAGGCGGGAAAGGAACTCGCGGCGGGCCGTTCGTTCTGGTTGGTGAGTGCGCTGGTCCATTGGTTTGCTCCGAGAGGTTGTCTGACGATTCGTCGAGTCTACACGTCAACCAGGGGCCGTGCAAGCTCAGAGGGCGACCTCCGCATCGCGCGTGCGTTCCCACGCGGAAGCTTCGGAACGAGAGTCAAAAACTCAGTACTCCGTGTTCAGTACTCAATCCTCCACCCGCAGCTTGATCTCGTCGGAGTTCGCCTTCAGTTCCGGTGCGTACATCGCCCACGCCTTGGTCGGCAGGGCGCTGAACTTGCCGGGGATCTCGGCCCGCATGCGATAGCTGACGCTGTGCTTACCCCGCGCCAGGCGGCGGACGAAGAACACGACGCGGTTGTCGCGGAACTCCATGTACGCGCCCAGGGCGTTCCCCGTGTAGCCGCTCCGCAGATCGACCGGCTCGAACCCGGCCGGCTTCATGTCCTCGAACACCAGGTACTCGTAGTCGTTCTTGCTCTCGATGACCAGCTCGATTTCGACCAGGTCGCCGCTCTTGAGCGTGGCCAGGTTCTCCAGCTCCCGGCGCTCGTACTTCTCGACCTTCTGATCGACCACCTGGCCTCGCGAGCCGGCCGCCTTGATCGTCTT
>CAZDHR010000741.1:0-1602 GCA_964505295.1 uncultured Planctomycetaceae bacterium
CCCTGAACCCTGAACCCTGAACCCCACAAACTTGACTCATTTGCAGCAAGTTCCGGAAACCAAGTGCCCTGGGGAGCTGGCGGGCAATCGCGTCCCCTCCGATGCGGCGCAAGGAACCGTGGTCTCTCGCGCCACTCGGACACCGGCTGCACAGGGCTTGTTCGTGCCCATGGAATCGGAACTCATCGCACACCTTCGCCGTCGGCTCCCATCGCACCCGTCGCTCCGATTGGGGATCGGGGATGACGCGGCGGTGCTTCGATTGGCGGGCGTGAATGAATGCGTGTTGACGGTGGATCTGCTGACCGATCACGTCGATTTCGAGCTGGGGGAGGTCGACCCGCGACGCGTGGGGCGCAAGGCGTTGGCCGTCAACCTGAGCGATCTGGCCGCCATGGCCGCCGAGCCGCTCTCCGGCGTCGTGGCGTTGGTCTTGCCTCGGGAAGGCGGCATGCAGTTGGCCGTGGCCTTGTACGAAGGGCTCCTGCCGCTGGCCGAACAGTATGGCGTGGCCATCGCGGGCGGCGACACGAATAGTTGGGACGGTCCGCTCGCCGTGAGCGTGACGCTCATCGGCAAAGTTACGCCGGTCGGGCCGCTCGAACGAAGCGGGGCCATGCCCGGCGACCGGATCGTGGTCACCGGGGCGTTCGGCGGCAGCATCCTCGGGCACCATCTCGACTTCGAGCCGCGCGTCGCGGAAGCGTTGCTCCTCGCCGAAGCGTACGAGCTGCACGCGGGGATCGACGTGAGCGACGGGTTGTCGATCGACCTTGCGCACCTGGCCCGCGAAAGCGGATGCGGGGCCACGGTCGAGGTCGAAGCCGTGCCCGTGGCCGAGGATGCGTGTCGGTTGGTCGACCGGCTCGCCGACGGCTCCACGCCGTTGGAGCACGCCCTGAGCGACGGGGAGGATTTCGAGCTGATCCTGGCCGTCCCGCCGGGGGAAGCCGACCGGATGCTGGCCGAGCAGCCGCTGGACGTGCGGCTCACGTCGATCGGCCGGTTCGTCCGGGAGCCGGGGCTTTGGCAACAAGACGCCCAGGGCAAGCGGGCCCCGCTTGTGCCGCGTGGATACCAGCACGAGTTCGACTGATGGATCGATTCACCTACGAGGCCCCCGACGAAGCAGCCACCGCGGCGCTGGGCGCCGCACTGGCGGAAGTGCTGCCCGACGGGAGCGTCGTCGCGTTGTGCGGGACCCTGGGAGCCGGCAAGACCCGACTGGTCCAGGCCATTGCTGAGGCCAGCGGGGTCGACCGCCGCGACGTGCTCAGCCCCTCCTTCGTCCTTATCCACGAGTACCAGGGCCGACGGCCGATCTACCACCTCGACGCCTATCGGGTCCGCGACGAAGACGAGTTCCTGGAGTTGGGGCCGGAGGAGTATTTCGAGGGCGACGGGCTGGCGCTGGTCGAGTGGGCCGATCGGGTCGAAGGTTGTCTGCCGCCCGAGCGAATCGAGATCCGCGTGGAGGTGACGGGCGTTCGGTCACGCCGGTTCGAGGTCCGCACGACGGGGGACCGTTACCGAACGATTGTCGGCCGTCTGAAGTCGATCCTCTGATTGTAAACATTCGTCCAACCCGTCAGAGCGAACTTC
>CAZDHR010000742.1:0-1601 GCA_964505295.1 uncultured Planctomycetaceae bacterium
GGTTCAGGACCTGGAGTTCCACCTATGCACGAAAATCCTGCACCCTGAACCCTGAACCCTCCGTGGCACAAACTAGACTCATTCACCACAACTTTCGCAAGCCAAGTGCCTTAGCGCGGAAAGGAAGACCTCCCATGGCGATTACGTTCGACGATCTCAAAGAGCTGGTGACCAGGGAGGGGCTGCGGTTCTTCGTCGCTCCGGATGACAAGCGGCTGATGGTCGGCGTGTCCGGGATGTGCGGCAAGTTCCAGATTGTCATCAGTCTGTACGACGAGGGGATCTTTCTCCAGTTTCGTACGGTCAACTACATGACCTGCCCCCCGAATCACCCCGCGCTGGCCGAGCTATTGAAGGCGATGGCCGACGCCAACTACCAGACCCGCCTGGTGAAGTTCGCCTGGGACGGCGGCGACGGCGAAATCGTGGCCTACGCCGACATCTGGCTGATGGACGCCTCGCTCACGCAGGATCAGCTCCACCGCATGCTGGGCAACTACGTGCCGGCCATCGACATGCAGTCCTACCGGTTCCAGCGGACCCTCAAGGAAGGCAAGGACCCGGGGCGAGTCGACCCAAACTCCCTGGTCGGCGAGCTGCTCGGAAGAGATGATCTGCCCCCCGAGGTCCGCGCTATCCTCGAAGGAATCCACAAGGGCGGCAAAGACGACAAGGACGAGGAGATCGTCGCCCTGTGAGACGCCCTCGACCATCGGCGACCAGTGGATCCCGTCGGGCGACTTGTAGGCGTCCATCCCGCCGCGGCCGTTGGTCATCGCCTTGTAGCGCTCGTCCGGTTTGCAGTTCGGATTGAGGTCCGGTCCGCCTGTTCGTCGTAGTGGCGGCCGCGGTAGTACATGCGGTAGAGGTCGCCGTCCTGGAAGACCACGTGGCCGCAGCAGATGTTCCCTTCCCAGGGCTCGTTGTGGTCGATGGCCACCTCCCGCGTCACGGGGTGGTGGAGCACGAGCCGGGCGTCGGTCATCCGCTCGATCAGATCGTCGTCGACGAACAGCTCGAGCCGAGAGCCGACGTCGATCGGCTCGCCCGCGGCACACAGCGAACACACTAGACCGGCGATCACGCTTCCGAAGATGCTTGACAGCGTCATTGGTGTGCTCCTCGCGCTGGGGCACCCGAGTGGTCGGCGGCCGAACGATGATCTGGGGATTATCGCGCGCACCGGAAGCACACACTGGCTCCGGCGGAACAAGAATTCAAGAACCGGTCGGCACGCGAGAAGAGGGAGGTTCGCGCGCCGCAAGCTCCGGCAGAAGGCGTGACTAACCTTTGCGGTGCCGTATCTTGGCCCGCATGCGGCGTTTCTTGCGGCCGATCTTGCGCCGGCCTTTCCCCGTTTTCTTGGTTCCCACGCAATCCTCCGTATCAGTTCGTGTAAGGCGCAATCCCCGACTTCGGCTCGGCCGTCGATGCCGGCTGAGGCCCGAATGGTGGTAATATAGCAGAAGTACGGGCGACCGGGCAAGAGGGGGGTGGCCGACCACCCCACGCCCCTGCCGCTGGCCCGGGGCACGATCCGGAAAAGGGTGACAGGCACCTTTTGCCTGAAAGGCCCTTCGGGTGCTTCGCACAAAAGGTGC
>CAZDHR010000743.1:0-1592 GCA_964505295.1 uncultured Planctomycetaceae bacterium
ATTTCCACGGCTCCCGGCCGCCCGAGCTCCGCGACAACTGGCTGGTGGGTAAGGAGTCGTTCGTCGAGGCGGAGGAGCTCGTCGACAAGGGCGCCTCCCTGGGGAACATGAGCCCCGTGCTCTTCTACGCCCAGGGCCCCATGTGCCAGATGAACTACGCCGAGGCCCTGGAAGACGACGGCATCTTCGAGGAGAAGGCCCGCCTCGCCTGGAACCGGGCCAGCCGCGAATGGTACGAGTACGGCGACCGCGACCTCCTCTCCACCTTCGGCGACGTCATCCAGCTCAACGACCGCCAACGGTATCATCAGATGACCGAAGATCTCCGTGCCCAGCTCGACGCCATGTTGCCCGGCATTCAAGAAAAAATCGCCGAAGAGCGAAGGGCGGCGCTGAGCGCACTGGAGCGAGAAACGATCGAAACACCCCCGGAAGATCGCACGGAAGAGCAGCATCGGCTCGCCGCCGAGGTCAACCGGAAGCTCAAGGTCACGTACGAAGACGCGGCCAAGCGTCTGATCGGGGCCGAGCGGGGCAGGGCCTTGGACCTGGCCGAGAAGCTCTCCGAAGCCGAGCGAATCGGCAATATCATCGGCCGCTACCAAGATCTGGTCAACTATGAATACTGGCACCGCCGCGCGGCGGTCGAACAGACCCCGCAAGCGCTGGAAGCACGAAAACTCTTCTACGAAGGTCGCCGGGCGTTCGTCGAACAAACCAACCTGCCGCTGGCAAGAGAGAAGTACGAGGCAGGCATGGCCAAGTGGCGCGAGGTCCTCGACTCGGCCAAGTTCCCGGGCCTCGTCGAAGACAGCGAGTTCGCTCGCGAGTTGATCGATGCGATCAAAGTGTACCGGCGAATCCTCGACGCCAGCGACGAGCCGTTCCCCGAGAACTTCATCCTCCGTGATATCCTCGAGAGACATAAGGATTTGGTCGAGGAAGCGGATTGAGGCCCGGCCGACCGCGGATCGAGCCTTCGAGATCATGAGCTCCACCATCGATAAGACCGCTTCGCCCCGCTTCGAGCTGGAGCCGTACCGGACTCTGGACGACGCGACGCTCACCGAACGGATCCGTGCGGTCCGAGCCCAAATGGGCCCGCGTCTGCTGATCCTCGGTCACCACTACCAGCGGGACGAGGTCGTGGCCCTCGCCGACCTGCGCGGCGACAGCTATCGGCTGAGCCAGCTCGCCGCGGAGAACGAAGCGTGCCGGGCGATCGCCTTCTGCGGCGTCCACTTCATGGCCGAGACGGCCGAAATCCTGGCCAACCGCCCCGAGCGGCTGCGCCAGCGCGGCGGCGAGCGGGTCACCGTCGTTCTGCCCGACCTCGAGGCCGGCTGCTCCCTGGCCGACATGGCCGAAATCGACCAGGTCGAGGACTGCTGGGAGCAGCTCGCCGAGGTGATCGATACCGACGACTTGATGCCGATCACCTATGTCAACTCGGCTGCCACGCTCAAGGCGTTCTGCGGGCGGCACGGCGGCATCGTCTGCACGTCGGCCAACGCGGAGGCCGCTTTGGAGTGGGCCTTCGCCCGACGCAGCCGCGTGCTTTTCTTCCCCGACCAGCACCTGGGCCGCAACAC
>CAZDHR010000744.1:0-1584 GCA_964505295.1 uncultured Planctomycetaceae bacterium
CCGTTGATCTTGAGCAGCTTGGTCATCTCGTACGGCATGAAGGGGTTGGCCAGCGGGCTCTTGATCGAGAGGCCTTCCTCGTCCGTCACGGTGAGATCCTTCACCATGTCGAAATCCGTGCCCTCGAACGTGTCGCGGAAGAGCTCCATGATCTTTTCGGGCGAGACGGGCTTCTCCGGCTTGACGGAAAACGGGAAGACGTTGCGGTTCGGGTGCAATTCGAGCGACGGCGCCAAAAGGTCGAGGACGCGCCATTCGCGCCGGGTCACCGCGAAGCTGGTGCGGCCTTCGGGGTTGTACGCCTCGTAGAACCGGAACGGCCGGCCGCTCTTCGGGTCCCACCAGCCGCGCTCTTCGGCGAACTGGAACACGTTGCCCGAGGCCATGAAGAAATCGGGCTTCGACAGATCGATTTCTCCGATCCGCGCCCCGTTGGCGACGACGGAGACGTGGTCGTCGGGCACGCGCTGGGCCGCCCAGACGGCCCCGACCGCGCCCTCGCCGGGCCCGACGATCTCCATCAGCCACACCTCCTCAGGATCGGCGATGGTGAGGGCTTCGCCCGTGTCGCACCAGCCGTGCTTCTCGATCAGCTTCCCGCCGATTCGGATCGCCTGGCGGGCGGTGGTCGCGCGTTCGAGCATCAGTCGGGTGAGCGTTTCGCAATCGATCAGCCCCTTTTGGCTTTCGAGCTCCTCGCGGCCGGTGAACGTCGATTCGCCGATGGCGAGTTGCCGGTCGTTCATGGCGGCGTAGGCGGGCGCGAGGTAGGCGAAGGTCTGGGCGACCTGGGGAATGCGGCCGATCGGCTCGCGGCCGTACCGCGGCATGGGGCCGGTGTCGTCGTCGCGGCGCCGGGTCAGGAGCCGCTCGGCGCCCGGTTTGTGCTTCCTGCCGGGGATGATGACGACATCGGAGGCGGTTCGGTGGCTGTCGCAGGTGTGGGAGGTCATCACCGATCCGTCGGCCGACGCCTTCTTGCCCACCATGATCGAGGTGCACGGCTGCCCCTCGTTGGCCACGGCGGCAAGGAGGAGGCCGATGGAGCCGATGGACAGGAACCCACCGGAAATGGCGATTCTTCGCACGGGGTCTCTCCTGGTTACACGGTTCGCGGAATGGGACCACCTACCGGCCTGTTGGCAGTCGATCTCGGTCGGACGCGGCAATCCGGGGCGACGGGCAGGACGGCTCGTTCCATGATCCGTGGTCCGCCGGGCCTTTCGTCGGGTGCCCGGCCGGCTGCGTCCACGTACAGTATGCCTCAATTTGGGCGAGTGCGTCGCCCTCGGGGGGCCCGGGGCATGGGCGATGCGGGCGGCCCAGCCGGAAGAATACACGCTTTTCGGGTGTATGGTATCCCCCTGGAAGTGCTATCTCGGCGTGTTTGGCCGCAGAGCGGGGACGGATCGCGGAATCGGTGTCCACAATCAACCTGTAGGACGGCGTAGGGCGGGTCCAGCCCATCTTGGGACCAGGGGTTTTTGATTTGAGCGCTGCGGCTTGGGAGTGCACGCTATGCGTGTTCTGGTCGTCGAAGACGATGACGTGACCACGGAGATGCAGGAACATGCTTTAAGGATC
>CAZDHR010000745.1:0-1581 GCA_964505295.1 uncultured Planctomycetaceae bacterium
CTGACCAAGCCGGGCGAAACCGTGGTCTCCGGCGGCGTGTCGATCCTCGCGCCGACCAACCCGGCCGCCGACGTGCCGTACCACGCCAGCCAGATGTACGCCAAGAACATCGCCACGTTCCTGCTCCATCTGGTCCACGACGGTCAACTCAAGATCGATCCTGGCGACGAGATCACCCGGGAAACGCTCATCGCTCGCGACGGGCGCGTGGTCCACCCGCGGGTGTGCGAGTTGTTGGGGATCGAGCCGCCGTCGGTCGACGAGCCATCCGGTGCGGCGGGCGGAGCCGACGTTGCGGATGAGTCGGCAGGCAAGAAGCCGGACGAGGCATCGGACAACCAAGACGAGTACGTCATCGGGGACGACGAATACCCGCTTGCCCAGTGAGGGGAGCCCGCGATGTTGACGAGACTGATCCTATTGGCCGCCGAAGCGCCCGCGGCGGAGGCAGCGGCGCAGCCCGTCTTGCCGTTGATGGCGGCGGTCACCATTTTCGTGCTGGCGATGTTCGTCGGGTTCGAGATCATCACCAAGATCCCGCCCACCTTGCACACGCCGTTGATGTCGGGCTCGAACGCGATTTCCGGGATCACGTTGGTGGGGGCGATCCTGGCCGCCGGGGCGGGACATGGCGTGTTCGCGTCGATCCTCGGCTTCCTCGCCGTGATCATAGCCACGGTCAACGTGGTCGGCGGGTTCCTGGTCACCAACCGCATGCTCGATATGTTTCGCAGGAAGGACTGAAGACGTGGAAACCAGAGAAGCCGTCATCGGCCTGGCCTACTTGGTGGCCGCCGTCCTGTTCATCTTCGGGCTCAAGGGCCTCACGCACCCGCGCACGGCCGTGCGGGGCAACCTGCTCGGGGCCGCGGGCATGCTCATCGCGATCGTGGTTACGCTGATCCACCAGGACGTTTTGGGCTACTGGCTGATCGCGATCGGCCTCGTCATCGGCGGGGCGGTCGGGGCCGTGTTGGCCGTGAGGATCCATATGACGGCCATGCCGCAGTTGGTCGCGCTATTTAATGGGTTTGGCGGCGGGGCCAGCGTGCTGGTGGCCGGGGCCGAATTGATGAAGTACCGCCAACAGTACACCGAGGCGCTGAAGGGCGTGTCGGCGGATGTCGATTCCGCGTTCGACACCGCTTGGGCGGCCGCCGCCCAAACGTTGGGCTTCCCCACGGAGGGGGCGCTGTATGCCTCGGTGACCGCCGGCCTGCTCGCCGGGCTGATCGGCGGGGTGACCTTCTGGGGCAGCCTAGTCGCCTTTGCCAAGCTCCAGGAATACCAGGCGTTCAAGAAACCCGTCGAGTACCAGTACAAACATTTGATCAATGCCGCCCTGGGGGCCGTGGTCCTGCTGCTTCTGATCTTGGGTATCCTCAACCCGGCGAGCGTGTGGATCTATTGGCTCTTGGCTTTGGTCGCCTCGGTGCTCGGCGTGACGCTGGTCAACCCGATCGGCGGGGCCGACATGCCGGTGGTGATCGCGCTTCTGAACTCGTACAGCGGCCTGGCCGCGTGTGCCACGGGCTTCGTGCTGGGGAACTCCGTGTTGATCATCGCCGGGTCGTTGGTGGG
>CAZDHR010000746.1:0-1574 GCA_964505295.1 uncultured Planctomycetaceae bacterium
CGATCCCCCGCACTTCTACCAGCACATCGGCCTGTACGCCTACCGCCGCGAGTTTCTCCTTCGACTCTCCCAGATCCCTCAGTCTTCTCTGGAAAGGCTGGAGAAGCTGGAGCAGCTTCGGGTCCTGGACGCGGGCTATTCGATCCTCGTGGGGGTGGTGCCCGAGGTCACGTCGGGGATTGACACGCCGGAAGACTACCGCCGGTTTGTCGAACGCTGCCGCTCCGCGTAGAATGGACGTTTTGGCTGTCTCGGCAAACGGGTAGGGATGCCGTCCTCCGCGGAGGATCTTGGCGGGAGGCACGCGTTCGGCGTGCCCCCCCGGTTCGCTGCCCATTCTCCCGGCACGACGCAACCTTTTCGGCCAGGAAGGTGTTGGATGACGCAACACACGACGAAACACATTTTTGTCACCGGCGGCGTGGTCAGCTCGCTGGGCAAGGGGCTGACCAGCGCGTCGATCGGCATGCTTCTGGAGAATCGCGGGCTCTCGGTCCGCATGCAGAAGTTCGACCCGTACATCAACGTCGACCCGGGCACGATGAGCCCCTACCAGCACGGCGAAGTCTACGTGCTCGACGACGGCAGCGAGACCGACCTCGACCTGGGCCACTACGAGCGGTTCACCGACAGCCCGCTCACCCGAGACTCGAACTACACGACCGGCCAGATCTACCAGTCGGTGATCGATAAGGAGCGGCGCGGGGAGTTCCTCGGCCAGACGGTTCAGGTAATCCCGCACGTGACGAACGAGATCAAGCGGGCGATCGCCAAGCTGGACGGCGACGACGTCGACGTGGTGATCAGCGAGATCGGCGGCACGGTGGGCGACATCGAGAGCCAGCCGTTTCTCGAGGCGATCCGCCAGTTCTCGCTCGACATCGGCAAGGAGCACTGCCTCTACATCCACCTGACGCTCGTCCCCTATCTGAAGGCGGCCGACGAGCAGAAGACCAAGCCGACGCAGCACTCGGTCGGCCAGCTCCGACAGATCGGTATCCAGCCCGACATCCTCATCTGCCGGACGCAACGCTCGCTGGGCCAGGACGCCCGGGCGAAGATCGCCCTGTTCTGTAACGTCCCGGTCGAAGCGGTCATCGAGGAGCGGGACAAGGACTTCTCGATCTACGAGGTCCCGTTGAGCCTGGTGGACCACGGGCTGGACACGCTGATCGTCCGGCGGCTGGGCTTGAAGGCGGGGGAGCTCGACCTGGACCACTGGCGCGACCTGCTGCACCGGCTCCGCAATCCCGATCACGAGATCAGCATCGCCGTGGTGGGCAAGTACGCCGAGCACCGCGACGCGTACAAATCGATCTACGAAGCGCTGGACCACGCGGGCATCGCCAACCGGGCCCAGGTCTGCATTCAACGGGTGCACAGCGAGGCAATCGAGCGCGAGGGACCCGAGCGACTGCTCGCCGGCGTGGACGGCGTGCTGATCCCCGGCGGGTTTGGCGATCGGGGGATCGAGGGGAAGGTCGATGCCGTGCAGTTCGCCCGAGAGCGAGGGATCCCCTTCCTGGGCATCTGCCTGGGGATGCAGTGCGCGGTGATCGAGTTCGCCCGAAGCA
>CAZDHR010000747.1:0-1570 GCA_964505295.1 uncultured Planctomycetaceae bacterium
TGCACTCTGCAGCGCGCTAGGCAGGAAGTTCCTCTTCAGCCAGTTGGCGGTCCGGGTCGGGTTGCATGATTGGCCCGGTCGCAAGTCGGCCCGGGAAGTAGGCGACGGGTTCTCCCGCTGGCTCGAGCGCCGAGAAGGCCGCCCGTTCTTCGCATTCTTGAACTACTGGGACGCGCATGATCCGTACATCGCTCCGCCCGGCTTCCGAACGCACGAACCCGCAAGCCGCGATGAAGCTCTTCTTGTGAGGAACTGGTGGTGGGTTCGCAAGGAGAAGGTGTCGGACGATCAAGTGAAGATGCTGCAAAGTGCGTATGAGGATTGCATCCGAGGGCTCGATTCGCACGTCGGCCGGTTGTTGGATCGACTGCGGCGTCGGGGCGAGCTGGAAGACACGCTCATCATCATCACCTCCGATCACGGCGAGCATTTCGGAGAGCACGACTTGTTCCTGCACGGCAACAGCCTGTACGAACCGCTGCTGCACGTGCCGCTGATCGTCGTCTGGCCGGGCAAGGTTCCTGCCGGCATGCGCCTCAACACCCCCGTGTCGCTCAGCGGTCTTCCCAACACAATCATGGAGCTGGTGGGCGAGAGACCGCCATTCCCGGGCGACTCGTGGGTGCGACACTGGAAAGACAGCAGTCGCGCCTCCCGGTCGACCGGCGTCGTTGGTGCCGAGATCGCGTCGCAGGCTGGGCATCCGCCCTGCCACGGCCGTTCGCCAATCGCGCATGGCCCGATGCGGTGCGGTCGAGAAGGAGACCTGAAGTACATTCGCAACGGCGACGGCACGGAGGAATTGTACGATCTCGCCCGGGACCCCCTGGAGCAAAGAAACATCGTCGATCACCCGGGGCACGCCGCGGCCGTCGGCCGCTTGAGAAGTATCGTGACGGGGACTCCAGCGCCAGAGGAAGCACGGCAAAGCGAAACGCCAACGACCGACCATTTCGGACGCGAGTCATGAGCAGCGATTGGATCGATCGGGCACAACGAAGCCTCTTGGACCAGGCAGGCCAGCAGGGTGCATGGGGATACCGTCCCGGCGGCGAGCCCTGTGTGGAATCGACCGCGCTGGCGGGTCTGGCGCTGTTGGCGTCCGACCGGCCGCCGCGCAGCGAGTTCGTCGACGCCGCCCAGCGCGCCGCCGACTGGCTCGTCGCGATGCAGCAACCCGGTGGTTCGCTGGGCGTTTCGGAAGGCATCCAGGGGCCAAGCTGGGGAACGGCCTACGGGCTCCTCTTGTGGGCGTCGTTGCCCGGCCGACCGGAGGCAAGGGACGCGGCGGTCCATTGGCTCCTGGGGCTTGAAGGCAACGCCTACGAGGACCGAAGCGGCGTGTTTGGCCACGACGGAACTTTGGTCGGCTGGCCTTGGATCCCCGGAACGCATTCCTGGCTGGAGCCGACGGCAATGGCCCTGCTGGCCCTGCGGCGGGAAGGCGTGCAGGAGCATCGGCGATTTCGAGAAGCGATCCGACTCGTTTGCGACCGGGCGATCAGCACGGGTGGGTGGAACTACGGCAACAACGTGGTTTTCGGGTCCACCTTGCACCCCCAGCCGGCAC
>CAZDHR010000748.1:0-1569 GCA_964505295.1 uncultured Planctomycetaceae bacterium
CGGGATCTGGATGCGGTACCGCTTGCGCAGCTCCATGACGATGTCCAGGAAGTCCATGCTGTCCAGCTCGAGCTGGTCGCGGAAGGGGACGTCTTCCTTCAGTCCGCTGAGGTCCTCGTCGGGGGCGATGTCGGAAAGGATTTCGATGATTGCTTGCTTGATGTCGTCGACAGTCATGCCACCTTTCTCCGTGGGGTGCCTCTTGGGGGCCGTCAAACCTGCGAATTCGTCTTGAAACAGCCCATTAGATCCTTCGGATGATGACCACCGAGTTGATGCCCAGCATGCCGAAGGAAGTGTTCAGGATAATGTCCGCCTTGGCCATTTCGCGGGGCTGGTTGGCGACCAGCCCGGGCAGATGGCACTCCGGGTCGAGCCGATCGAGGTTGATCGTGGCGTGGCAGACGCGGTCACCGAAGGCGGGCAAATTGCCGGCCAGCTCCAGGACCCCGGCCGCGCCCATGGCGTGCCCGATGAGACTCTTGGTGTTGTTCAGCAGCGTCGGCCCGTCTTCGGGGAATACCCGCCTGAGGGCCTCGCACTCCTGCACGTCGCCGGTGGTCGTCCCGGTGGCATGGGTGCTCACCAGGTCGACGTCCTCGGGGTTCAGCCCGGCGCGTTTCAGAGCCAGCCGGACGCACTCGGCCTGGCGGCCCGGATGGGGATTGACGAAGTCGTGGGCATCGCTGTTGATGGCGTGGCCGACGATTTCGCCGTAGACCCTGGCGCCGCGAGCCCGCGCGTCGGTCAGGCGCTGGAGCACGACCATGCAGCCCCCTTCGGCGACCACGATGCCGTTGCGGTCGGCGTCGAAGGGGCGGGAGGCCTTGGTCGGGTCTTCGTGTCGGGCCAGGGCGCCCTGGCTGTTGAAGCTGGCAAAGATGCCGAAGGTGTGGATGCTTTCGGAGACCCCGCCGCAGAGTGCCACATCGCACTCCCCCAGCCGCAGCATCTGCATCCCCTGGATCAGGCCGGCGTTGCCCGCCGCACAGGCCGCCCCCAGCGTGTAGTGCGGCCCGGTGACGCCCAGGTTGACCGAGATCTCGCCGGCGGGAGTGTTGGCCACGGTCCGCGGGTTGTGGTGGTGCGACCAGAACTGGGTGTCGTAGTCGTAACCCTTCAAGAGGTAGATCTCGTTTTCCGTTTCGACGTTGCCGTGCTCGGTCACGCCGACGTAGATCCCGACGGTTGCCGGGTCGACATTCTCCCAGTCCAGCCCGGAATCGGCGATCGCCTCGCGCGCGCAATAGATGCCGACGCTTCCGGCCCGGGTGCCGCGACGGACGGCCTTGCGTTTCTGGTATCGGGTTTCGTCGAAGCTGCACACCCCGGCCACGGTCTTGCCGAAGTAGCGGATTTCGTAGTCGGTCACCCCGCTGCGCCCGGCCAGGAGGCTCTCGCGGAACTCGGACAGGGAATTGCCGTTGGGCGCAGTCAGGCCCACGCCGGTAATGACAATCCGCTCGTGTTCGGGCCGCGTGGCGACCATGGGCGTAGATCTCTAGCGAGGCGTAGCCTCAGAGCAACGGGAGGGTTCAGGGTTCAGGATCCAGGATTTCTGGGAAAACG
>CAZDHR010000749.1:0-1563 GCA_964505295.1 uncultured Planctomycetaceae bacterium
CTTGGCCTTGGCGTCCGGCACGCGTTTGACTTCCCGCACGCCGTGTTCGATGACGTGGATATTGTCGCTTGGCCCGAAGTAGCGATCGAGTGTCTCCTTCTGGAAATCCTCATGCACGATGATCGCGTTGCTGTCGTGGACAATCCGCTTCAAGATGATTTTCTCGTCGCGAGCCAGCTCTGGGTAGACTGTGTGCAGCGTGGTTACCACCGGGATGTCCGCCAAGCGATAACGCAGTATCAGCTCCACTACCGCGACTCCCTTTTGCGGGCCGAACAGTCCATACTCGTGCTGGATATGCACCACGTCCGGGGTCATTCTCGTGCTGGTGTTGAAGATGTCGGCCACCAGCGTGGGCGCATCAGGCTGGTAGACCGGGAAGATGCCTTTGCCCTGGGCCCCAAACTGGCTCATCACAAAGGTCTCGTTGTCGAGCTCCCGCAAAGCCCTATTCAGCGATTCGGTGTACGTTCCGATGCCACATTCGATAGGCGGATACGTGGAAATAAAACCAATTCTCATCGTGTACTTGTCCCGTTTCTGTCCTCTACGGATCGCTCTACGTTCACGTGGGCTCCGCGCCCTTCATTCACTCCACATCCCGTTGATCTCCTCCACCGTCCGCTCGACCAGCACGTGTCCCCCCTCGGGCCCCACGAGGTTGCTCTCGATGATCGCGCTGTAGCCGCCGCCCGCTACGGCCTTCTCCGTGGGCACGTAGATCCCCGAAGAGCAGGCGAGTTGGATGACGAACGTCTGCACCGCCTTGCTTCGGGCCTTGATCTGGACGCCGAAGTCGACGAACAGCTCGAACGGGTTGGTGGCGATGGCCACG
This sequence comes from uncultured Planctomycetaceae bacterium, assembly GCA_964505295.1. GTDB lineage: Bacteria > Planctomycetota > Planctomycetia > Pirellulales > Thermoguttaceae > DATKZH01. The sequence goes on from CAZDHR010000749.1 coordinate 836, forward strand.
TCACCCAGCCGGATCGCGTGCAGCTCCATCGCGTGGAACGGCTCCTTGTCTTGCTTCTCGTACCGATCGACGACCCGCTGGTGCCACTTGCCGCGCAGCACGTCGGCCGTGCTGGGGTTCGGCTTGTTGGCATACTGCTCGACGTTCGCCTTCGCCTCGGCGAGTTGTTCCTCGGAGACCTTCTGGACGGGGAGCTGGAGGTCCGCGACCCGGTGCACCATCACCACGTCGGTCCGCACGTCGCCCCGGGCCAGCTCGAACACGTCGTCCACGGCCGCGACGATCCGCCGGGCGATCTCTTCGGTCCGCGTCAGGTCTCGCAGCTTGCGCATCCGCTCCTCGGCCGCCTTGCGATACATCAGGTGGGGCGATTGATCGCCGGCGGCACCGGCCCAGGCCAGCACGCAGAGGTCGTCGCCGTACCGCTCGCACAGCTCGACGCGGACGTCGTGCCAGAAGTCGGCGTTCACGGCCGAGCGGCTTTCGACCTCCTGCGAGGGGCAGGCGACGTTGATCGCGATCGCCGTGAGCTTCCGGTCGGCGTCCCAGAAGAAGAGCATCTCGACGCCGTGGTCCTCGTAGCCTTCGAGGGAGCGGAAGTCGGGCCGGTCGGTTTTGCCATACATCTGGCTCCTGCCGTTCTCGTAGGCCACGCGGCGGTTGCGGCCGACGACGGCATGGCCATAGCTCCAGCTCACACCACCCGGCTTGCGGCTCCCCCACGCCTC
>CAZDHR010000750.1:0-742 GCA_964505295.1 uncultured Planctomycetaceae bacterium
CTCGGCAACGTGTTCTTCATGAACGACTATATGGAAGTCGAGTGGTTTATGCAGATCTGCCGGTCCATCCTGGAAAGAGACCGCGATCAGATTACCAACACGCGGCGCGTGGTTCACTCGCCGCCCGTTGTATCACCGGATGGCGGCGTCACGTCTTCTGCGTCCTCCAGCATGTCCGCGCTCCATTGGCATTTCTACGAATATCTAACGAGGCGATTGACGGAACGCAAGTTCGACAACGTTTACTGCGGCTGTTTTTCGCAGGTGCAGGACGACCTGGGCCAATGGCGAGGATATGCTGACAATGCGGCAGGTGTTGCCCTCGGCGTGAATCTCCAGACTATTGTTGATGCGACCGAGCGCGCTCATGCCGGGAAGGGTGAATTTCTTGTTCTGGACAAGGACTTCGTGGAGTACGATGAGGGCAAGCAGAGGGCCGAAGCAGAGCGCACCATCGACAAAGGCGCGTCACGAGAGGATTGCGAACACGTGAGGGATGCCATGACTCAAGCCGCCTTTGCGTTCGCACATCTCCGTCTCCTGGCGCCGAGATTCAAGAACCCTGCCTTCAAAGCGGAGAGGGAAATCCGACTGGTAAGCTACGACACCACAATAGCCGATTTCGGGGACGAAGCGGAGTACGACCCCGAGCGCCTCCACATGCTCCCCTCCGAGGTGAATTTCTACGAGCGACGGGGGAAACTCATCCCATACGTCGAGGTGAGGATGCCACCGGAGGCTG
>CAZDHR010000750.1:752-1553 GCA_964505295.1 uncultured Planctomycetaceae bacterium
AGGAAATCTGGGTTGGGCCGCGGTTCGGGGATGATCTGGACAAATCTGCGCTTCAGCTATTCTTGGGGCAACACGGCATCAAAGTGCCAATCTATCGCTCAAAAGCCAGTTATCGGCAACCGTGAGCGCGCATCCGAAGTGCTCCGCCCGGGCTCGGAAAGCATCCGGCGAACACGCCGGGCGCGGCGAGCAAGCTCGCCGGCTATTGACCCTCAGAAAGCCAATGCAACGAGGCCGACCAACGGGAGGCCGGGTTTCCGCACGAAAACGCAGACGCTGTGTTGCATTTTCTTTCTGACCATCAATAAATGTGAGACCGCGACGTTGGCCACGCCCCGCTACCCCGTCCCCTTCGCCCGCGCCTCGAGCGCCCGCTTGACGCGGTCCTTGAAGTCGTCGACCTCCTCGGGCTTCTCGAAGCCGACGGCCATCACGTCGACGCTGCCCAAGCCCATCACCCAGCGGACCGAGTGGTCGCGCTTCTGGTCGTCGTCGCGGAACCGGCCTTCGCCGATGATCTTCATGCCGATGATCCCCTTGCCGGCGTCGTGGATCTTTTTGAGCACCGGCACGACCTTCTCCGGCGGGCCGTCCATGGCCGTGCCGTAGGGGTTGATCCGGGCGTGGACCACGTCGACCCAAGGTTCGCTGGCCGCCGCCTCCAATGCGCCGACCGAGTGGCACGAAACGCCGTGGGCGCGGATCATGCCCTTCTCCTTGAGCCTCTCCATGATGTCCATCTGCCGGCGCATCTCCTCGGGCCACTTGGGGCTGGTCACACAGTGAATCTGCACCAGGTCG
>CAZDHR010000751.1:0-1552 GCA_964505295.1 uncultured Planctomycetaceae bacterium
GTGCGGACATGTCCCGCGCCGTCGAGGCGCGCGAGCTTCTCGGACCTATGATCCAGGAGCGCTACGGCCTCAAGCTGTCCTTCACGCACATGATTGTCAAGGCAGTCGCTTCGGCTCTGCGCCAGTTCCCCGAGGTGAACGCGTCGTTCAACGGCGACTCCGTGGTCGTCCATGGGCATGTCAACGTCGGCATCGCCGTTTCGCTCGACGACGGTCTCATCGTCCCGGTGCTTCACGATGCGGATGCCAAGAGCCTCGGCGAGGTGGTCGTCGAGTCGCATCGTCTGGTCGAACGGGCCAGGGCCAAGAAGCTTTCCGAGGCCGAGTTCACCGGCGGCACGTTCACGGTCTCCAACCTCGGCATGCTCGGTGTCGAGCAATTCCAGGCCATCATCAATCCGCCCGAGGCGGCCATACTGGCGGTTGGTGCGATCGTGAAGGAGCCTGTGGTCGTCGACGACCGGATCGAGGTCCGGCCGATGATGTCCCTGACGCTCTCCATCGACCACCGGGTTGTCGACGGCGCGCAGGCGGCTCGTTTCCTCGGCGGTGTGAAGGAGCTGCTGGAGAACCCCCTGGTCGCGCTGGTGAATCTGTAGGCCCGTCCGGTCGGCCGGGCATGGGCGGTTGCTGGGGGCCTTGTGGGGGTGTGTGGCCGGACGGAAGGGGGCTAGGCGCCGGGCTGGCGGAGGTCGATATTCGAGAGTTTGGTGTGGACGGCTGTCGTGTGGGAGGTTGCTAGTTGGCGGGAGAGCGTTTCGACGTCACGTGTCTGGGGATACTGGTAGCCGATGTGGTGATAAAGCCGGTGACGGGGATGCCCGACATGGGCACGCTGGCGGTGGTTGAAAGCTGCGAGCTTCACAACGGCGGGGGTGTGTCCAACACCGGCAACGCCTTGGGGCGGCTGGGCGTGCGCACGGCGGCGCTGGGGCGGATGGGTTCCGACGGCTTCGCCGACTTCCTCGAAGGCGTGCTGCGCAGTCATGACATCTACACCGGGTCGATCGTCCGCGACGAGCAGCTCAATACCTCCTGCACGATCGTTATGGTCGCCCCTGACGGCGAGCGGGCCTTCTACCACTACATAGGCGCCAACGCCCGTTTCTGCCTCGACGATATCGATTGGGACGTCGTCGGGGCTTCCTCGTATGTGCATATCGCCTACCCGTCGCTTCTGCCCGGCCTCGACGGCGAGCCGACGGTCGAGCTTCTGCGCCGCGCGCGGGAGATGGGAGTGAAGACGTCGGTCGACCCGGTCTGGAACCCCAAGTTCAACTGGCGTGAGTTCATGGAGCCGTATTTCCCGCACATCGATGTCTTCCTGCCCTCCTATGACGAGGCGAAGGCGATCTCCGGACGCAGCGAGCCTTCGGAGATCGCGAAGGCATTCCTGGATGCCGGCGTGGGGTTCGTTGGGATCAAGATGGGTGAGGAGGGCTCGTATTTCCGCTCGGGGGACGAAGAGGTGCGGATGCCTGCGTTCCGGATCGACCAGATCGACACGACGGGCGCCGGCGACGCCTTCGTCGCGGGGGTGCTCACCGGGTTG
>CAZDHR010000752.1:0-1549 GCA_964505295.1 uncultured Planctomycetaceae bacterium
CCAAGGGTGCTTCAGGAGCAGTATGCGGCCGGGTCCGCCGGAGGCGTCGGCCAAAAAGACATGCTCGATCTGCACGTTGCGCACGGTCCAGTCGAACAACCGCTGGGCCACGCTCAACTCGTCGACCGCGTCGCCTCGGGCCCAATTCGATACGTCCCGCAGCCAAGCCACTTCCTGAAACGCGTACACGTCGGCGTTGGGAAACTCCAGTCGATCGATCGCTTTGACCTCGGCGAGCTCGGCAAGCGGCTTGGGCAAAGCCGCCACCAGCGGATCCACTTGCCAGCCGGCGGCCGGTTTTTGGCCCCGCACCCACTGATCGAGCCGGCCCACCGCGTTCTGGAGCCATTCGGGGCTGTCGTACCGCGGATACTCGCCAATCCGCGCGATCGCCTCTTCGAACAGCTTCTGCTGCATGCGCACGTCCTCGGGGCCCGTCGGCTGGGCAACGGGCTGCGACGACACGGGCCGACGGCAGCTCAGCTCCATCGGGACTGCGGCCGCCAAGAGCACGAGAAAAAGCGGCCCCGCGACGCGTCGGACTGCGCTCGGCGCAGTGGAGTAGGGTGCGTGAAACGCACCATTTTCGAGGCACAGCTTGTGCGGCCTTCCGCGGAGTCGAGTGCAGCCAAGATGGTGCGTTTCACGCACCCTACGTCTCTTCTTGGCACTCGGCGCGGGATGGGCACGATCGTTCACGGGAGATTCTCCACGGTTTGACGAATGGCGACGAGTCGCGCGACGAGGCCCGGCATTTCGTCCAAGGGCACCATATTGGCGGCGTCGCTGGGGCTGGTTTCCGGCTGCGGGTGGGTCTCGAAGAAGAGTCCGTCGACGCCGACAGCAACCGCCGCCCGGGCCAGCGGCTCGACCATGCGCCGGTTTCCGCCGGTGACGCCCCCGGGGCCACCCGGCTCCTGCACGCTGTGGGTCGCGTCGAAGACGACCGGCGCGCCGAGTGCCTGCATCTCGGGGATGCTTCGCATGTCGTTGACCAGTCGGCCGTAGCCGAAGAACGTCCCCCGCTCGCAGAGCAGGACGTTCCGGCACCCGGCGGCTTCGAGCTTCCCCAGCACGTGCTTCATGTCCGACGGCGCCAGGAACTGGCCCTTCTTGACGTTCACCGGACGCCCCGTCTTGGCCGCGGCCACCAGCAGGTCGGTCTGCCGGGCCAGGAACGCAGGAATCTGCACCAAGTCGCAGACTTCCGAGACGGGCGCGGCCTGGGCGGGCTCGTGAATGTCGGTCGTTACCGGCAGTCCCGTCGCCTCCTTGACGCGGCGCAGGATCGCCATTCCCGCCTCGAGCCCCGGCCCGCGATACGACTCGACGCTCGTGCGATTCGCCTTGTCGAACGACGCCTTGAAGACCACCTGGATCGGCAACTCCCCGGCGATCTGCGCGAGACGCTCGGCGATGCGAAGCGAGGTCGCCTCGTCTTCAATCACGCAGGGACCGGCAATCACCAACAGCGGTTGGCCGGTGCCGCACCGGTACGGGCCGATCGTGGCGGGGTTTTCGGGCACGGAAACGGGGTCCTCGGGGTCTT
>CAZDHR010000753.1:0-1534 GCA_964505295.1 uncultured Planctomycetaceae bacterium
TCTATGTGGCGCCCGGCGGCAACGACGCCCACTCCGGCACGCTCAAGGAGCCCAAGCCGGACGGCAGCGACGGGCCGTTTGCCACGATCGCCGCTGCGCAGAAGGCCATCCGGCAACTGCGAAAAGAGGGAGATCTGCCCGGCCCCGTTACCGTCATCATCCGCGGCGTGCACCGTCTCCGGCAGCCCGTCGTGTTTGCGCCCGAGGACTCCGGTACGGAGAAGTGCCCGATCACGTACGCAGCGAGCCCGGGCGAAAAGGCCGTTCTCTCCGGCGGCCGGGTGATCGCCGGCTGGAAGAAGGGCGACGGCCCGGTTTGGACCGTGGAAATCCCCGAGGTGAAGGCCGGCCGGTGGTACTTCCGCCAGCTCTTCGTGGGCGGGCGCAGGGCACGCCGGGCGCGCACGCCCAACAAGGGCTATCTCCACGTCGAGGGTCTTGTCGATCCCAAGCCGGGCGCTAAATGGAACGAGGGCGTCGACCGCTTCCGCTTCAAGCCCGGCGACATCCGGCCGTGGAAGGACCTGCACAACGTCGAGGTCGTCGTGTTTCACTCGTGGAACACCTCGCGGGTGCGGATCGCGTCGGTTGACGAAGCTAGCCGCGTGGTCACGTTCACCGGCCCGACGATCTTCCGTCCGTTGGCCTGGGATCCCGAGCAGCGCTACTACGTCGAGAACGCCCGGGAGCTGCTCGACGCGCCGGGTGAATGGTATCTCGATCGGCAAAGCGGCGTGCTCTCTTACTGGCCGCTGAAGGGCGAGGACATGAGCAAGGCCGAGGTTGTCGCGCCGGTGCTGACCGAGTTGGTCCGCTTTGACGGCGACCCGGACTCCGGGCGGTTCGTCGACCACGTGCGCGTTGTGGGGCTCTCTTTGCAGCACGCCGACTGGACGCTGGGGGAGAAGGGCTACGGCGACCCGCAGGCGGCGGTGACCGTCCCGGCGGTCGTCTCGGCCAAGGGGGCGCGGCACTGCGCGGTCGAGAAGTGCGAGATCGCCCACGTCGGCACCTACGGGATCTGGTTCAGCCGCGGCTCGAAGGACTGCCGGATCGTGCAGAATCACGTTCACGACCTCGGCGCGGGAGGCATCCGCATCGGTGAGCCCGCCATGCCGCCCAGCGACCAAACGGAGACGAGCCGCACGCTGGTGCACAACAACTATGTCCACGACGGGGGACACGTCTACGCGGCGGGCGTGGGGCTGTGGCTGGCCCAGAGCAGCCACAACACGATCTCCCACAATGAGATCCACAGCTTCGACTACTCGGGCATGTCGATCGGCTGGAACTGGAGCGACGTACCCACGCGCACGCTGCACAACACGATCGAGCACAACCACGTTCACCACGTCGTGCGGGGCGTGCTCAGCGACGCCGGCGGGATCTACACGCTGGGTACGCAGACCGGCACCGTAATCCGCAACAACATCTTCCACGACATCTGGCCCTACATGGGCCGGCCCACCATGGCCTGGGGCATCTACTTCGACGCCGGAAGTAACGGGCTGACCGTGGAGAACAACATCGTCTA
>CAZDHR010000754.1:0-1534 GCA_964505295.1 uncultured Planctomycetaceae bacterium
GGACCTTTGCCTACCCGTGTTCGAACCCGACGCTGGGTCGGTGCGGGCTGGTCAAATCGCTGCTGTTTCGGCTCGGCTTCGAGTTCACGCGGCTGCCGGGAATCGTGGATCACTTTCACCTCGACGTCGGCTCCACCGAACAAAGCTATGCTCCGCTCGTGCGAGAACTGTTCGTCGCCGCGCGCGGCGGCGGGCTGACGAAGGAAAGCCCCCTGCCGCCGCCGGACACTCTGGATCGCCATTGCCTGCCCAGCATCGCCGTCGACGGGTGGTCGCTCCAAGACCTGATTGGCCATACGCAGCGTGGGCTGGCCAACGGGGGTTGGGTGATCCTCCAGTTCCACGGTGTCGGCGGTGGCCACCGGATGAACTGTGATCTTGAAACGTTCCGCAACTTCGCAGCTTGGCTGCGCGATCAGCATTCGGAGCGTGTCACCACCATCCTGGACGGAGCCCGGCGGTTTTGGCCACCGCCGAAGCAGCCGACAACGGTCCCCACGAACGCGACCTCGACCGAGGCACTCCGTGCCTGAGATCATCCCCTCGCTGGTGTCCACGATCATTCCGGTGTACAACCGGCCGGCGATGCTGCGCGAGGCCGTCGAGAGCGTCCTTGCGCAGACGTACCGGCCGATCGAGATCATCATCGTCGACGACGGCTCGACGGACGAAACGCCGCGGGTGGGCCGATCCTTGGCCCGCGAGCACGCCGAACTGATTCGTTTCATCAGCAAACCGAACGAAGGCCCCGGCCCAACCCGTGAGGCAGGCCGGCAACTCGCCCGCGGCGAGTTCATCCAGTACCTCGACAGCGACGACCTGCTGCGGCCGCGCAAGTTCGAGGTGCAGGTGGCGGCATTGCGGAAACGTCGCGAGTGTGGCGCCGCCTACGGCTACATCTGTTTGCATCCGGAGGCGGGCCCGCCAAGAGAAACGCCGTTCAAATGCTCGGGAGAGACACGGCCAACGCTGTTCCCGTGGGTTCTGGCCGACCGTTGGTGGAACACCGACTCGCCGCTGTTCCGCCGGTCGGTATGCGATGCCGTCGGACCGTGGAGCGACCTCCAATGGTCCCAGGACTGGGAGTACGATGGACGGGTCGGAGCCTTGGGCACGAAGTTGGTCCATTGCAGGGAGTTCGTCTGCGATCAGCGCCAACACGCGGGGACGCGGCAGACCACACCTGCCAATTGGCTTCAACCGGAGCGCTTGCGAGCGAGGCTGCGCTTCTTACAGGTGATGCTCGGCCACGCCGAGCAGGCGGGTGTGTGCTCTGATACGCCCGAGCGGCAGCATCTCACGCGTTGGGTGTTCGCCACCGCCCGGCGCTGTGCCGCCGTGGGCTTGTGCGGTGAAACCCGGGAGTGCATGGAGCTGGCCGAACGGAGTGCCGGCAATTGCACTCGGGCCCGCAAGGGCTTCCGGCTGTTCTACGTCATGTGCCGCACGCTCGGGACGCAGCGAGCCGGCAGGCTGCTGCTGAAAGCGGAGACGTTCAAAAAGCCAAGCGGCCTGACGCTGGAACAGTCCTTTG
>CAZDHR010000755.1:0-1524 GCA_964505295.1 uncultured Planctomycetaceae bacterium
TCGCGGCCGGCCGAAGATCCTCCAAGCGTCACACGAGTGCCAGTCGGGCTGGCTCAGGATGGCCACGCGGTAGCCCTCGCTCTCCAAGAGCCGGCCCAGAACGGCCATGGCGAAGCTGGGATGGTCGACATAGGCATCACCGGTGACGAAGACGACATCGACGGCGTCCCACCCCCGGGCGGTGACATCCTGGGGGGTCATCGGGAGGAAGTCCGTGGAAATCGGGCTCCGGTGCGATGCGCGTCGGGACATTCGTCGGGCAAATCGGGGACAGGGTGCGTGGGTTGCGAGCACGAAAGGTGAAGCCGCAACCGGCTTTACGTCCATTGTATGCCGAGTTGGCAGAACGTCTATTGGGAGATTGGCGGGCCGGCTCGTATAATCCCCGCCCACCGCGAACGACCGAACTGGAGGAACACGCATGAAATCGCAACCAGACGCCGGATTGCGGTCATCACGAATCCTCATTGTCCGCCTCAGCGCGATCGGCGACGTGATCCAGGGATTGCCGGTCTTGAACGCCCTACGCGACCGGTTTCCGCAGGCAGTGCTAGCGTGGGTGGTCGAAGAGCGTGCGGCGGAGCTGCTTAGGGGACACCAGGCGCTCGACGAGCTGATCACGCTGCCCCGCGGCTGGCTCAAGTCGCTCACCACGGTCCGCCAGTTGCGGCGCCGGCTACGGGCGTTCGAGCCGGAGATTGCGATCGACCTGCAAGGGCTGACCAAGAGCGCCGTGGCCGGATGGCTCTCCGGGGCGAGGCGGCGGATCGGCCCCGGCGGGCCGGACGGGCGGGAGCTGAGCAAGTGGTTCTACACGGAAACCGTCCGCGCCACGTCGCAACACCGGGTCGATTGCTATCTGGAGTTGCTGAAGCCCCTAGGGATTGAGTCGCCCGAGGTCCGTTTCGAGATCCCCGATCACCGGGCCGACCGGGTCGCGGCCAAGGAGATCGCCCGGCAGGCGGAGTGCCAGCGGGGCTTCTGCGTGATCAATCCCGGGGCGGGCTGGCCGTCGAAGCGTTGGCCTCCGGGCCGATTCGCGGCGGTGGCACGTCATCTGGGCGAAGAGTGGGGCTTGCCCTCGCTGGTGATCTCGGCCGGCGCCGAAGGCCGGGCGTGGGCCGAGCAGGTCGTGGCCGGCTCGGAGGATCACGCCCGACTCGCGCCCGAGATGAGCCTGGCCCGACTGGCCTCCCTGTGCCGTCGCGCCCGGCTCTACCTCGGCTCCGACAGCGGCCCGTTGCACCTGGCGGCGGCGGTGGAAGCGCCGTGCATCGGGCTGTACGGCCCCTGGCCCGCCGAGCGACATGGACCCTACGGCCCCGGCCACGTGACGCTCCAGAAGATGGTCTGTCGAGGCTCCACGCGGAAGCGAAGGAAGGCGTCGGCCAAGTTCATGGAAGCCATCGACGTGGAGTCGGTCTGCGAGGCCTGTGACGGCATTCTCCGGCGCGATGCCTCGCACGCCGCGTAGCGCGGACCCGTCGGGCATCCGCTGAAAGCCCTCCGATGCCGGCACGACCG
>CAZDHR010000756.1:0-1516 GCA_964505295.1 uncultured Planctomycetaceae bacterium
GGTGCCCGTCAAAGAAACCCTTGTTTTCCAGTACGTAGAAACGAGTCTGCACCCATTTTATATCAGACACGTGGGTCTCGTGCCTCGACCCACCCTACGGGTTCTCTTTACTAGTCCAAATCTCTCATCGCCGCCAGCAGCCGCTCGACCTCCTCGGCCGTGTTGTAATGCAACAGGCCGATGCGGACCATCCCGTCGGGCTCGAGCCCCAACGCCTCGGTGACCGGCAAGGCGTAGTAGTTGCCGTGCCAGACGAAGATCCCCCGCGCGGCCAGGTATTCGGCCAGCTCGCGGGGCGCAAGCCGGCGGTGCGTCACGGCGATCGTGGGCACGCGCTCGTCCCCTCGCTCGGGATCGGTGATCCCCCAGATCTTCACGTCGGGCAAGGCGGCCAGCCCCGCGAGCAGCTCCGCAAACAAGTCACGCTCGTACGCCGCAATGCCCCGGTACGCCGCATTGAGAGCCGCGCGGCGCCCAGACGCGCCCGGCTGGAGCCTGCCGCCCAACTCGGCCAGGTAGTCGACGGCGGCGAGCGTGCCGGCGATCCCTTCGTGGTTCTGCGTGCCGGTCATCCAGCGGCCGGGCAACTCGTTGGGGGCGGGGCGGACCTTGTACGCCGGCAGCTCGGCGAGCCGTTCCCGGCGTCCCCACAGCACGCCCACGTGAGGGCCGAAGAACTTGTAGGCCGAACAGGCCAGGAAATCACACCCCCACCGGTCGACTTCCAGCCGCCGATGCGGGGCGTAGTGGACGGCGTCGAAGAAGACCAACGCCCCGGCATCGTGGGCGAGCCGGACGATTTGGTCCATCGGGTTGATCGTGCCCACGGCGTTCGAGGCACAACCGACGGCCACCAGGCGCGTGCGCGAGGTGAGCTTGTCGGCCAGGTCGTCCACGTCGAGCGTACAGTCCGCGTGGCGGAACTCGACGTGGCGGACCGTGACCCCCGCGTCGCGAGCCGCCAAGACCCACGGGGTCACGTTGGCATCGTGCTCCAACCGGCTGACCACGATCTCGTCGCCCGGGCCCCACGTTCGGGCGAGCGACCGCGACAAGGCGAACGTGAGGCTGGTCATGTTCGGGCCGAACACGACCGTCTCCGGATCGCCCGTCCCCAGGAAATCGGCCACGCCCTGATGGGCTTCCTCCAGCAGGGCGTCGCTCTTCCGGCTGGTCTCGAACAGACCGCCGTGGTTGGCGTTCATCCGCACCAGGTAGTCGCCGATCGCGTCGATCACTCGCTGGGGCACCTGGCTCCCGGCCGGCCCGTCAAAGTAGACCGCCGGTTGGCCGCGACACAATCGGGCCAGGGCAGGAAACTGCGCGCGACACCACCCCACGTCGAACACGTTCGTCTCAGGCGATTCGGACATACCGCCATGATAAGGGCTCCCGTCCGCTTTGCCTAGCGCCGGAAACTGATGACCTAAACAGGGGACAGTCACCAACAGGGGACAGTCACGAATGGCACTGTTGACCGGTTAAGTCATTTTGGCGCAACGGGTTGTGAGTTCGA
>CAZDHR010000757.1:0-1501 GCA_964505295.1 uncultured Planctomycetaceae bacterium
AACCCGCCCGAACCAGAGAGTGAAACCGGAAAGTTATTCTTCGGCCGCCCCTAACCTCGGAGGTGGCGACGCGATTGGCGTTGCTCTTGCTCTGCCTTCTATGCCGGTTACATTCAGAGACGTTCTCCTGAGGGAACGCCGTTGAGTCGGCCGAGACGAGTCGCTTTGCAGATGCGATGGCCCAGGACTGGCGGACTCCGGGTGGGACTTGTTTTACGCCGCTGTTGCCGGGGCGTTTTCGAGCGGCAGCCTGAAACGAGCGAAGAAGACAACTTGCCGGCTTGTCACGTCCATTCCCCTTCAACCGGGCCCTCTCGCCCGAGCGGGAGAGAGAGATGATCGTTCGGCCGACCCTAACGAGAGCGTTTCTCCTGCGCTCGGATAATCGGATCGCGTCCCTCCGGTGGGGCACTGCGGGCGTTCAAAGGAGCAAGCTCATCGTACGGCGCCGGCCTTCCCACGAGACAGCGTCGACGCGACCACGTGTGGAAGAACCTGAACCTGCGGTTTGCCAAGGGGACAGTCCCATTTTTCCTGCGGGAAAATTGGGACAGTCCCCAAGTTATTTCCCGGCCGCCCCTTACCTGCCAGAAACGCTGTCGCTGGCGGCGTCGTTGCACTGCTTGCCGGTTTTCCGAAACACCGCGGTGTGCGGCAAGCAGTGCCGCCGTGCAAGTCGGGCGTTTTCAGGCAATTCCGCAAGCCGTGGCACACGCGCTGTGACCATCCGCTTACCGTCTGAGGAAGAACGACCTCGCCCGACCTAGTAGACGGTCCCGCGCACATCAAGTCGACGGAGCAGTCGCCCGCTGCGATTTTCCGAGCTCTCCCGCATACCGATTGGGAAGATGCCGAGCGGCGCCCTAATGAATATCGGCGTGGTATTCCTGAAGGCTTTTCACCTGGCCGGGGCTCTTGCGACACGCGGCGATGCCCTTGGCCGCGGCGACGGCGGCGGCGAGCGTGGTCACGTAGGGGACCTGACGCTTGATGGCCGTTTTGCGGATGTAGGAGTCGTCGAACTGGCTCTCCTTGCCCGCAGGCGTGTTGATCACGAGCTGGATCTGACCCTTCATCAGGGCGTCGACGATGTTGGGGCGCCCCTCGTGCATCTTGAGGATCGGCTGGCTTTGGATTCCGTGCTCGCCGAGTAGGGCATGCGTGCCCCGGGTCGCCAGGATCTGGAAGCCCAGCTCGTCGAACCGGCGAGCGACTTCGAGGACGGCCGGCTTGTCGTGGTCGGCGACGGTGATCAGCACGGTGCCGCCCAAAGGCAGCGCGGGCGAGGCGGCCTGCTGGGCCTTGTAGAACGCCAGCCCGAACGAATTGGCCATCCCCAGCACTTCGCCGGTCGAGCGCATCTCCGGGCCCAGGATCGGGTCGACTTCGTGATACATGCGGAAGGGAAAGACGGCCTCCTTGACGCCGAAGTGCGGAATCGACTTGCGACCCAGGCCCAACTCCGAGATCTTCTTTCCCAACATCACCTGGGTGGCGATTC